>JBBAFB010000007.1:0-32637 GCA_041655595.1 Bacillota bacterium
GGCATTATTAAAAGTCGGAACAAGGTAGTGACCGCAGCCGTGTTGCCGGAGGTTTTGAAAATTATCCAGGCAACTGCGGAGGAAAAACAGGCGGAATTAATGGTTTTTGGCCAGCAGTTTACAATCCAGATTCTGTCGGCTGATTTAAATGGTGTTTCTTTCAATTATGTGGGTGCAAGTAATAACTATCTTGCCCTAAAAACGCCCCTATTGGGGGAACATCAAGGTGTAAATGCGGCTACGGCAGTTGCTGTCATGGAATGTTTAGCATTTTTGGGGTATTCTATTAGTGAGCAAGCAATTAGAGAGGGTTTGGCAAAGGTTACCTGGCTGGGCAGGTTAGAGGTTTTGCAAACAAAACCGACGATTTTAATTGATGCTGCTCACAATGTTGATGGGGCCCTAACCTTAAAAAAGGCATTGAGGGACCTCTTTACTTACCAAAGATTAGTTTTAATCCTGGGTATGTTGGCCGACAAAGAAAGGGAAAAGGTGTTGGCTATTTTAGCACCGTTAGCCGATGTCCTAATATTGACAAAACCTAATAGCCCCCGGGCGGGAGATTGGGAAGTGCTCGGGGATTTGGCAAGAAGCTATGTACAGGACTTAAAAATAATCCCAGACATTCAGCAGGCCATAAATGAAGGCTTGTTATCTACCTCCAAGGAGGATCTTTTTTGCGTGACCGGTTCTATTTATATGATTTCGGAAGCCCGAAAGCTTTTATTAAAAGATTATTAAAGAATAATTAAAAGATAATTATACTAAATTCGACATTTCCCTTTGATTTTTTTGGCAAATGGTATATAATGACATAGACTGGATATAGTGAAGTATTACCCAAACTCAAGGTTTCAATTTTTTGAACTATATATTACAGGGAGGAATTATTTTGAAAACGATGAAGATCCCAGAAGCTACCATTACAAGACTTTCCGTCTACTCCAGATACCTATCCCAGGCGGATAAAAGAGGTATCATTACAATCTCTTCCAACGAAATTGCAGAGGGGGTAGGTGTGAGCTCTGCGCAAGTAAGAAAGGATTTAGCCTATTTTGGTGAGTTTGGGACTCGTGGTGTGGGTTATAATGTGCAGGATCTATACCATCACCTGATGAAAATCCTGGGTTTGAATCAAAAATGGCCACTGGTGATTGTCGGTGCAGGAAATCTGGGTGCTGCTCTTTCTATGTACGGAGGCTTTAGAGAAAGAGGGTTTCATGTTGTTGGTATTTTTGATAATGATCTTAAAAAGATCGGCTATCGTTTAAATGGGATTGAAGTTTTTCCGACAAGCAGATTAAAGGAAATAGTGGAGGACGAAAAGGCAAGGATCGGTGTAATAGCGGTGCCCGCAGTGGCTGCCCAGGATGTGGCAAATTTATTAATTGAAGCGGGGTTAAAGGCCATTTTGAATTTTGCCCCCACTGTTTTAAATGTGCCCTTAGACATAGAGCTACGCAATGTGGACTTATCGGTAAACTTAGAGGTTCTCACCTTTAATTTAGGCTACCGCAGGGGATAATAACAAAGCGCCTTGGTAACAAGGCGTTTTTTAGTATTTGAATGCTAACACTAAAAAAGAGGAAATGATTATGAAGTTGATATTGGCTTCGGCTTCTCCAAGAAGACAAAAAATATTAAAAGATTTAGGAGTTCCTTTCGAAGTGCAGGTCAGCCAAGTGCCGGAGGAATTAAATTTTTCCTTGCAGCCCGGTAAATTAGTGGAAACCTTAGCCTGTCTAAAGGCTACAAATGTTGGTAAAGAAGTGGAAGAAGGTTTAATCATTGGGGCGGATACTATTGTGGTTTTAGGTGAAAAAATTTTAGGCAAACCAACTACCTCGGTGGAAGCCGAAAAAA
The DNA here is from genome assembly GCA_041655595.1 of Bacillota bacterium. GTDB lineage: Bacteria > Bacillota > DULZ01 > DULZ01 > DULZ01 > JBBAFB01. The sequence continues at coordinate 1,864 of JBBAFB010000007.1, forward strand.
TGCTTCGTTCCTTAAGCGGACAAGAGCATTTAGTTTTTTCCGGGCTGGCCGTTGTAGACGGGAAAACCGGCCAACAGCAACTGGGACATGAAATTACCCGAGTTCATTTTCAGCAGTTGACAGTCCCCGAAATTAATAGCTATATCGCTTCGGGGGAACCCTTTGACAAAGCGGGGGGCTATGGTATCCAGGGCAAAGGCGGCCTTTTTGTGGAAAAGATTGACGGATGCTACTTTAATGTTGTGGGTTTACCGATTCATTTACTTTACCGGTTTTTAAAAAAGATGGGAGTGGATTTATTAAGTATTACTTCTTAACAAATAAAGGGATTTGCTTTTTCAAGAGGAGGAGTATAATGGTGGAAAAATGGATCATTGCGGACCTGCCACCGGAGATGCGTCCAAGGGAAAAGATGGATGCCCTAGGAGCGGAAAGACTAACGGATGGAGAGTTGTTGGCCATTTTGCTTCGTACAGGTAGCCAAAAAGAAAGTGCAATTTCTCTTGCCAACAGGATTTTGGCCCAACCTAAAGGCCTAGGTTTTTTAGCGGAAGCAAGTATTGAGGATTTCGCAGCTATTCACGGCATTGGTTTGGCCAAGGCCAGCCAAATAAAAGCCGCAGTGGAATTGGGCCGAAGGGTGGCTCTGAAAAATAAAGGTATAAGACCCGTTATTAAAACTCCGGAAGATGTAGCGGAACTCTTGATGGAGCAGATGCGTCATTTGGATCGGGAGCATTTTATATCATTATTGCTGGATACGAAAAATCAGGTACTTTATCAGGAAACTATTTCCGTGGGTAGTCTTAATGCCTCCATTGTTCACCCTAGGGAATTATTTAAGCAGGCAATTAAAAAAAGTGCGGCAGCGGTGATTTTAGTACATAATCATCCCAGCGGAGATCCTGCTCCCAGCTCGGAAGATTTGGCGATAACTAAGAGGCTGGTAGCGGCAGGGGAGCTTTTGGGTATTATTGTTTTGGATCATATTATTATTGGCGATCAAAAACATTACAGTTTAAAAAGGCAAGGGAAAATGTAAAAGGCTCTTATAATCCGATCGCTGTTTGGCAGGCGAAGGATTCCACCTAATTCCAGACAAGAAAATAAAACTTTCCTTGAATACTGAGCCGTTACATTATAAAATATAGTTTGACATAAACTGAGTCCAGAAGATCTTTTTTGACGCGGAAGGAGAAGATGCATGATTTTTGCACGAGATTTGGGAATAGATTTAGGAACAGCTAATATCTTAGTACATGTAAAGGGTAAAGGAGTTATTATACAAGAACCGTCAGTAGTAGCTATTCAGAAGGATAAAGGTACAATTCTGGCTGTCGGGGAAGAGGCCAAAAAAATGATTGGCCGGACTCCCGGCAATATTGTCGCCATTCGTCCAATCAAAGACGGGGTAATTGCAGACTTTGATGTAACTCAAAGGCTGTTAAGTTATTTCATAGGTAAGGCTGTTAAAAAAGGTATTTTAGTTCGCCCCCGGGTGGTTGTCGGTGTGCCCTCCGGTGTAACGGCAGTGGAAGAAAGAGCGGTCAGAGAAGCCGCTTTGCAGGCCGGGGCAAAGGAAGCTTATTTAATTGAAGAGCCGATGGCCGCCGCTATCGGTGCCGGTCTTCCGGTTCATGAGCCCACCGGTAACATGATTGTAGATATCGGAGGGGGTACAACGGAAGTCGCAATTATTTCCCTTGGAGGGATTGTCACCAGCCGTTCCATTCGAGTGGGTGGGGATGACTTGGATGAAGCAATTGTTCATCATATTAAGCGTAAATTTAATTTGATGGTGGGGGAGAGAACTGCAGAAGAAATAAAGATAGAAGTTGGTGCCGCCAGTTTTAATTTTACCGATGAAGGTGAAGCAAGGAAACAGCAAATTTTTCCCGTCAGAGGTAGGGATTTGGTTACCGGTTTACCAAAAACAATAGAGGTATCGGCAGTCGAAATTCAGCAGGCTTTAATGGAGCCGGTGGCGGGAATAATTGAGGCAATTAAAATTTGCCTGGAAAAAACTCCTCCTGAATTGGCTGCGGATATTATGGATCGGGGCATTGTTATGGCAGGTGGCGGGTCCCTTTTATGGGGCCTGGGGGATTTAATACAGGAAGAAACAGGTATGCCCGTACATCTGGCGGAGGATCCTATGGGGGCGGTGGCAACCGGCACAGGAAAGGTACTGGAGAATATTGCTATTTTAAAAAGGGTGTTAATACCAACAAGAAAGATGGGATAAAAAGGGGCGTGAAGGGGATTGAAACGCCGGAGAATAAACCCGAAGGTTGTAGCCTTTGTGGCTGTTTTAGTGTTAAGTCTTGTGCTGGCCTTTTTTACCGGTTGGAATCGCCCCTGGTTAACAAAACCGGAGGCTCTTTGGCAGGATCTGTTGGCTCCTTTAGAAAGTGGAGTTACAACCATAACTCAAGCCGGCAAGGACTTTTTTGAAGGTTTTACCAAGTATAATCGGACCAAGGAAGAAAATCTATTACTGCAAAAACAAGTTGAAGAGCTTACGGGGGAGCTCTATTTGTTAGAGGAATATCGCTTGGAAAATCTGAGATTACGAAGTCTTGTGAATTTTGAAGCCTCCTTTGTAGATCAAAGGGAGCTTTTAGCCGCAAAGGTGATTGGCCGCAACCCCTCCAATTGGCGTAAAACTTTTACTATTAACAAAGGCAGAATTCACGGGCTCCAGGAAGGAATGGCCGTAGTTACTACAAAAGGTGTGGTAGGCAGAATCGGAATTCTGGGGGAAAGATCGGCCGAGGTTTTATTAATTTTAGATCATGAGGGTGCTTTAGGCGGTATGGTGCAGAACACCCGATTTCCCGGCATCGTAGAGGGGACGGGAGATGATAAAATCCCGTTACAGATGGTTCAATTACCCTATGACAGTCTTGTCCGGGAGGATGATATTATTGTAACTTCCGGTCTGGGGGGAATTTTCCCTAAAGGCCTACCTATCGGTTATGTTATTAACATAATACCGGAGTCCAACGGTTTAATGAAAAAGGCTCAACTGCTCCCATTTGTAGATTTTGATCGAATTGAAGAAGTGTTAATTGTTCTCCCCGAGAAAGGGGAGGAGTGAGATGCACTATTTCATTTTGGCTGTGCTTCTTTTTCTTTCCCTGACTTTAGAAACTACTGTTTTTGATTTATTTACCTTTTATGGGGCAAAACCGGATTTCCTGTTGATCTTGGTTTTATTCTATGCCCTTTTTCGGGGAAGTATTGCCGGCGCCAAAATAGGCTTTATTTTTGGATTGGCGGAGGATTTGTTATTGGGTCGTTTTGTAGGGTTGAATGCCGCAACTAAAATGCTGATCGGTTACCTGGCAGGTTTTGGAGAAAGAAAGCTGTTTAAAGATAATTTAATTTTGCCCTTGCTGGTGGTTTTTATTGGTTCTATCTTGTCCCATCTGATTTATATCTTCTTTTTTTCACTGGTTTCCGGTCTTAACCAATTTATACTGTTTCGCCAGTTTGCCCTACCTTTAGCGGCCTATAATTCGCTGATGGGTTTTATCATTTACAAGCCTTTTTCAAAATATATGACAAGGGAATTTACATCGCATAGATTCAAATAGAGCCAGGGGGGAAAGGCGTGGAAGAAAAAAAGAAAGCGTTTAAAAATAAATTTAAAATCTTTTCCTTGCTGGCTATCTTAATGTTTGCTGTCCTATTGGGTCAGCTTTATTTATTGCAAATAGTACAGGCAGAGGCTTACAAAACCAGATCGGATGGCAATCGGATCAGGATGCTTTCAATTCCGGCTAAAAGGGGAGATATTCTTACCACGGATGGCACTGTGTTGGCCTCCAGTAAGCCGATTTTCACAATTTCTGTTTCCCATTTAAATAACAAGCAACAAGAGGAACAGGTAGCAGAAAGGCTGGCTTTCCTCTTAGGCAGACCGGAGATTACCAAAGAGTTAATTATGGAAAAATTGGGTAATCATCTTCGTCGTTATGAGCCGCTAGAAATTTTCAGGCTACCTTGGAGCGAGGAATCTGTTACCTTAGTTACTGTATTGGAAGAAAGAAGAGGAGAACTGCCCGGCCTGGTTATTCGCTCAGAGCCAATGCGTTACTATCCCGAAGGGAGTTTAGCAGGTCATATTATTGGTTTTGAAGGTCTCATCAGCGGAAGTGAGCTGGAAGCAAATAAAGAAAACGGTTATGACCTTAATGATCGTATTGGCAAAATGGGTTTGGAAAGAAGTTTCGAATTTTTAAAGGATGAGCAGGGCTTGATTTACGGGCTTCGAGGGCTGGAAGGGTCGCAGCCTATTGAGGTTAATGCCAGCCATCGTATAGTGAGGGAATTGCCGGTTACATTGGCCCCTATTCCCGGCAACACCATAAAATTGACACTGGATTATAAACTGCAAAAAACAATGGAAGACAGCATCAGGGAAGTAATAGAAAAGATACAGACCACCGAAAGCCCTAAAAGTCAAGTGGGTGCAGGAGTTCTTTTAGATGTTAAAACCGGCGGCATTTTAGCCATGGCCTCTTATCCGGAGATGAATCCCAATGATTTTGTTGATGGAAGCTATGGACAAAAAAGTGATTATTATAATGACCCGAAGCTGGCACCAACATATAACAGGGCAATTAAAGCGACTTATCCCCCGGGCTCTGCTTTTAAACCGATTACTGCTATGGCGGCTTTGGAATCCGGTAAAATGAATGTTAACAATGTAAGTGTTAATTGTACCGGTAGTTATTGGAAACCACCCTATATAAAATGTTGGAGTACTCACGGAATCGTTGATTTCTATCAAGCTATGGCCGTTTCTTGCAATGTTTTTTTTCAATATGCGGGGGAATTGGCGGGTATTGAGGGTATAGATAAGGTTGCAGACGCTTTCGGGCTGGGTAAACCTACAGGCTTAACCGATTTGCCTGGGGAATCGAAAGGTATTTTGCCAACTCCGGCCTGGAAAAAAGAAATTAACTCAATTTTGATTGAAAGGCGGTACGCTGCCCGTCGAGAAAGCCTCCAGGAAAAATATGATCAACTATTAGCTAACACTGTGGATCAGGAAGAAAAAAATAAATTATTAAAGGAACTTGATCAGGAGTTGAAAAGCTTGGAGGCCAGGTATCGGGTTGATATGAGTTTTGATACCAATTGGCAGGCTTATGACACATATAACACCTCCATCGGTCAGGGTTCCAATATGTACACCATTTTGCAATTGGCGAATTTTGTAGCTACCCTTGCTAATGGGGGCCAAAGATTCAAACCCTATTTAGTGGACAGTATTTATAGTGATGAGGGGGAGCTTTTAAAAAAGTTTGAACCGGAAGTGGTAACGGAGGTTCCCTTTTCTGAAGAAACCTTGGCTAATACAAGAAAGGGTATGGTAGGAACCACCCAGCCCGGCGGTACTGCTTGGGCTTTGTTTCGTCAATTTCCACCGGAAATAAAGGTAGGGGCCAAAACAGGTACCGCTGAAACCGGCTTAGTCGGAGATGATAAACTAAAGGATTATCATGGAGTCTTTATTGCCTTCGCACCCTATGATGATCCCCAAGTTGCTTTTGCTGGTATTATCGAATACGGAAAAACCGGAAGCGGTTCCGCCGGCTTGGTTGCCAAAGCGGTTTTAGAAGCATATTTTGGTTTAAATGAAGACACCGAAGAATATGAATTGCCGGAAGAGTTTTATGTCGATTTTCCTTTGGGGACCTAAGATAAGAGTAAAGATAAGGCTGATCTTGTTGGAAAAAGGAGGAAAAAACCGGGAGAGTTTTTTCCTTCTAAAGCAGGAAATGGACCGACTTTGTAGAAGTTAATTTTTAGTAAAGACAGCTAGGCTTTTCTCGAAATAATTATTGTTTTTCAGGTTTTTGCCTTAGATAGAGTAATGCACGCAAGGGGTTGTCAGGAGGAGATGCTATGAAGAATACTTCATCGGCAGTTTATGGCTTCGAAGATGAAGGAAAAGTCGGCGAAAAACATTCTCGGGTAAACGGAGGACATGGTAATGTATCAAAAAAGAAATCAACTGTTGTAGATGGCGCTAACACAATATTGTTGCAACGTACATTGCGGTCCGGCCAAGCCGTCCGATATCCGGGAAATGTGGTGATTATGGGAGATGTTAACCCCGGAGCGGAAGTAATGGCAGGGGGTAATATTATAGTGATGGGCAGTTTAAGGGGGGTGGCTCATGCAGGTGCGGAGGGTAACGAAAAGGCTGTAGTAGCGGCTTTTCGATTAAAGCCCACTCAGCTGAGAATTGCAAGTCATTTTACCCGTGCCCCCGATGGCGACTATCCCGAACCGGAATATCCCGAGATAGCTAAAATCATAGATGGGATGGTCATCATTGAAAACTATCATCAAGGCAGCAACAAAGCATTTAATTTAGAGCAAAGTTTTCGCTAGGAAGAGGAGGAAGAATAATGGGAGAAGTTATTGTAATAACCTCTGGTAAGGGGGGGGTAGGGAAAACTACCACTGTAGCCAACCTGGGTACGGGACTGGCATTAATGGGCAATAAGGTGGTATTGGTAGATACGGATATAGGACTTCGTAATCTAGATGTTGTTCTCGGCCTGGAGAACAGAATCGTTTATGACATAGTGGATGTAGTCACCGGAAACTGTCGTTTAAAACAGGCCTTGATAAAAGATAAGCGATTTGAGACTCTCTTTCTCTTACCAGCCGCCCAAACAAAGGACAAGACCGCTGTTTCCGAGGAGCAAATGAAAGAGCTCACCAACTCCCTGAAAGAAGAATTTGATTATATTATTATTGATTGTCCCGCCGGTATCGAACAGGGGTTTAAAAATGCTATTGCAGGTGCCGAAAGGGCCGTGGTTGTTACTACTCCGGAAGTTGCTGCAGTCAGGGATGCCGATCGTATCGTAGGTCTTTTGGAGGCAAATGGGCTATCGGAACCAAAATTGATTATTAACCGACTCCGCCCCTTAATGGTAAAGAAAGGGGATATGATGGATATAGATGATATGATAGAAATTTTGGCAATTGATCTTTTGGGAGTTATACCGGAAGATGAAATGATTGTTGTTTCTACCAACAGGGGGGAGCCTGTGGTGCTGGAAAAGCAAGCCCGGGCCGGAGAGGCTTATCGTAATATTGCTAAAAGAATAACCGGGGAAGCCGTTCCTTTAATGAATTTAGATGCCGAGGGTTTTGTAAGCAGGCTTCGCCGTTTATTCGGTGTTGGTTAAAGAAAAGGAGGGGGAGTTAGATTGTTTGAATTTATTCAAAGGGCATTGGGCTTTAAAAAGGATGATCCTTTTTCCAGCAAACATGCGGCAAAAGAGCGGTTAAGATTGGTATTGGTTCAAGATCGGGCAAATATGTCCCCAAGCACCTTGGAGGCCTTAAAAGAGGATCTACTGCAAGTAATCTCCCATTACATGGAAATAGATCAAAGTGGGCTGGAAGTATCCTTGAGCAGTGAAGATGAGTCCGTAGCCCTAGTGCTCAATATACCGGTGCTAAATATTAAAAGAAATATTGGCACGGGAGTTACATCCTAGTCCTTAGTGCCTTCAATTATTTGATTTGTTTCGGATTATTAATATTTTTTATATTACTTAAGAAGATTTTTGTTTAATCTTTTGCCGGAAGTAGCCGGTAGTTTTTGTATTATTATTATTTGTTCTGGAATTTACTTGTTCTTTTGGTTTAGCTTTCTTTTGAAAAGGGCCCCTGGGGTCTTTTTTATTTAGCCCATATTCTTTATAATAGAGGTGAGAGAGCAGGTGCTTAAGTGATAGAAAAAAAACTTTTAAAAAACTTAGATTTTATTTTAATAATAAATATTTTTTTAATCCTAGGGTTCAGTCTTTTGGTAATTGCCAGTGCTTCCCAATCTGCCTACTCGGCAAACCCTTATTATTACGCAAAAAAACAGCTGGTAAATATCGTCTTGGGCTTGGCGGCCATGTTTGGCATGTTGACTGTTAATTATATCCACTTGGCCACTAGACAAAAATGGATTTACGGGCTAATGCTGGGTTTGTTGCTGATTGTTTGGATTCCCGGTCTGGGGCACAATAGTAAAGGTGCCCAGAGCTGGATAAACCTAGGTTTTATGCTTTTACAAACCTCTGAAGTGGCTAAGCTATTATTTATTATTGCTTTTGCTCAATTTTTGGGTAATAGGGAGCATGATTTAAATAATTTTAAGGATTTTTTACCTACATTTCTCTATGTAATACCTCCCATGCTTTTGATAGCGGTCCAGCCGGATTTGGGAACTGCCCTAGTCTTTACCGGAATTTATTTTGGTATGATGTTCATTGGAAGTTCAAATTTAAGGCTTTTAGCCGGCATTGGTCTGTCGGGATTAGCGGCTGCCATAGGCGGTATTTGGGTTCATTTTAATATTGTAGAATGGCTGCCGCTGAAAGCGCATCAAATTCAGCGTTTAATTGTTTTTCTTGATCCCTACAATGATGGCATGGGCGGTAAAAGCTTTGGCTTTAATTTAATCCAGTCCAAGGTGGCCATTGGCTCCGGTGGGCTTTGGGGTAAAGGTTGGGGCAGCGGCACCCAGGTACAGGGAAATTTCCTGCCGGAACATCACACGGATTTTATTTTTGCGGTTGTAGGTGAGGAATTTGGGTTTATCGGTGCAGCAATACTATTGCTATTATACCTGTTCTTGATTTATCGTCTGATTTTGATCGCCTACCATGCCAAGGATCTATTTGGCACCTTGATTGTTATTGGTATCGCTTCTATGTTTATGTTTCATTTATTAGTCAACGTAGGTATGACTATCGGCATCATGCCGATAACAGGTATTCCCCTTCCCTTGCTGAGCTATGGCGGTAGCAGTATGCTGGTAAACCTGGCTTCTCTGGGTCTGGCCCTTAATATCGGCATGCGAAAGCAGAAAATTGTATTTTGATTTGCAGGCGGTTGCCTCGCAAGACTTGTCCCACCTCTTCAACGGCAAGAGTCAATCGGCAGAATTCCAGGCATATTCCTCCGTTAGCGGCATATATTTAATACTGGTAATTGCCTGTCCCGAAGGGGGTAAGATGGTGAAGGATTCTTGGAATGATCTGGAGGATGTTTGGTATAATGAGGATTACCCGCATTACAAAGCCGGCAGCAGCTTTCTTAGGCCGGATTATTGGAAGGAGTTTTTTCGCAAACGCTGGTTTTGGCAAAGCGGGGTAGCCTTGTTATTGTTTATTGGAATGATCGCCTTTTTCCAAATGGAAGGACCTGCGGCGGAAATGGTGCAGGCCAATATTCGTTATGCCTTAGTTGCTCCGGAAAGCGATCTCACTCCAGCATTAGAAGTGATGGCCAAAGCAGGCTTCTGGCTTGATCCTTTTGATAATCAGGCCCTACAGCGGGAAAAAGTTAAAACTGCTCTCAAGGAAGAAAAGCTGTTGGCAATACCTGTTTCCGGCAAAGCTGCCAGGGGCTTTGGACACCAACCCTCTCCCATTGATGGGACTCAGGTTTTTCATAGCGGTCTGGATATTTTAGCGGAACCGGGCGCTGCGGTAAGAGCTACCTTAGGTGGAAAAGTTAGCAAGGTAGGGCAGGATCCCCATTTAGGCCGTATTATTGAAATCCAACATGAGAATAGCCTAACCAGCCTGTACGGAAATTTGAAAGAAATCTTAGTGGCGGAGGGACAGGAAGTAAAGCAGGGTGAACTGCTGGGTAAAGCCGGCGGAAAGGCCATCAGTCACCCTAACTCAATTCATTTTGAGATAAGGGAAAAAGGTATTCCCATTGATCCCCTGCTGAAAATGGCAGATGTGAAGACCAGCATTTAAAAGCAGGTGAAGAAATGAAATGCGGTAAGCTGTTCGGTCTGAGGATTATCATTAACGATTATTTTCTGCTGCTATTATTTGCTTATGCCCTTTTAGGAGTTTTGGAGCAAACCTTGCTCCTCTTTTTTTAGTGCTTTGCCACGAATTAAGTCACTTATTAGTTGCTGCTCACCTTGGTATCAAGGCCAGGGAGGTGGAGCTGTTCCCCTTTGGAGGGGTTGCTCGCTTGGAAGGCATGCTGGAAACTTCCCCAAAAATAGAAGCCTTGGTAGCAATTGCGGGCCCCCTGAGTAATTATTTAATCTTTGGAATAACATACTATCTTTGGCCCGGTATCCTTGAAAAGGAGCTGGGGGTTTTTTTTCTAGAAGCAAACTTTATGCTGGCCACATTTAATTTGCTGCCCGCATTTCCCCTGGATGGGGGTCGTATATTAAGGGCCCTTTTGGCTAAGAAAATCGGCTTTTACCGGGCAACTGCCTTTGGCCTCAAACTAAGTAAAATCCTTGCTGTTTGCCTGGGTTTGTGGGGCATAATCGGCCTTTACTTTGGGATAAGCAATTTGCATGGTATTTTCCTGTCAATTTTTTTGTTCGGAACGGCAAAAAAAGAAGAAGAAAATTTTATTTACTTGTTTTTACGTTATTTGCTTCGCAAAGGGGAAGAACTAAAAAAGCATGGACTTTTACCTTTGAAACAATTTATTACTACCAAGGGAGTCTCCTTGGGTGAAGTGGTCCGCCAATTTACGCCGGGCTATTATCACTTGGTATTGGTGGCCGAGGGGTCTGGCAAAAACTTTCAAGCCGTTACGGAGCATCAGATAGTCGAAGGATTGTTAAAATGCGGTCGGGATTGCCCTATTGGCAGATTAACTTAAAGATTTGGCAGGAAAGTTAATTTTAGTTGTAGAATAGTGTTAAGTTAGTGGTATCGGTTTTAAAACAAAATTTAATAAGTAAAGGCAATTTAGAAAAGCAACTTGTTTTTTCAAGGAGGAATAGAATGCGGCAAATTATTAAGAATCAAATACTTCCCCAAGTGCAAAAGCCGGCACGTTATTTGGGTACCGAATGGAATGCCGTTCAGAAGGATTGGAGCAGTATCCCGTTGAAAATGGCTTTTGCCTTTCCCGATATTTACGAAATAGGTATGTCCCATCTGGGGCTGCAAATATTATATGGCCTGGTAAATGCCAGGGAGGATACGCTACTGGAGCGGGTTTTTGCGCCGGGGGAGGATTTGGAAGCGTTATTAAGGGAGAAAAAGATTCCTTTGTTTTCGCTGGAATCCTTTAATCCCATCCGGGATTTTGATTTAGTCGGTTTCACCTTGCAATACGAAATGAGTTTCACTAATATCCTGAATATGTTGGATTTGGCAGGAATCCCCCTTAGAACTGCCGGTAGGAACGGGACAGACCCTATTATTCTTGGCGGCGGGCCCGTTAGTGCCAACCCTGAACCGATTGCCCCTTTTTTCGATTTAATTTTACTGGGGGATGGGGAGGAAGCCCTGCCTCAGCTTTTAGATTTAGCGAAGGAGTGGAAAGAGAAGCACGGTAGATTGGACAGGGAAGGTTTTTTACTGGCCGCCGCAAAAATAGCGGGTATATACGTGCCAAAACTTTATAGGGATGAATACTCCTTAGCCGGAAAATTTCTAGCCACCAAGCCTTTGCACAGTGAAGCACCTTCTAAAGTCTATCGGCGCATTGTGAAGGATTTGGAGGCAGCTTATTTCCCCACAAGGCCGATTGTACCTTTTATCGAAACTGTCCATGATCGGGGGATGGTAGAGGTACTAAGGGGTTGTACACGGGGTTGTAGATTTTGTCAGGCGGGAATAATTTACCGACCTGTACGGGAAAGGAGTCCAGAACTTTTGGCCCGACAGGCGCAGGATCTGCTGTTGTCAACAGGTTATGATGAGCTTTCTTTAACTTCTTTGAGCACTGCGGATTATACTTGTTTAGAACCCCTTTTGAAAAGCCTAAGCTCCCATCCAAAATTTACGGGAGTTAATATTTCATTGCCTTCCTTAAGGGCGGATGCTTTTTCCGTCGGTATCGCCAAGGAATTGCAAAAGGGGCGTAAAACCGGTTTGACCTTTGCACCGGAGGCTGGCACTCAAAGGTTAAGAGATGTTATCAACAAAGGAGTAAAAGAGGAGGATTTGATGTCAGCAGTGACGGCGGCTTTTGAGGCGGGCTGGACCGGTATTAAGCTTTATTTTATGATGGGTTTGCCTACAGAAACCACAGAAGATATAGCCGGGATTGCTGATTTAGCCCACAAGGTCTATCAGGCGGGCTTAGAAATTAATCGCCGCCATAAAAGGAAGAAAAAAATCAGAGTCTCCATTAGCGTAGCGGCTTATGTCCCGAAGGCCCATACTCCTTTTCAGTGGGAGTCTCAGGATTTGCCGGAAATGATGCAAAAAAAACAGCAATATTTAAAAGGCCTGATTAAAAAGCCCATAATCTATACTTACCATGATGCCGAATTGAGTTTTTTGGAAGCCGTTTTCGCAAAAGGTGACCGGCGGCTGGCGACCGTCTTGGAAGAAGCTTGGAAAACAGGTTCCAAGTTTGATAGCTGGAGGGAACATTTTTCCTTTGCCAATTGGCTAAAGGCTTTTGAAAAGGTTGGGATTGATCCCCATTTTTATGCCAATCGCTCCTTGGAACTTGATGAGACCTTACCATGGGATCACCTGGATATGGGAGTTAGCAAGCGGTTTTTATTGAGGGAAAGGGCGAAGGCATTTGAAGCCCGGCTCACCCCTGATTGCCGGGAAGGACATTGTACCGCTTGTGAGCTCTGTCCCGATTTTGGGGTAGATTTGGTTTTAAAGGGGGCAAAAATTAATGCTTTTAAGGATTAAGTACGCTGTAGGTGATGAACTGCGTTTTCTGTCCCATTTAGATTTTTTACGCCTATTCATTAGGGTTTTTAGAAGGGCAGAATTGCCGGTGGCTTATTCCCAAGGATTCAACCCCCATTCTAAAATATCCTTCGGACCTCCTTTAGCGGTGGGATTTGTCAGCTCCGCCGAGTATCTTGATTTGGAATTGACTGAAGCACGACCATTATCAGAGATAACCGAAAGCCTCGGCAAGAATTTACCAAAGGGTCTGTCAATCATCGGGATGCAGGAGATTAAAGGGAAGGTAACATCTCTAATGGCAATTATTGAAAGAGCAAGCTATGAAATAAAAACGGCCTTAATAGAGGAACTGACTGAACAGGAGTTGAATGAAATTATAAGCCGTTTTTTAAGCAGGAGTGAAATTTTTGTTACGAAAATGACCAAGGAAGGCCCGCGTTTACGGCAAATACGGCAGGGAATTTTTTTGTTAAAAGCTGAGTTAATGGCAAAGGAACTAGTTTTTACTGCAGAATTACAGCAGGATAACAGGGGTGTTGTAAGACCGGAGGAAGTAATTACTGCTTTGATTGAAACGGAAAATCTGGCCATAGATGGTACCGGGTTGGAAGTACGGCGTAAGGGATTATATGCAGTTAGGGAAAATTCGCTATTAACCCCCTTGGAGATCTTGTCAAAATAAGGAGTTGAAGTCCATTGGAACGCACAATCATCATTCAATCGGGGTTTGGAGAAACAGGCTTGGCAGTTCTTGAAGGCGATAAATTGATGGAGTTTCACACGGAAAAATTATATCAAGAAAAAATGCTGGGTAATATCTACCTTGGTAAAATTGCTAACATTTTGCCGGGGATGCAAGCAGCCTTTGTGGACATAGGCCTTGGAAAAAACGCCTTGCTGCATAGCGAGGACATAATCCTGGAGAAGGAGGGTATTTCTTTAGGAGGGAAGGGCAGGAAACCGGCCCTTTTGGACGTTTTAAAAGAAGGACAGGAGATTTTAGTCCAAATCACAAAAGAAGGTTCCGGCGCCAAGGGCCCCAGAGTCACCACCCGTATTTCCTTGCCGGGGCGTTTTATAGTTCTGATGCCTAATCATGATCACGTTTTTATTTCTAGAAGAATTGTTGATGAGGAGGAAAGAACCAGGGTTAGGGAAATGGCCCTCAAGTATAAAAAGCCGGGTAACGGTGTAATTGTCAGAACTGTGGCCAAGGAAGCGAATCCAGAGGAGCTGGAAGTGGATTTTCTGGCTATGGAGGAGTTGTGGGTTAAAATACAGGCAAAAAAGACAAATACAACCGCCCCTGCTCTTTTGCATCATGATTTGGATTTAGTACCTGCTCTTTTGAGGGATTTACTTTCCACCGAGGTGGATCGTATTCTAGTCAATACCATCCCTTTGAAGGAATTAGTCTCAAGTGTGGTGGAGGCTTTGGCCCCCCATTTAAAAAAGAGAGTGGTTTACCAGCAAGGTAATTTATTTGATTTATACAAGGTTCCCACACAATTAAATCTGGCATTTCAAAAAAGGACTTGGTTAAAATGCGGAGGTTATTTAGTAATTGATGCTACCGAGGCGTTAACTGCAATAGATGTTAATACCGGCAGATATGTGGGAAGCAAAAATTTAGGAGAAACAGCTTTTAAGGTGAATATGGAGGCAGCTACGGAAATTGCCCGGCAGCTACGTTTGCGCAGTGTAGGTGGTATGGTGGTTATAGATTTTATACCTATGCCTAATGATGAACAATGGGAAGCTGTTTTAACCGAACTGGAGCTTCAGGTGAAAAAGGATCCCACAAAAACCCAGGTGCTGGGGTTAACTCGTTTGGGCCTAGTTGAAATAAGCCGTAAAAAAACAAGAAAAAGTTTAACAGGTTTGTGGATGCGGAGTTGTCCCTATTGTCAGGGGAGAGGAAAATTAATGAGTTTACAGGGCATGGTCGGCCAAATCAGAGAGCAGTTATACGCTATTGCTACCAGGGTGCCCGCACCTGCCTTATTGGTAACTTTAAACTCCCAAGTAGCTATTTTAGTCATTGCCGGCACCTTAGCTATGTTGGAACAGCAAACAGGTAAAAAAATAATCATATCCGGCAGGGATTGTATTCACCGGGAAACGGTGGAATGGGAGCCCCTCTACTCTTTGGAGGGGTTGGGGGAAAGATCTTTACCCTTGGAAAAAGGTCAAATTGTTAATTGGCGGCTGCAGGCGGTCAATGGTCCCGATTTTACGGGGTTAGTAGGTGATTTGGCTGGTTACCAAATAAAGATTCCCCTCAAGGAAGCAGAACTGGCAAAACAAAAGGATAAGCAGGATTTCTACTTTGAAATTGTCGCTATTTCCTTTGGTGATGTGGAGGGACGGCTGTTGCCGGAGGATAATATAGAAAAATAAACAAAATCCCTTGAAGAATTAATAGTCTTCAAGGGATTTTGCCCAAAGACTTGGCAGAAGCTTTGCAATATTATCACAATACTAATTTTAGGCTAGATCTTTGGGCTGTTTTTATTTACAATGGTGTAGTAATCCTAAACAACAAAATCTGGGGAAAGCTGGTGCTTTATGACTCAAAATCTGGTTGCTTTGACATCATTTATCTTGTTTCCAGCCTTTATTATTTGGCTGTCCGCCAAAATAAGTCTACTTAAAAAACTTGGTTTGGTTTTAATCTGCTATTTATCAGGCATAATTGTGGGTAATATCGGTATCCTTCCCCCTGATTTTACGGCATATCAGTTGAATATACAGGATGTAAGTGTTGCCATTGCCCTACCATTACTGCTTTTTTCTCTGGATGTGAAAAGGTGGCTTAAACTATCAAGGTCCAGTCTTGTTTCTATGCTGTTAGCTATTGTTGCCATTACTGTAACAGTTTTTATACTGCAGTTTACTCTTTTAGCAGGGGTAGATAAAGGCTGGCAGCTGGGGGGTATGGCCACCGCCTTGTATACCGGGGGCACTCCTAATGTAGCTGCTATAAAAACTGCGTTGCAAGTGGATAATGAGACCTATATTCTTTTTAATACCTATGATACAGTTATTTCGCTGCTTTACATATTTTTTATGGTTTCTATTGCCAGGGCGTTTTTCCAAAAGATATTCAGACTAAAACCGTACAAGCCCTTGGGGAATCAATCGGAGGTTGAGGCAACAGATATAAGTGATGAGTCCGTTGAGGTTTATGGAAAACTTCTTAAGCCTGCTATTCTGAAAGGTTTGCTGAAGGCTTTTTTGTTGTCTGCGGTTATACTGGCCGTAGCCTTTGTAGTGGGGGAGCTGTTTCCGGCTGATTCCGGTACAGCGATAACAATCTTTTTGATCACTACTTTGGGAATTGCAGCTTCCTTTATTAAAGCAGTGCGTAATATTAAATATACCTTTCAGTTGGGTATGTATATAATTTACATATTTTGTTTTACTGTAGCTTCCATGACTAAATTTGATGTGCTGATCCACATTAATTGGACGATTTTCCTGCATGTGACCTTTGCAATTGTGGGCAGTATGATTATTCATGGGTTATTGTGCAAGCTCTTTAAAATTGATGCTGATACCATGATTATCACCTCCGTTTCAGCAGTTTGTTCGCCTCCTTTTGTGCCTGTGGTGGTAAGCGCTTTGAAAAATCGGGATATTTTAATCGGGGGCCTTATAACAGGCATTATTGGCTATGCCATAGGAAATTATTTGGGTATTGGTGTGGCCATGCTTTTTAAAATACTGGGCTAGTAGCGCCATCTAATTACGTAGGGGGGATTAATTGTGAGTTATAAGATGCCGGAAAGAGGGAGGAGCTATGAAGAAATCCTGGCCTCCTTGGAGGAGTTTGGCCGGGATGACCCTGTTTATAAGGAAGGCAAGCTGTGGAGTCTGGTTTATTATCTGGACAAGGAATATACAGAGTTTTTAGAAGCTGCCTACGGAAAATATTTTAGTGCCAACGGCCTCAATCCGACAGCCTTCAAAAGCCTTAAAAGGTTGGAAAAAGAAATATTAAAATTTACTGCCGGTTTGTTTCATATTGATGAGAATGCTTGCGGAGTGGTGACCTCGGGGGGTACAGAAAGCTGCTTATTAGCGGTGAAAACTTATCGTGATCTTGGGGCTGCTAAAGGTATTAAAAGACCGGAAATGATTTTGCCTGAAACTGCTCATGTGGCTTGGGATAAGGGTTCTGAATATTTCCGGGTTAAAGTCCGGAGGGCTTCTCTCGATAAGGATTATAAAGTGGATGTAAAAGCGGTAGAAAAGCTCATCAATAAAAACACGGTTATGATTCTCGGTTCAGCTCCTGAATACCCCCATGGTATGCTAGATCCCATAGCGGAGCTGGGTAAAGTGGCAGAAAAGCATCATATTCCTTTACATGTGGATGCCTGTGTAGGGGGTTATCTATTGCCCTTTATGGAGGCAAATGGTATGGATCTGCCTTTGTGGGATTTTAGGGTGCCCGGGGTAACCTCAATTTCAGCGGATATACATAAATATGGTTTTGCGGCTAAAGGCGCCTCTTGTATTTTGTACAGAAGTATAGATTATTTTAAATACCAGATCTTTGTTAATCAGGATTGGCCGGGCGGGGTTTTTGCGTCACCCGCTCTTTTGGGTACCAGGCCGGGGGGAGCCTATTCCGCCGCTTGGGCGGGTATTCAAGCTAACGGCATGGAAGGCTACCGGGAATTAGCCGCAAGAACGATGGCAGCTGCAAATAAACTAAAAAAAGGTATTTCGCAAATAGAAGGTTTGGAGATTATTGGCAACCCGGAAGCAAGCTTATTTTCCTATCGTTCTGTTTCTCCCGAATTAAACATTTTTGCGGTAGGAGATGTGATGGAGGCAAAGGGTTGGTTTATTGACAGAGTTCAAAGGCCCGATGGGCTTCACGCCATGGTAACTGCCTCCCACGATAAAGTTATCGAACAATATCTAAAGGATCTTAAGGAGGCGGTAAAAACAGTTTTGGCCCATCCGGAGTTGGGAGAAATCGGTCAGGCCGCCACCTACGGTATGATCTCCCACATACCCCTAAGAGGCTTGGTCAGAAAACAGGTTGGGGATATGTTTGCCAGCTCTTATCAGTTAAACGCGTCAGAAATAGACCTTTCTGACAGCGAATCCCTATCCCAGGGCACAGATTTAAAGGATAACGGTACCGGTAAAGTTGGTACCCTACAAAAACTAATCAACTGGTATGTAAAAAGACAAATGCAAAAGCCTTAGGGCGGGTTTTTGTTATGCCCTCTATGTAGCCATGAGTAAAGAGCGATTGGAGGCCCATTCCTTGGAGGCGGTAACGGGGATGATGCTTTTAACAGGGGCTTTTTGGATGCCGTTTTTATCTATTAAGGTGGCAGAGCCATTATTATAATTAAGGCAGGGTAGAAATAGTGTCAAGGCGCATGAGTTATGTCAAAGGACGGGGGGAAATGATGGAGATTAAGGAACCATGTGGAGGAACTGTTAACAGGACGGGTAAATTCCGCAGCAGCAAGGTGGTTTTAATTTTTTTGATTATCCTGATTTTGCTTCCGGGAACAAGGATTTTAAGTGACGGGATTTGGTTGGGGGAAAAAGAGGTTCCTGCGGAGGGGGCCAAAACAGTTACCCGGAGGAATTTCAAGGGAGTTAAAGAACTTAATTATCTCAAGCATTGGAGTTTGAACTATCTTCCCCAAGGCTATGAGATCGTCAATCGCGAAGCCCATGGTAACTTTGTAATTGTAAATATTTTAGGCAAGCAAGGTGGCGAAATATTATTTTATTACCAATTAGGGGATTGGCTAGCTGATGTATCAATTAACAATCAAATCCACAAGGTTGATAAGTGCCGGATAATGAATACGGAGGCTTACTCCATTAAAGCCATAGTTGGCGAAGCAAATAACGGACTGGCCTGGAATATCTATGGATACACTTTTGAATTATGGGCTAAATTATCAATTGATGAGTTGAAAATAATCGCAGAATCCCTATGTTAGAGGGCTTGACAGTAGTCAGCCCATGTGGTAAATTTATTTTTGGATCGTTTAAAACCGCCTAACTAAGGTTTCAAGTGAGCAATCCACCTTAATTAGCGAGTCTTTGCGAGGAGGTGCGTGATGTACGCGATAGTAGAAACAGGAGGGAAGCAGTACAGAGTCAGTCAGGGTGCCGTATTGCGGGTTGAAAAATTGCCCGTTTCCGAAGGCGAAACCCTAGTGCTGGACAAAGTTCTGTTGATTTCCGATGAAGCCGGAGTAAAAGTTGGCAACCCCTATGTAGCAGGAGCTAAAGTTACCTTAAAAGTTCAAGAACAGGGCAGGGCCAAAAAAGTTATAGTGTTTAAATACAAACCTAAGAAAAACTATCGTAAAAAACAAGGGCATCGTCAGCCCTTTACCCAAGTGCTTGTGCAAAGCATCGAGGTCTAAAAAGATGGTTTTTGTTGAGTTTTTTGAAGACCGGGATGAATTACTGAAAGCTTTTAAGTTTACGGGCCATGCTGGCGCCGCTCCCCACGGGGAGGATTTAGTCTGCAGTGCGATTTCTGTTTTAAGCCAAACTGCGGTCATAGGTCTTCAATATTATCTTCGCGAAAAACCGAAGCTGGAAATTGCAGCAGGTTTATTAAGTTGTATTTTGCCGGATGGTTTAAATGAGCTAGAGCAAGAACGATCCCAAACTATCCTAAAAACTATGGAATTAGGGTTGAAAGCCCTTCAGCCCAAGTATGGGAATTATTTTGAACTCCACAGGAGGAGGTGGACAGAATGTTTGTAATTGATCTACAGCTCTTTGCAACAAAAAAGGGTGGCGGTAGCTCCAGAAACGGAAGGGATAGCGAATCCAAGCGACTGGGGGTAAAGAGGCATGACGGCCAAACGGTGGTTGCCGGAAATATTTTAGTGCGTCAAAGAGGTACCAAGATTCATCCCGGTGAAAATGTTGGGCTGGGTAGGGATCATACCCTATTTGCTTTGGTAGATGGTGTTGTCCGCTATGAAAGAAAGAGTAAGGATAAAAAACAAGTTAGCGTTTATTCCGAGATAGCTATGTAGCTTAAAAACCGCCGTCGGCGGTTTTTTTCTTTCGGTTTTTCTTTTGTTTTAGGGGGATTTTTGCTGCACAAAGAGAATACCTTAATATAGTAAATAATAGCAAAAAAAGGGGGTATTATTAATTGGCGGTGCCGGAAAATAAATATGTGGAAGTAGACGAAATGATTAAATTGCTGAGGATACAAAACCACGACATGCTAAATAATTTTCAGGTCATCTCGGGATATGTTCAGTTAGGAAATTTGGAGCAGCTATCGTTATATTTGAGAAGTATCACGGATAATTGGAACTCGCAGCGGCAATTATTTCGCTGGAAATATCCATCCACCATTTTATTAATACTGAAAACAAAGCTCAGCCTTTACGAAACAGGTATCAAGCTTACTATTAATAATAATACGGATTTAAAAGAGATTAGTGTTTTAGAAAAGGATCTGAATGAGTTTTTGTCCAATACACTGGAGCTATTTCATAAAAATGCGGCACAAGAGGAAAGGGAACTGATTTTAAGGGTTTTTGAAGAAAAGGACTCCTACATATTTGAATTCGGTCCCTGTTTTCACGATAAGGATCAGGTTTTTTGCGAAAACGCTTTGGCAAGAGTTTTTGAAAGCGTACAGATAGCTGGCTCCCAATGTGGCTTCTCAGATAATTATTTGGCTTGCAGGCTTCCTAAAAAACTTGTTGCCGGCTAAGCGGAGCTCCAAAAAAAGGCGGTTCGGTGTTCAAGGGATTTAAAAAATTGAGGTGAAAACATGTTTTTTGATACAGCAAAAATTTATATTAAGGCAGGAGATGGAGGCGACGGCTGTGTTTCCTTTCGCCGGGAAAAATATGTACCGGAAGGAGGCCCCAATGGGGGTGATGGAGGCAGAGGCGGCAATATTGTCTTTGTTGTAGATGAAGGTTTGCGGACATTAGTAGATTTTAAATACAAAAGGCATTACAAGGCAGAAAGGGGTCAACACGGTCAAGGGAAAAACAGACATGGCAAGGATGGGGAGGATCTGGTTCTGGTTCTGCCCCCCGGTACCTTGGTTAAGGACGGGGATACGGGGCAAATCCTGGCAGATTTAGTTCTGCCCGGCAGCAAAGCAATCCTTGCCCGAGGGGGAAGGGGAGGCAGGGGTAACGCACGTTTCCTCAGTAACAGGCAAAAGGCCCCCTTGATGCGAGAAAAAGGAGAGCCGGGAGAAGAAAGATGGCTGGAGCTTGAGTTAAAACTCCTGGCTGATGTTGGCTTGCTAGGCTTCCCGAACGCAGGTAAATCCACTTTAATTGCTAGGGTGTCCGCCGCTAAGCCTAAGATAGCCGATTACCCATTTACAACCTTAACCCCCAATTTAGGGGTTGTCAGCATCGAGGAAGGGCAAAGCTTTGTAATGGCTGATATCCCGGGTTTAATAGAGGGTGCTCACCAAGGAGTGGGCTTGGGACATGATTTTTTGAAACATCTGGAAAGAACTAAGCTTTTAATTCACTTAGTGGACCTGGGTAATTGGGAACACGAACCAATCCGCGCCTTTGAGGCAATAAACCAAGAGTTGGCTTTATACAGCCAGGAATTAAGCAACAAGCCACAGCTTGTAGCGGCCAATAAAATTGATTTACCTGACGGGCAAAAAAGGTTTGCGGAATTTAAAGCCCAATTACCGCTGGAAACGCTCCTTTTTCCTATTTCCGCGGTAACCGGTGAAGGAATAGAATCCTTACTTTATAAAGTGTGGGAAATGCTTTCCGAAATAAGAGAAGCAGAACCGGCAGAAACTGATGAACCCTTTTGGAAAGAAACTGTCTATAAGCCGGCGAAGGAACGTTTTAGAATTGTCATTGAGGATGGGACATATGTGGTGTCCGGGGACGAACCGGAAAGGCATGTGTTTATGACTGATATGGAAAACGAAGAAGCAGTTCGCCGTTTGCAGTGGATCTTTCAGAAAATGGGGTTGGATGGGGCTTTGAAAGAGGCCGGGGCGAAGGATGGGGATGAAGTGAAAATAGGTAATTTAACCTTTGAATTTATAGAGCCATCTAGATTAACGGAAGAGTGACCCCTTTGTGATTGATGACTACCAAGGTAGGATATGTTATAATAATTCAATATGACTTTATAGGGGGTGTAAGCTGGACTTTGGATAATAATTTAAATTTAATTGGCAAACAAAAAAGATTTCTTAGAGCCTTGGGAACCGGACTCGATCCCATCATTCAGATAGGAAAAGGGGGAATTTCCGGAAATCTAGTGGTGCAAATAGATGAGGCCTTAGAAGCAAGAGAATTAATCAAGGTAAGGGTGCTGAATAATTGCTCGGAAGAACCAAAAAAGCTAGCTAAGTTGTTAGCGGAGGAAACTAATTCAGTTTTGGTGCAGGTAGTAGGTCGAAATTTACTACTGTATCGCCCTTCCGGCAAAAAAAATATTATTGAATTGCCCTGAGAGTAAAGACCCTTGGAACATCTATGGGGATTAATTACCTGCGGGTTTTTAATGGATTTAAAAGGATGGGAAATATGACCGGCACGAGAGCTTTAGAATTAAAACGGAATAGAATTGTGGTTAAAGTGGGAACCAGCACCCTTACCCATCCCACCGGCAAACTCGATTTGAGGCAGATGGAAAAGCTAGTAAGGGAGTTGGCTAATCTGGCGAACCAGGGTAAGGAAATAATTTTGGTATCTTCCGGCTCTGTGGGGGCCGGAATGGGGCGACTTGGTTTCGGTAAGAGACCCAGGAATTTAAGGGAGAAACAGGCCATTGCCGCAGTAGGACAGGGAATTTTGCTGCATATGTATGAAAAAATATTTGCTGAATACGGTTTGATTGTGGCCCAGATTCTTCTTACCAGGGATGATTTTGCCGACAGAAGACGTTATTTAAATATTAGTCACACCTTCTCCCAGCTCCTGGAATACGGGGTACTGCCGATTGTGAACGAAAATGATACGACGGCAGTGGATGAACTAAAATTTGGAGATAATGACAGACTGGCCGCCTTGGTTGCAGGAGCTATTGATGCTGATCTTTTGGTATTATTGACAGATATTAAGGGTTTATATGATGCTCATCCAAAGCTTCACCCCGATGCTAAGATGATTAGCTTAATAGAAGAAATCACCCCCCAAGTGGAGGCCCTGGCAGGCGGTGCCGGTTCCGATTTGGGAACCGGGGGCATGAATACAAAGATTCAAGCTGCAAAAATTTGTACTAATTATGGCGTACCTATGGTTATAGCCGATGGCACCGAAAAAGAGGTTTTGCACCAAATATTAGATGGTAAACAGGTTGGCACCTTATTTCTGCCCCGGGAAGAAAAACTGTGTGGCAGGAAAAAATGGCTTGCCTACGGTTCTCCCCCTGTAGGGAAAATTAAGATTGATGAAGGGGCCGCCAATGCCTTAGTTAAAGAGGGAAAGAGCCTTTTACCCATTGGCATTATCAATATAACCGGTAGCTTTGAGGCAGGTGCAACTGTTAGTGTGGTGGACTCCCGAGAGGTGGAAATAGCTCGGGGTATTGCAAACTATAACGCTATTGAATTGGATAAAATTAAAGGGAAAAAAACCAAAGAAATTGAAAGCATTTTGGGCCACAAGGATTATGATGAAGCCATCCAGAGAGACAATTTAGTGTTATGGGAAAATGGCAGGGTTGGAAGGAGCTAGAAGAATTGGAGCAACTGATTTTAGAACAAGGGAAAAAAGCTAAAGAAGCCGCTAGAGATTTGGCTAGTTTATCCAGTGAGGTAAAGGACAGAGTCCTAATGGCCATGGCGGAACTACTTATAAAAAGACAGGATTCAATACTAAGGGCAAATCAGGAGGATTTAAGGGAAGCAAGGGAAAAGGGTTTAGCTGCTTCGCTCTTGGATAGATTGTTATTGACGGAGGATAGAATTGAAGCAATGGCCGAGGGTTTGAGGGAAATTGCATTTCTGCCGGACCCGGTAGGGGAGATTAGTGAAATTTCAACTCGCCCCAATGGTTTGCGGGTAGGGAAAATGCGTTCCCCCCTAGGCGTGGTAGGAATAATTTACGAAGCCAGGCCGAATGTAACTGTGGATGCTACAGGCCTGTGTCTCAAGGCGGGTAATAGCGTTTTACTCAGAGGAGGCTCCGAGGCTATTCGTTCAAACCAAGCACTTGTGCAGGTTTTAAAAGAAGCCCTCATAGAAAGAGGCTTGTCGGAAAATTCAGTGCAGTTGATTCAGTCTACCGATCGGGATGCGGTGGTAATTATGGCTAAAATGGATCAATATTTGGATGTAATAATTCCCCGCGGAGGCCGACAGCTAATCAAACGAGTTACCGAAGCGGCAACTGTACCCGTCATTCAAACAGGGGTTGGCAATTGCCATATCTATCTTGACGAGAAAGCCGATCTTGAAAAGGCGGTACCGATAATTAAAAATGCTAAGTGCCAAAGGCCGGGGGTTTGTAATGCCTTGGAGACTTTATTAGTCCACCAAAGCATTGGGGAGGTTATCTTGCCTCAAATCGGGGAAGCTTTGACAGAGGGCGGGGTGCTGTTAAAGGGCTGCCCTAAAACACAAAAATTTATTCCTAACGCAGAGTTGGCTACGGAGGAAGATTGGGCTACAGAGTATTTAGACTTGACCTTGGCTATTAAGGTGGTAGATTCCTACCGGGAGGCCCTGGACCATATTCATCAATTTAGCACCGGTCACTCAGAGGCAATAATAACAGAGGACTACTCCAAGGCCTTGGATTTTCTTAAACAGGTTGATTCAGCCACAGTCTATGTTAATGCCTCCACCCGTTTTACTGACGGCAATCAGTTTGGACTGGGTGCCGAAGTGGGAATCAGCACCCAAAAGCTTCATGTTAGGGGACCCATGGGAGTTAAAGACTTAACTACCCAAAAGTACGTTATCTTCGGCAATGGACAAATCAGATCATAATTAGTTATCATTAATGGCAGGGTTTTAAATAATTCAAGCGACCGAACCTGCCGGGAGGAAAATTAATGGACAAGCTAAAAAAAGAAACTAATAATAGTCGCAAGAAAAGAATTGGGATCATGGGGGGAACCTTTGACCCAATTCACTTCGGTCACTTGGTTACTGCAGAAGAAGCCAGGGTTTCCTATTCATTGGACCAAGTGATTTTTGTGCCCTCCGGTATGCCTCCCCATAAGAAGGATTACAGGGTATCCGATGTGGAAGAACGGTATCTAATGACAATTCTTGCAGTAGTCACCAATCCTTACTTCGGTGTATCCAGGGCAGAAATTGACCGGGCAGGCTATTCTTATACCATTGATACAGTTCAATATTTTAGGCAAATATATGATGAGAATGCAGAACTGTTTTTTATAACCGGTGCGGATGCAATTTTGGAGATTTTAACCTGGAAAAACGTTGAAAAACTTCTAGGTCTATGTAGCTTTATTGCAGCTACGCGGCCGGGCTTTGATTTAGCGGGCTTGGCCAAAATTTTAAAGGAGCTACCCCATTTAAACGGGGGTTTGCATTTTTTAGAGGTACCCGCCTTGGCTATTTCTTCCACTGATATTCGCCAGCGGGTTTCCAGAGGGGACAGCATTAAATACCTACTACCTGAAACCGTGGAATACTTTATTGTTAAAAACGGTCTTTATGACTTTCGGGGCAAAAGGGAAGAATAAAGGAAAATGGATAAATACCGGGATTATCATGGGATCTTGAAACAAAGACTAACCAAAAACAGATACCTGCATTCGGTGGCCGTGGCCAAGACGGCGCTGAGGCTGGCTAAAAAACACGGCCATGATCAGGAGAGGGCCTATCTAGCCGGGTTACTTCACGATTATGCCAGGGAAGTGGCTGCAGACAGCTTGCAAAGCCTAGCTTGTAAATGGGGTCTGACCGGCAACCGGGTTACGGAAGCAGCACCAATTTTGTGGCACGGTCCTGTGGGGGCCCTTCTGGTGGAAGAGGAGTTGGGGATCAAGGAACCAACTGTTTTGGAAGCTATTCGCTATCACACAACAGGGGCGCCGGGTATCGGAGAAATTGCAAAGATTATCTTTTTGGCTGATTTAATTGAGCCGGGCAGAAGATATTCAGAACGGCAAATGATTGAAAAAGAGGCCTTTTCTGATCTGAATGAAGGGGTTTTTGTGGCATATGAATTATTAATAGGCTACTATATAGAAAAAGGGGATTTAATTCACCCCTTGACAGTAGAAGCTAGAAATGAATTAGTAATTAATAAAAGGAGATGAAAGTTTTTGCAAAAAACCGATCTGATTAAGGAAATAGCCTTAAAAACCTTAAAAGAAAAAAAGGGGATGGATATTAAAGTATTAGATATCAGCGGTCTCAGTTTAATCGCGGATTACTTTATTATTGCCACCGCTTCATCTAACACCCTACTGCAGGCCTTAGCTAGGTATTTAGAGGATAATTTGGAAAAAATGGTGGAAGTAAGGCCAAATCGAATTGAAGGGTTTTCAGAAGCAAAATGGATTTTGATGGACTATAATGCAGTGATAATTCACCTTTTTTTGCCGGAGCAAAGAGATTATTATAAACTGGAAAGACTTTGGGGCGATGCCAAATTGTTGGAGATTGAATAGAGAGTAATTGTATTTTAAGGGAGTGACTTTATGCAGGAGCAGTACCATTTTTCCCAGCTTGAGACTAAATGGCAAAAAGACTGGGAAAGGCAAGAGCTGGATCAAGTAGCTGAAGATTTTGAGCGGGAAAAGTATTATTTGCTGGAGATGTTCCCCTATCCTTCCGGTCATTTGCACATGGGACATGTGCGTAACTATTCCATCGGGGATGTGGTAGCTCGTTTTAAAAAGATGGAAGGCTATAATGTTCTTCACCCCATGGGCTGGGATTCCTTTGGTTTGCCGGCAGAAAACGCGGCTATTAAAAACCGGGTTCCCGCCGCTCTTTGGACAAAGGATAACATAGTAAACATGAAAAAACAATTAAAAACCATGGGCTTAAGCTACGATTGGGAGCGGGAGGTAGCTACCTCGGATCCCGATTATTATAAATGGACACAGTGGCTCTTTTTAGAATTTTATAAAAAGGGTTTAGCATATAAAAAAAAGGCGGCAGTTAATTGGTGCCCCTCCTGCGCCACTGTTTTGGCCAATGAGCAAGTGGTAGAAGGGGCTTGCGAGCGCTGCGAAACTTTGGTGGATAAGAAAGATTTGGAGCAATGGTTTTTTAAGATTACCGATTACGCGGACAGGCTTTTGGAAGACCTGCAGCAGCTACCTGGTTGGCCGGAAAAGGTTAAAATAATGCAAGAAAATTGGATTGGCCGAAGCGAGGGGGCAGAAATTTGCTTTAAAACCGAAGCAGGCCATGATTTAAAAGTGTTTACCACCAGACCGGATACTATTTTTGGGGTCAGCTACATGGTACTGGCACCGGAACACCCACTGGTAAGCGAGTTAGTGGCAGATACCGAATATGAAGAACCGGTTCACGCCTTTATCAAAAAAGTTAAAAGCATGACCAATATAGAAAGGGCAGAAACGGAAAAAGAGGGCTTGTTCATAGGTGCCTACGCTATTAACCCTTTAAGTGGAGATAAAATCCCTATCTGGGTAGCTAACTATGTTTTAATGGACTATGGAACAGGAATGGTAATGGGGGTTCCCGCCCACGACCAAAGGGATTTTGAATTTGCTACAAAATTTCAATTACCCATAAAGGTTGTGATTCAACCCGATGGTGATTTGCTGGAAGGGAATAAGTTGACAGAAGCCTTTCCTGCCGAGGGCCGTTTAGTAAACTCGGGCCGGTATGACGGGCTGCCCAATGAGCAGGCTATTCAAAAAATAACCCGGGATTTAGAACAAAAGGGTCTAGGTGAAAAGCAAATACAATACCGCCTACGGGATTGGTTGATTTCCCGTCAGCGATATTGGGGTACACCTATTCCCATTGTTTATTGCGAAAAATGCGGGGTTGTCCCTGTGCCCGCAAAAGATCTGCCCGTGATTCTTCCCATACAGGTAGCATTTAAGCCTTCCGGGGAATCACCACTGAAAACCAACGGGGAGTTTTTAAATTGTACTTGCCCGAACTGCGGTGGAGAGGCAACCCGGGAAACCGATACCATGGATACCTTTGTGGATTCTTCTTGGTATTTTTTAAGGTACACGGATGCTAAAAATGCAGTTGCCCCTTTTGATAGAGAAAAAGCAGATTATTGGATGAATGTGGACCAATATATAGGCGGGGTGGAGCATGCCATCCTACATTTAATGTATGCCCGTTTCTTTACCAAGGTATTATTTGATTTGAAGCTTACCTCTGCCCAGGAACCCTTTCAAAACCTCTTAACTCAGGGAATGGTTTTAAAAGACGGCGCAAAAATGTCTAAATCCAAGGGAAATGTAGTCAGCCCCGAAGAAATAATTGAGCAATACGGTGCGGATACCGCCCGCCTGTTTATTCTTTTTGCTGCCCCTCCGGAAAGGGATTTGGAATGGAATGAAAAAGGAGTGGAAGGATGCTTTCGCTTTCTAAACAGGGTATGGCGGCTGTCCTATTATTATCACGAAAAAATAAAAAATATTAGCCCCGGTGAGGTAACTAAAAATGAATTGGACAAGGAGCTTCTCAGAAGTATTCATGGTGCAATTAAAAAAGTTACCGATGATGTTCGTTTGCGATTTAACTTTAACACAGCCATCAGTGCTATCATGGAATTGATAAATACTTTGCAAAAATATCGCGACCATACAAATGTTAAATCGGAAAATTTACCTTTAGTCCGTTTTGGTTTAGAAAATACAGTGTTGTTGCTCGCACCTTTCGCACCCCACATTGCCGATGAGTTATGGTCCAATCTGGGTAAAAAAACCAGTGTTCATCTGGAAGCCTGGCCAAAATATGATGAAAAAGCTTTAGAATTAGCGGAGGTAACCATGGTGGTTCAAATCAACGGTAAGGTCAGAGAACGCCTAAACTTCCCCAAGGATCTCCCGGAACCCCAACTAAAAGAGCTAGTTTTAGAAACAGAAAAAATAAAACAACTGCTACAAGGCAAAGAAATAACCAAGTTCATAATCGTCCCCAACAAACTAATCAACCTAGTAGTATAGTGGGACAGGGGGACAGGAGTTTTGTCCCAAAATTGCCGGCAAACGGAGTTAGTTTTCCGTTTGCCGGGGACAGGGCCAAGTTGTTCTGTTTTTTTCCAAAGCTTCGAAAAGCTAGGGTAGGGCAATGTTGCAGAATAATGACTTGGTAAACCAGCAGGAATCGAAAACCATGTCCACAGAGATACATTCGATGGAACTTATTTCGTCATTCTTATATTCGGCTGCCAACGGACTATGATCATTCGGATTACAGTTTTCGGAACAAAGGGGAACAGGCAAAAACCCCCAAGATGGCAGCAAAAGATCATATCTGCCTTGAATGTTTACAACGATGCACAACTCCATTTCAATTTGCAAAATATTATTGACGGGTGTAGCGTAACATGTAGCCGTGTAGTTAATAGAAGGTCTAACCTTGGTTGATTTGGGTGCATAGGCAACAAAACTTTTGCTGAACCAGGTCTCAAAATCTGTCGAAAACTGGTTGCCATTAATATCAGAGCAAGCATTTCCCCTGGTTTTCATAATTAAGGTTACCTTAGAAAGACCATTTGCTAGCGGTAAAATATCATACTTTTCCAAAGCCACTTCTTTAATTGAACATGTAGCGGCTTGGATGCTGGGAGGCTCAATTGACCATGGAATGAAGTCTACATTATTACTAACGGGGTTACCTGTTCCTTGAGGATTTAATACAGGGTGATAAGGCCCGTTGCTTTCCCCCCACCAATTCTCAATAGCATTTACTATGGCTACTGTGGCGTTTAAAACGCCCCAATCGTTATTTAGTATTTGGTTGTGGTTAATTATGGGGTTGGCATTGCCCGGTCCATAATAATAGACATTACTTACATATACTCCTGCTCTTCCGCTATGGGACAAAATATTTCCTTGGATTTTTGGTGATAAAGGAAACTTATCGGCTGGAATAAATCCACCCGGACCTTGAGAAAACAAATATATTGCATCACGGGAGCTGCCCTTGATTTTGTTGTCGCTGATTAATATTTCATCAGGCGGATCTCCGATAGTTGGAACCCATCCCCAGAAGATGCCCGAATATTGGCAATCATCAATAATATTACCTTGAATAATTTCAGCCATTGATTGAATTATAACAATACCACCTTCTTCGTCAAAATTACCGGTTCCGCAATTTTTTATGTGATTATTTGTAATAGTTGTGTTTCGTTGATCCCAAGCAAGTGTAATTCCACTATTGGGGTGATTTTCGATTAGATTATTGGTAATCAGAAGTCCCGTATCACTTCCCCTGGCAAAAATACCGTCTATGGCGTTGTTGGTAATGGTGTTACCGTTTATTGTAGTCGGGCCGTGGGGATAAAGAACTATTCCGACCCGATTAAAACCGGAGCCAAGTCCATTATTTTTAATAATGTTGTTGCTAATTTTCATAGCGGCACTATGGTTAGTCAGTATTCCTGCATTGCCGTGATCTTGAATGGTATTATTAGAAATTACAATGTTAGATAAATTGGGGAAAATACTGCTCCCTGCCTCCAGTCCATGTGAAGGGCCATTTTGTAGAGTCAGTCTCTGAATAACAACATCACTGCTTAATATTTGAATGGTGGGTATATTGGCAAGACCGGTCGCATCTATAGTGGCGCTACCTAACCCGATTGGAGGTCCTTGTAAGGTTAGAGGCTTGTTGATTAGCAATTGCTCATTGTATATTCCTGCGGACACATTAACTATACTTCCAGGGGTAGCGGCATCTATAAGACTTTGGATACTCATTATATTGTCACCTCGTCTCATTCCTTACATTCCTTAAATTATTATATGAAACAAACTGCAGAACTGTTAACATATTATTCCAGGAGGGACAAGGGGACAGGGGGGGACAAGGGGACAGGAGTTTTGTCCCATTTACTTGGATTAAATTGTATTTTATCAACTGCTGTTTTATAATTATTTAGTGGATAAGGTTTATTATTTT
>JBBAFB010000008.1:0-32291 GCA_041655595.1 Bacillota bacterium
AAAAGTCACCAAAAACAGGGACCGCATCGCCTGAAAATACTATTTTTTCCGAAAAAGTTTTTAATGTTTCCACCAGTTCCGCCGGAGCTAATGCTTTTTTAGGCAACAATTCCTCTAACTCATTATCAGTTTTTTTATATAGAGCTGTATATACTTCACTTTTTCTGGCATTTAGGATAGGACAAATCAGGCCCGGGCTCTCAATCAGATTTAGGGCTAATACCTCCAAGGTAGACACTAAAATTAAAGGTTTTTTAGCCGCATAAGCCAAACCCTTAGCGGTGGACATGCCGATACGAAGGCCGGTAAAGGATCCGGGTCCTCCTGATACAGCAATCCCGTTCAAATCCTCAACTTCCAACTCCGCTTCTTCCATTAGATTAGCCAACAAAGGCATTAAACGTTGGGAATGGGTTTTCCCCGTATTTAAAATTACCTCCGCCACGATGGTTTCTTCTGTTACAATAGCTACACTTGCCACATTGGTAGCGCTTTCAATCGCCAGTACTTGCAAGCCTTTTCAACTCCTTAAGCAAAGACCGATAATCTTTTTTCCCCCGTGCGGTAAAAGTCAATACTCTTTTATCCTGTTGATTCATTACCTTATCTATTTTAATTTCCATGGCTTCCTCGGGTAGCCAGGCAGTAATTTTTTCCGGCCACTCAATTGCCGTAATTCCATCTCCGTAAAAATATTCCTCCAGACCAAGTTCTGGAATTTCTGTTTCCCTTTCAATACGGTAAGCATCTATATGGTAAAGGGGCGGGTTGCCCGGGTATTCATGAATAATGGTAAAGGTAGGGCTGGTCACAGTTGCCCCAATTCCTAACCCTAATGCCAGGCCTTGAATAAAGGTTGTTTTACCTGCACCTAGGGTCCCGTTTATGAGAAGCAGGTTTCCTTTTTGTAGCAAGCCACCCAAGGCCCTACCCAACTCCTTTGTTTGCTGGGGGTTATTTGTTTCTATTTGCATTTTTGCACATCCTTTTTTAGTTGGAAAGCAGGGAAAACCTTGTCAAGCGGTTGTCAAGCGGTTGTTTTTGAATGTTTTCCTTTGGGGTCACTTGCATGTATTTCTTGCTAGGAGATTCTTCGCTGCACTCAGAATGACATTTAAGTGTGAACCTACCACAATGTAATTCTACTTTTTACTTTCTACTTTCCACTTTCTCTCCATTTATGTAAACTGCCGTTATTTTTGTTTTCAAATCGAAGATTGAGCCGTCCAAAATGATTAAATCCGCATCCTTACCAGGCTTCAGGCTGCCCACGCGATCTGCTATACCTAAAACTTCGGCTCCATTAATAGTGATTGCCCTCAGGGCATCCTTTTCTTTCATTCCCTCTTTTACCGCTAAAGCACCACACAAAAATAAATACTGAATTGGAGTTTCGGGGTGATCCGTACAAAGAGCAACTTTAATTCCGGCTTCGGCCAAAATACCTGCCGTAGCAAAGCTACGGTTTTTCATCTCTACCTTCGCCCGACTGGTAAGGCTGGGACCAACCACTACAGAAACCTGGCTTTCCTTTAGTTCATCCACTATTAAATGCCCTTCCGTACAATGCTCTATAATAATGGGGACCTGAAACTCTTTCGCAATTCTTAAGGCAGTTAAAATATCATCGCTTCGGTGAGCATGGGCTCTCAGGGGGATTTTGTTTTCCAACACTAGGCCTATTTGTTCCAGCCCCAAATCCGGCTCAAAGTCATCCTTCTCCTCTTTTCCGTTTAAATAATGTCTAGCTTTCACTAGCTGATTCCTGAGCAAGGCCGCTACCGCCATTCTGGTGACAGGCTTTTTCTTTTGCTCTCCATACACCCTTTTAGGATTTTCCCCAAAGGCAATTTTTAACCCCGCTGTTTCCTTAATAACCATCTCATCAATAGTTTTACCAAAGGTTTTCAGCACCGCACAGGAACCGCCAACTACATTGGCACTTCCAGGACAAATACCGACGGTGGTCACACCACCTTCCAAGGCATCTAAAAACCCCTGATCCGTGGGATTAATGGCATCCAAGGCCCTTAGCTCCGGGGTAATGGGATCACTGTATTCGTTGGCATCATTGCCTTCAACTCTGTAAATTTCTTCGTAAATACCCAGGTGGCAATGTGGATCAATCAAACCGGGCATTACTGTCATTCCTGTCAAATCAATTATTTCCGTTCCAATGGGAAAGGTATCGCCCCCCTTGCCAATGGATATTATCTTGCCATTATCAATCAAAAGATAACCCTGCTCAAAATCTTCTTCTTCCATGGTCAAGATACGGCCGTTAACCAAAGCCTTCACCAAGACCAACTCCTTTCCAAGATTACACCTGTAATATGTTCTTGCTAAAGGGCTATATTCCCTTTAATTGCACTTATTAAACCCAAAAAAAGCTTCCTTTGGCTGTCATTTTCTTTCCATAAACGCTCCGGATGCCATTGAACCCCTAAAGCAAAGCCCTGTTTTTTTTCAACCCCTTCAATTACCCCATCACCGGCCCAAGCCACCGGCTGAAAATCCCTGCCGCAAGATTTTACCGCTTGATGATGAAAGCTGTTAACCTTGATGGTTTCTAAACCGCTTAAATTATACAGTAAAGAAGGTTTTTTGATAAATACCTCGTGGCTGGTATGGTTTTTAGGAGCCTGTTGGTTGTGTTGCATGCTCTCGGGCAGCTGCGAAGGAAGATCTTGAAACAAGGTGCCACCGGCAGCCACATTGAGCACTTGAAGGCCGCGGCAAATACCCAGAACAGGCTTTCGGCCGTCCAGGAAGAGCCGGCATAAATTAAGCTCAAAAAAATCTCTGTCAGGGTTTACAAAGCCTAGGCCTTGGCGGGGATGCTCGCCAAACAATAGTGGGTTTAAATCCTCGCCCCCCGTTAATATTAAACCGTCTATTTTTTCTGAATATCCAAGTATGGTCCGGCTGTTCAAGGTGGTAGGCAGCAATACGGGCAGGCCGCCTGCCCCTTCAATTGCCTCTTTGTAACAATCATTGAGCAGCTGATTTTCTCCGCTGTAGGAACAACTAACTCCCACTAAAGGTCTCATAGGTACACCCCTTTATCTTTATCTAATAAAGGGTATGCCTCAACACCAAATCATAGCATCCATAAAAACAAAAATGCCCTTCCCCTGCAGGTCTAGGCACTCCTACTTAAAGCTTATACTTCCGCCAGGCCAAGGCTGACATTTAATGCCCCATCCACCTTGGTCATAATCTCTTCCTCCAAAACCGCCACCTTATGTCTTAAGCGACTCTTATCAATGGTTCTGATTTGTTCCAGCAAAATAACAGAATCCCTTTCCAGACCGCTTTGGCTGGCGCTTACCTCTACATGAGTAGGTAGTTTAGCCTTAAAAATCTGAGAAGTAATTGCAGCCACAATGGTAGTGGGACTGTACTGATTGCCAATATCATTTTGGATAATCAGAACCGGCCTGGTCCCACCCTGCTCGGAACCCACCACCGGATTCAGCTGTGCGAAATAAATATCGCCTCGCTTGATTTGCATTCTCATTTGCACTCCGCTAATCTTTCTTCAAAATAACCTTGCACTTCGTTTTCAATTTCATAATTTTCCGTAGCTAATTTTAAATTGATTTGAGCCATTTCTTGATAGCCTTGCTTCATCTGGTCCCGCAGCCTTCGCCTTTTTTTCTCAGCAATATAGAGTTTGGTGGCTTCTCTGATAAACTCACTGCGATTACGTTTTTCCATAGAAACCAAACCGTCTACTTCCTCTAAAAGCTGTTCAGGGATGCTGATCATAATTCTTTTAACACCGGACAAGGAAGGCACCTCCTCCAACTTTTCCTGCCATTATAGTATTGCATCAAAGAATGCTATTCATGCTATTTTATAGCATATAGCTAAGTCATACTCTATTATAGCCATTTAACAACTGAGTGGCAAGTTAAGTAAGGCCGAAAAATAACCAATCTGGCACTCTTTTTGATGGTATTTTAAGGCAAGTGCCTTCTGGCCACCCGAGAGCTAATAGAACAGACTACTTCATAGTTAATAGTATTAAGCCGCCTTGCTATTTCATCACTGGTTATTTCTTCCTTTCCCTGCTTTCCGATCAGGACAGCTTCGTCACCAACCGCAACGGCTTCTATCTCCGTAACATCCACCATCAACTGATCCATACAGACTTTGCCCGCAATCTTTGCCCTTTTCCCCCTAATCAGGGCTTCTCCTTGATTGGATAATAAACGGTTAATGCCATCTGCATAGCCCAAAGGTAAAGTAGCGATCACGCTGGGGCGATTTACCACATAGGTTCCCCCATAGCTGATGGCAGTACCGGGCCCCACTTCCTTTAAATGAACTATTTTGGTTTTAAGGGAAAGAGCCGGCCTGAAATCAACTCTTTTTTCTACTTCCTCCCGGTAGGGATATAAGCCGTAAACTATGATACCGGCTCTCACTAAATCCAACCGGGATTCGGGCAGGTTGAGAATAGCAGCACTATTAGCCGTATGTTTTACAGGGATAATGATGCCTTCGGCTTCCAAGCCTTGAATAAACTCCTGAAACAATTGCAGTTGTCTTAGGGCGGTTGTTTTATCCGAGTTTCCCGCATCAGCTAAATGAGTATAAATTCCTTGAACAACCAGGTAGGATAATTGGGACAGCTCTTTAATTGTTTTTAAACTTGCTTTGACCGGGGCAAAACCCAATCTGCTCATGCCCGTATCTATTTTAACATGAATTTGTGCCTTGCTATTTAATTTTTTTGCTGCTTCATTTAAAACCAACCCTTGCTCCGGGCTAAAAACGGTCTGAGTAATTTTGTGAGCTACGGTAGTTAAAGCATCTTCAGGTGAAGTATAACCCAGAATTAAAACCGGGGCTTCAATCCCCCCATATCTGATTTCCAATGCCTCTTCCAACGAACTAACTCCCAGCCAAGTTGCCCCGGAGGATAAAGCGCTCTTAGCTACCGGAATTGCCCCATGCCCGTAAGCATCCGCTTTAATAATAGCCATTAATTCTGTTGTCGGTTCTAACAGTTTTTTTATTAAATTACAATTGTGCTCTATCGCTGTTAAATCTATCTCTGCCCAAACGGGACGCATCTTCCGACCTTCTTCCTTGTTGATTTCCTACTAGTTCAGCCGATTTTGATTAACCTTTCATTAATAATTGGCTGTTTATCAGCGGAACCCTGTTTAAGATTTAAAAATGCCATTGGTAAAAAATCCAACAAGTCTCCCGCTGTTAATGAAAAATGACCTTTTTGCTCTGCCGCCAAATCTCCGGCCAAGCCGTGGAGGTAAACAGCCAGGATAGCGGCTTCCGTAGTTTTCAAACCTTGACCCAAAAAGGAGGCCACCATCCCCGCCAACACATCACCGCTGCCGCCGGTGGCCAAGCCTGAATTGCCGCCGGAATTAACATAAAGATTGCCCAAGGGATCCGCCACCAATGTTTTTGCCCCTTTTAAAACAACTACCACTTGCCAATCTCTTGCCGCCTCTTTTGCTATTTGCACCCTGTCGGCTTGTACATCCTTTACCTGCACTCCCAGTAGACCCGCCATTTCACCAGGGTGAGGAGTTATAACTAGGGGGCCTTTGACGTTCCTAAATAATTCTTTTAAGTTTTCCCCCCGGAGTAAATTAAGTGCATCCGCATCCAAAACGGCGGGTCTTTCCAGCCTACCCAAAACAGCCTTCAATAAAGATCCGGTACTGGGGTGTCTAAACATTCCCGGACCGAATAAATAGGCCTCTATACCACCTTGTAAAGACAAAATGGGTTCCAGTGCCTCCAGACCAATGGACATTACCTCGGTCTCCGGCAATGGCTTGGTCATTATCTCGGTTGTTTTAATTTCCATTATATAATTAAGAGAACGAGGAATACCGGCGGTTACCAAGCCGGAACCTGTTCTTAAGGCTGCTTCGGCTGCCAAACAAATAGCCCCGGTCATACCTTCGGAGCCTCCGACTGCAAATACATGGCCGAAGGTACCCTTGTGACCGGTGGAGGGGCGTAGGGGAAGCAGTCCTTGGCAAAGCTCCTCACTAATTAATTGTGTTTTCAAGTCGGCCTTTTTAATTAATTGAGCAGGCAGGGAAATATCCCCTAACCAAAGCTCCCCCGCAAAACTAGCCCCGGGCTCCAACAAAAGCCCTATTTTGGGCAAACCGAAGGTAACAGTGGCATTGGCCCTAATAGCGATTTGCCCGACTTGGCCGGTATTAGCATGTAAACCGGAGGGTAAATCTACAGCAATAATAGGAATATTATTTTCATTAAGCATATTCAGTAAATCCATAGCCAAACCCGTTACATTTCCTTTAAAACCCGTACCGTACAGGGCATCAATGATTAAATCCGTATTAATTAAAGCCAGTGCTACCCTTTGTAAATCCGATTCCCTTTGCAAGAAGCGGGTTTTACCCCCGAAACGCTGAAATGCCCGATAATTAGTTAAGGCATCACCGGTTAACTCTTCCGGACGACAAATCATAAAAACACTTACAATAGCTCCGGCCTGACTTAACAGCCGTGCGGCGGCAAAGCCGTCCCCTCCGTTATTACCTTTTCCGGTAAAAACGAGAATCCGCTTGTTTGCTAATTGGTTGTTCAGCTTAAAACTAGCCAGTTCAGCCACCCTTAAAGCCGCCTGCTCCATTAGTACCATGCTCGACAAAAAGTAATTTTGAATGGTGTCCTGATCCAATTTTCTCATTTCTTCACCGGTAACTAAATACATTTCATCACCTCTATTTCTGTAAATCCATTCTTTTTTCTGCTAACGCAAAGGCGAGGCCGTGGTTTTTATTATGACTTAAGCTTAAATGCCAATAATTTATCCCTTGTTTTTGGGCCATGGCCAGGGCTTTTCCCGCCAGAAAAATCTCCGGTTTACCTTGGGAATTTCTTTTAATTTCTATTTCGTTAAAACCACACTGAGAAAGACCCACCCCCAGAGCCTTCATCACCGCCTCTTTAGCAGCAAACCTAGCAGCCAAAGAGGGCCAGGGGTTTTTTCTGCTGAAGCAGTACTGCCTTTCCGCTTCAGTAAAGATTTTTAACAGCAAGCCTGCTCTCCTGCTTATCGCTTTTTCTACCCGCCCAATCTCGATTATGTCTGTTCCGATTCCAATAATCATATTATACCCCTTTAAAATAATAATTTAAATTTCGGCATTAACTCCCTATTGACCTGCAAATTTGCTTAATTATTCAATTTTAATTGACAGGCGCTTCATTCTTAGGCAACATAGTGGTAAGAACAAATTGTGCTTGCACTGGAGGGTTGCTTCTTGAAACTCAATTTAACCCCAAGACAAGTTAGGTTGCTTTTCTTCTTGGCAGCTTTAACATTTTTAGAGGTATTGCTGATTAATACTGTCAAATGCAATTGGCTGCTGATGGCTGCTTTTCTGATAATTTTCAACTTGACACTTTTTCTCTTTCTGTCTAGGATATTTATTCGCAGAATTCCTCCTTTTATTCCCTTGGAGGAAAATATCACTATGTTTTCTACCCTGCAGATTGCCAACGAGACACTATCCTTTATGCGTCTGGGTTTAAATGAGGAAACTGCCAAGCAATCAGCAGAAATTATTCAAAATATCAGCGGCATGGCAGCAGTAGCCATCACTGACAAAGAAAGGGTTTTGGCCTTTATAGGGGTTGGCTGCGACCAACACCAGCCGGGGGAAAAAATTTTAACAGAGGCTACCAAAAAAGTCATACGAACCGGAGAATGCGCCATTGTACCAGATCACAAGGCTCTTAACTGTAGCCGCCAAGGGGTTTGCGACTGCCCTTTAGGTTCCGCCGTAATTGCCCCCTTAAAAAGCAGTGATAAGGTAGTTGGAAGCCTAAAGCTTTACTCTACATCTTTTGGCCGCCCCCCCAGCCAGATCATCAGACTGACTATCGGTATTGCTCAACTGCTGAGTCTGCAAATGGAGTTGGCGGAACTGGACCGACAAGCACAACTGTTGACCCAGGCCCAGTTAGAAGCGCTTCATGCTCAAATCAATCCGCATTTTTTCTTTAACACTTTAAATACAATTATTATGTACAGCCGTACAGATCCGGAGAAAACCCGCAATTTACTGATTAATTTAGCTGAACTCTTCAGAAAAACTTTAACCCACAAAAGCCGCTATATTACTCTCAAAGAAGAATTGGCGGCAGTTGATACTTATTTTACCCTAGAGGAGGCCCGTTTTGGCGATAAAATAAAACTGCTGAAAAATATTGAAGAAAAAGCAATGACCTACGAAATTCCGGTTTTGAGCATCCAGCCTTTAGTAGAAAACGCTGTGAAACACGGGCTAACTCCAAAGATTGGCTCCGGCGCGGTTACCATAGAAGCAAAGCTGAAAAGGGCGGAATTGCATATTAAGGTTTCTGATGATGGGGTTGGCATATCAAAAAATCGCCTCGCCGGCATACTAAAACCTGGAGTAGGCTCAGGGAACGGTGTAGGACTTTCTAATGTACACGAAAGGTTAAAAAGCCTTTACGGCAATGAATATGGATTAAAGGTTGAAAGCAAGGAAGGTGTGGGAACAAAGATTTATATTACTGTTCCGTTATTAGAGAATGATTTGTAAAAATGTCACTCCCAACGAAGCGTAGCGGAGTGAAGAATCTCAACCCAAAAGCAATGCATGCAAAAGCCACTGCTTGACCACTGCTTGACAAAAAAAGGGGACTGCAGTCCCCTTTTTTCTAATAGTCCCTTTTTTTACTTCTCCGTTTTAATCATAGTTACCGGCATGGGTGCAGAGATGGCCACGAAAACCAACGGCTTGTCTCCGGTGGTCATCGCACCGTGAATTGCTTCCTTAGGGGCCACAGCTACCAGGCCGGGATATAGAGGGTGGGTTTCACCATTGCCCAGATAATACTCTCCCTCGCCTTCCAAGACAATCCAGGTATCATCCGTTTCCGGGTGATAATGAGCCGGAACTTCCTTGCCCGGAGGTACATACCAAAGGACCCCATTGCTTCTGGGATTCTCATATAACACAGTTTTCACCGCATCAGTACTGCCTGCTACTTCTTTTAACACTTCTTCAACTGAAAATAATCTTTTGTCCATCTTCTCCCTCCTAATTTATTATAAAGCATTTTTTATCTGACCGGCCAAACCAGACATTTTATGGGTCGGCACGGAACAAACCGCTACTCTTAAACCTTTTTTTAAAGGAACCGCAAAGATA
This sequence comes from Bacillota bacterium, assembly GCA_041655595.1. Taxonomy (GTDB): domain Bacteria; phylum Bacillota; class DULZ01; order DULZ01; family DULZ01; genus JBBAFB01. Next base: position 9,204 of record JBBAFB010000008.1, read on the forward strand.
CCTTTTTGCTGAAGCCTTAACGCCACTTCTTTGGAATTATCCATGGGAACGGATGTAAAAAAGCCGGCACTATAGGGGCAAATCTCTAAACCCAGCCCTTTTGCCTCTTGCACAAAAATTGCAGCCCTTCCGGCCATCAAGTCACGATATTTGGCCCTTTCTACTTCTAATTCCTTAATAAGCCGGGGATTATGCATGATTTCAATTAATAGTTGTTGCGGCAGTCTTGCTACATTCGACCAATTGGCTCTGCTGGAATACGAATTAACGGCGATAAACTCGTCTATTACCTTTTTACTGCTGCTAATGCCAATTAAGGAACCGCACCGAAGGCCATAGACCAAAAAAGACTTGGACATACTGAAGGTAATTGTAATCAGCAAATTTTGCGGCAAATCACTAAACAAGCTGAATATTTTTCTAACCTCACTCGGGTCCCCCGCATAATCCATATAGGCTATATCTAGGAGCAGGGTGATCCTTTTATTTACATCCTTGGCTTCCTCCCGAAAGAGGTCCAGGGTTTTTTCCCAGTCGGAAACACTCATACTATAACCCGTGGGGTTATGAGCGGGAGTGTTAAAAACTACCACTAGATTATCTTGTGACAACAGACATTCCTTCACTTTTTCTTGCAAAGAACCGAAATTGAAGGTGTTTTCATCGGTAAACAAACTGTAGTTTTCAATTTTTCTTCCATACTCGGAGGCTATTAAAGAATATGAACCCCAAAACCAATCGGGTATCAATATTTTTTCCCCGGTTGCTGCATAATTATAAAAAATATTACGGATACCCCCAGTACCGCCCGGGGTAGCAATCGCCCCAAAATAGCTTTCGGGTTTTGATTCCCCGAAAGTAAAATCCATAGCCGCTTGATCAAAGCCGGCTACTCCTTTAATGGGGGCATAATCGAACATATCTTCAGCGGAAAGGCTTCGTAATAAATCCACCACCGTACTAAAGGTAGCCAGTTTTTCTTGGTCATCATAAATTGATCCGATAGAAGCATTCACCACTTGTTCCCTACCATATTGTGCAATAGCCTCTCTGGCAGCGGCTAAGACAGAAAATACCGGGTCAACAAAGCTTTTCCCCTTGGCCTCCCCTGCCGCCATATAAAAATTCTCTACCAAATTTCTACCCCCCGTGATCCAGTATAAAAGGTTGACAAGCATCAATTACCGGACATTTTGTTGTAATTTTCTTTCGCCAAGTATCCGGCAATTCCTTCATTTCTTTTGAAACAAAAGCAAATATATTGTATCCAGACCCTGTATTTACCTTTTAGCTTTTTTTAACCAGCCTATTTACCGAGGCGGCAGGCTTTACCAGCAACATTCGATCATTTGCCAAATATCTGCCGCTGTTGGTCTCAAACAAACGGAGAATATCCTGGGGAGTCAGCCGTTCTCTTTCTTCACCCTTGACATCAAGAACAATCTGTCCCTCGTGCATCATAATAGTGCGGTTGCCGATTCTTAGAGAATCAACAATATTATGGGTGATCATCAGAGTTGTTAAACCCATGGATTTAACCAATGCATCGGTTAATTCCAATACTTTTTCCCCTGTTTTAGGATCTAAAGCAGCCGTGTGCTCATCCAACATCAATAATCGAGGCTGTTTAAAGGTCGCCATCAATAAGGTCAGTGCCTGCCTTTGTCCGCCGGATAACAAGCCTACCGGCGTATTCAAACGGTTTTCCAAGCCAAGCCCAAAGTGAGACAACTCCTCCATCATGCGAGCTTTTAAGTTCTTATTAATACCCCTTTTAAAGCCTCTGTTTAACCCCCTTTTCGCAGCTATTGATAGATTTTCTTCAATAGTCATGGAGGCGGCGGTTCCTACCATGGGGTCCTGGAAGACCCGTCCGATCAATCCGGCCCTTTTATAATCAGGCAAATTAGTTATATCTTCCCCACCCACAAAAATCCTGCCCTGATCAAGGGGCCAAGTGCCGGCAATTGCATTTAACATGGTAGATTTACCAGCCCCGTTACTGCCTATTACAGTCACAAAATCCCCGGACTTTAAAGTAAGCTCCAACTCGCGGAGGGCAATTTTTTCATTGACACTGTCTTTATTGAAAATTTTAGTTATTTTCCTTAACTGCAGCATTTGACCACCTCCCCAAGTTCAAAAGTCTTTTTTTAAACCCAAATTTAGGTAAAGTTAAGGCAACTACTACTAAAATAGCGGTCACCAATTTTAAATCCGTAGTTTGAAGTCCCATTCTGAGGACTAAAGAAATAATGATTCTATAGGCCAGTGAACCGCAAACTACTGCCACTAGGGCCCTTAAGATAGTGGAGGTACCCACCAGCATTTCACCTATAATAACTGCTGCCAACCCGGAAATAATCATGCCTATTCCCATACCCATATCAGCGAAACCCTGTAGCTGTGCCACTACGGCACCGGATAGGGCCACCAAACCATTCCCTAAGGCCAAGCCGAACACCTTCATGCCAGCCACATTTACCCCTTGGCTTTTAATCATGGTTTCATTATCTCCCGTTGCTCTGAGCGCTAAACCCAGCTCTGTTTGAAAAAGCCAATAAAGTAAATACACCACTATTACAATTAAAAGCGAGCCGAAAATAACCCATCTATACTGTAAAGGAACTCCTAAAAAGGACATACTATCCGCCAAAGTGTCCGTGCCTAATAAAGGCAGGTTGGCCCTGCCCATAATTCTTAAATTGACGGAATAAAGGCCCGTCATAGTTAAAATACCGGCTAATAAGGGGGCTATTTGAAAACGGGCATGCAAAATGCCCGTCACCACCCCTGCCAAGGCACCCACAAAGGGGGCAAGGGCAAAGCCCAACCAGGGGCTATACCCTTTGCTTATTAAAATTGCGGCAGTTGCGGCTCCCAAGGTAATGCTGCCATCAACGGTTAAATCAGGAAAATCTAGCACTCTAAAGGTAATAAAAACCCCCAATGCCATTACTCCAAAAATCAACCCTAGTTCCACCGCACCAATTAAAATTTTCAGGCTCAATAAAACCCACTCCTAATTTATTCTGTAATTACCTCCACAGCTCTATCCATCACTTTTTTGGGGATTTCAATACCCACCTTTTCAGCAGCGACCAAGTTAACTATCACGGACACCTGCTCTTGGGTTTCTACGGGAATAGCTGCCGCTTTAGCACCATTTAGGATTTGCAAAGCCTGCAAACCTGTCTGTTCACCTAACTTATAATAATCCACTCCGGCAGTGGCTACCCCACCCCTGGCAACTGAATCTCCTTCTCCCGGAAACACCGGTATCTTATTATCATAGGATACTTTTATCACGGCTTCAAGAGCTGATACCACAGTGTTGTCGGTAGGTACATAAATAGCATCTACTTTTCCGATTAAAGATTGAGCCGCTTGTAAAACCTCGCTGGAGTTTGTCGGTGTTGCTTCTACCACAGTTATACCATTATCCTTGGCATATTTTTTTACTTCACCCACTTGCACTAGGGAGTTTTCCTCACCACTATTATAAATTACCCCTAACCTGGTTAGATCCGGCATTATTTCCCTTACCAACCCCAACTGCTCGGCAATTGAGACATAATCGGATGTACCACTAACATTTCCACCTGGTTTTTCTAAGCTTTGCACCAATTTGGCCGACACGGGGTCCGTTACCGCAGTAATTAAAATGGGAATGTCCTTGGTGGCATTAGCCATGGCCTGGGCCGCCGGAGTGGCAATTGCCAATATTAAATCTAATTTATCCTGGGATAGCTGTTGGGCAATGGATTGGGTGATGGGCACTTCCCCCTGACCATTTTTCAAAACCACCTTCAATTGCTTTCCTTCCTCATAGCCATTAGCCTTCAGGACATCCATAAAGCCTTCCCTGGCTGCATCCAAAGAAGGATGCGTGACCAGTTGAATAATACCCAAGTTAACAACTCTTTCTGCCTGGGAAGGGGTTTCTGTCTTACCCGCAGTAGACTCGACCGGTTCTTGGGGTGCGGGACTCTGCCCGCAAGCGGACAACCCCAATACTAATAAACCAATTATCAACAGTAAAACACTTTTGTTTTTAATTATATTTTTCATTAAAAATTTCCTCCTTAATTTTCATTTTAAAATTTAAAACCACTTATGCGCCGCCGCTATGTAGCTGGGCTGGGAGTATAGCCCGGCCCCAACAACACATTTATCGCGGCTTAAGTTGCACATAACCAATTCTGAAGTCCTAGTTATCAATTTGTCAGTTTTCACCACCTCCTACAAATAATCAAGCCACAGCAACGACTCAAGGGACGAAGCTGTGGCTTTCGCGGTACCACCCTAGTTGGCAAATAACCCACTTTTGTAGATCGAAGTAAATAAAAAAGCCTTCCGTCCTGTTAGGGACGAAAGGCTATGCTTTCGCGGTACCACCCTAGTTGACAGATATACTGCCCCCTTGGTAAAAAAGTACGGGAGTTTACTCCGATACCCCTTCCTTTTAACGGCGGAATCCCGGCAAAAGCTACTACTAGTTTCACCTCTGCAGTTTAGAAGGGAACTTCAATTGGTTTCCTTTTAAGGATGCTTCCAGTCGCGACACCCTTTCCCTGAAAAAATCCGCCAACCTACTTTCCTTCCGCATTACCTTTGTTTGAATCTTTTGTTAATAACTATTTTATGCAAGTTTGTTCCTTTTGTCAAGTAAAAAATATTTTGATTTCAGCCTCCAGTAAATACCAATAGGGATTTTTTTGTTTATTTTTTGGCTGCAACTGTGTGGCATCAACGGTTTTTGCTCTCTATGACCTGGTTTGCTGCAATTCTTATGAAAAATGACTAATGAATTCCAATCCTGTTTATGATATTATTAACCATGAAAAACATTTAGAATACATAACAAGGTAAAGGGGTATCCAAATTGAAGCAAGTAAAAGCAGTTACAATTATTTTATTCTTATTTATAACTTTAGCACTAATGTCTATGTTAGCCGGATGCAGTGAACAACCCTCCCAAGCATTGGAAGAAGATAATCCCGTCGGCGGTGTAATTCTGCCACCGGAAGAAGACCCAATAGTTGAACCTGAGCCGGAGCCTGAACCGGAACCGGAGCCTGAGCCAGAACCGATTTTTCCCGAAAAAATTACTGTGCTTAATGCCAGTGAGATAACCTTAATTAACATTTTAGAAGAGCCTTCCCTCGATGCTAAAATTCTGGGGTCAAATTATGGCAACTTATTGGCAGTCAATGTAATTGAACGGCAGGATAACGGATTTACGAAAATTGCCGCTAGGGATTATAAAAGCACCAGATTAATAGAAGGCTTTGTTCCTACTGATAAATTAAAAGAAATCTCTTTGGCCGAAAGATATGGAGTGGTAGTTTCATTAAAAGAACAACGAGTCCATATCTACGAAAATAATGAACTTTTAACGAGCTTTTTATGTTCTACGGGCGTGGACGAGAACAATTATTCTACACCAGAGGGGATCTATCTCATAGGTGACCGGGGGGAATCCTTTTTTAGCCCCAGATTCCAGCAAGGGGCTTATAATTGGGTAAGATTCAACTATAACTACCTTTTCCACAGCCTTTCCTTTGATGAAAACTGGAAAATGATAGACGAGGAGGCGAAAAAGTTAGGACAAAAGGCTTCCCACGGCTGTGTCCGCCTATCAATGGAGGATATTAACTGGTTTTATGACAATATACCCCGGGGAACGCCAGTTATTATAAAAGATTAAACAATACCGTAGCCCCCCCCGGGGTGCAACACTTTTATTGTCTAAAGTCTTTGCAATCAATTGAGAATAATGTTAAAATAAGCTTGCAACAAAAACGTGTGGTATCTTTGGAACCACAACAAGATCAACAGTTTTTAAAACGGATTCTTTGCCGCTTGGAACCAGTTAGGAACGAGACGGAAGCAATAGAGATTCATTTTATCCATGTGGGTAAATGGCCTTTTGGATTCCCGTCCAAAGGCTATTTTTGTTTTTTAGAAAACAGGGGGTGCAACATGAACAAGGTGGGTATTATTGGCCTGGGCAGGGCCGGGAGGGTGTTGGCCTATCTCCTGACCGAAAGAGGCTATCAAGTTAGCACAGTTCTTGCTAAGCCAAGCAAACAAGAGACTATATCCCTTAATGGCCACTTAGTAAAAATAAGCAGCTTGGCGCAGCTCGTTCAAGAAGCAGAAATCCTGTTCATTACCACCCCGGATGAGCTTATCCACCATATGGCACAACAATCAGCCGAGTTGGAGCCGAATTCAATTAGGGCCGCCTTGCATTTAAGCGGCAGTCTAGCTGCAAGGACACTGCAGCCTTTAAAAGAAAAAGGCATTTTAATAGGCTCGCTACACCCCTTACAAAGTTTAGCACAGCTTGAACAAGCCCTGATCAACCTTCCCGGGTCTACTTTTACCTTTGAAGGGGATGCTGAATTATTACCTTGGGTTACCTCCTTTGTGCAAAGCCTTGGTTGTCAGCTTGCTGTGGCAACTGCTGCTTTAGATAGAAAGCTATACCACGCGGGTGCAAGTGTCGTCTCTAACTTTTTGGTGACTTTGGTTCAAGCAGGTGCGGAATGTTTAACTAAGGCGGGGTTTCCCCCCGCTAAAGCCCAACAGGCTCTGGTACCCCTGGTACAAGGCACCCTTAATAATCTTAAGCAACTGCCATCGGCAAAAGCATTAACTGGCCCAATTGCAAGAGGTGATGCGATGACTATTGAAAATCATCTGGGAGGACTAACAAAACTACCGGAGTTACTACCCGCCTACCTTGCCTTGGCAAAACTAACGGCAACACTGGCAATGGAAGCCGGTACCTTGGAAAGAATTGCTTACTATAAGATTATAAAAATACTTGAGGGCGGAGGTTTGGAAAATGGCAAGACTGACGATCAGTGATCTGCGGCAAAAGAAGTTTAATGAGGAAAAGATTACCATGGTAACGGCCTATGATTTCCCCAGCGCCTTAATGGCGGAAAAAGCCGGTTTGGATATGATTCTAGTAGGGGATTCCCTAGGGATGGCCATGTTGGGTTATGATACTACCTTGCCGGTAACCATGGATGAAATGATTTATCACACCAAGGCAGTTACCAGGGGAGCCCGACATACCTTTGTGGTGGGGGACATGCCCTTTCTTTCCTACCATCGGTCTTTGGGGGAAACAATAACCAATGCGGGCCGCTTTTTACAAGAAGGAGGAGCCCAGGGGGTTAAACTGGAAGGTGGTAGCGAACAAAGGGAAAAAATTCAGGCCTTAACGGCAATCGGCATACCCGTGTTGGGTCACATAGGCCTGACACCCCAATCGGTTCACCAGTTAGGTGGCTTTAAAGTCCAGGGTAAAAAAACAAAAGAGGCGGAAAAACTAATTGAAGATGCCAAATCCTTGGAGGAATCTGGTGCCTTCGCCATTGTTTTAGAATGTATCCCCGCCCCCTTGGCCGGGATAATTTCCAAAACCATTACCATCCCAACCATCGGCATAGGTGCCGGGGTAAGCTGCGATGGACAAGTCCTTGTCTGGCATGATTTGCTGGGCCTATCACCCGGTAAGCTACCGCGTTTTGTCAAAAAATATGCAAATCTACATGATAACATTGTTGCGGCTTTGGAAAATTATAAAACTGATGTGGAAAAGGGCCAATTTCCGGAGGAGAAGCATACCTACGCCTTGGACGGGGAAAATCTCGCAGCCCTATATGCGAGCTATGAATAAGCTATCAAAATAGCGAGGTGAAAAAGATCATGGAGCTAATTAAAACTGCCCGGGAAATGCGTGATTGGGCTACAAAACAAAAACAACTGGGCAAAACCATTGGATTTGTGCCCACCATGGGCTATCTCCACCCGGGACATCTTAGTTTAGTTGAAAAAGCAAAATCTCAAAACGACCTCGTTGTGCTGAGTATCTTTGTTAATCCCATGCAATTTGGACCGCAAGAGGATTTTTCCGTTTATCCCAGAAATATTAAACAAGACTCCTTGCTGGCAGAAAAGGCAGGGGTAGATTTAATATTTTATCCCGGTACCGAAGAAATCTACCCCCAATATCCCCCTTTAACTTCCGTGGAAGTGAAGGGGATTACCGAGGAGCTTTGCGGCAAATCGCGTCCTGGGCATTTTACGGGAGTTGCTACCATAGTGACCAAGCTGTTGAATATAGTCCAGCCCCGGCGAGCCTATTTCGGCCAGAAAGATTACCAGCAGTACTTGGTAATCCGGCAACTAGCAAGTGATCTAAATCTTTCAACCTTCATTGAAATGGCACCCATCATCAGGGAAGAAGACGGTTTAGCGATGAGTTCCCGCAATGCTTACCTGTCTCCGACAGAAAGGGAACAAGCCCTGGCCTTAAACCAGGCTTTAGAGATCTGCCGCCGACTGTACTTGGGCGGGGAAAAAGAGGTTGCGAACCTGATTAAAGCTATCAAAGAAAGGTTGTTACAGGAACCATCTTTAAAAATAGACTATGTTGAAATTCGCAAGGCCGCTGATTTAGGCCCATTAGCTACAATAAATATATCAGCAATAGTGGCCATTGCCGCCTATCTTGGCAAAACAAGATTAATTGATAATTTGCTTTTGGAGGTGGAATAAGTGTATCGCATTATGATGAAATCCAAAATTCACAGGGCCCGGGTGACGGAAGCTAATCTTAATTATGTGGGCAGTGTTACCATTGATAGTGATCTAATGGCTGCCGCCGATATTCTGCCCAACGAAAAGGTGCAAATAGTAAATAATAACAATGGTGCACGCCTGGAAACTTACGCCATCCCCGGGCCTGCCGGCTCAGGGGAAATTTGTCTGAACGGGTCTGCCGCCAGGCAAGTGCAGGTTGACGATATTGTTATTATCATCAGTTATGGACATTTAACTGATGAAGAAGCAAAAACACACCAACCCGCCGTTATCTTTGTTGATGAAGATAATAGGATTAGTGAAATTGGTGCAGAAAAACCTTATACTATAAAATAAATTTTTATTGATAGATCTTCCTTTAATTTTGCTTTTACTTGAGGTGAGTTTAAGCTGTTTCATTCCTTATTGGTTTTTTTAGCCGGGTGTAGCTATGGTATGGTTGCACCCATCAGTAAATTAGCCTATGGTACAGGTTTTACGGTTCAGGAGGTAGTCGGGTCCCAAAACTATTTTGGATTAGCAATGCTGGCAATTATTAATCTTTTGTTTTTCCGTTACAAGGTTGGTTTAAAAGTGGCCCTGTCTCTGATGGGGATTGGCATTACCAATGCCTTAACCAGCGTTTTTTACAGCCAAACGGTGCACGCCCTGCCTGCCGCAATTGCCATTGTTTTTTTATTTCAGTTTACTTGGGTGGGGATTGTAATTGAAGCAATCGCCTTGAAAGAGCGGCCTAGTAAGGGCAAGCTACTGTCAATCCCGCTTTTACTGGCGGGAACTGCGATTGCAGGCGGAATTTTTGAATTAGGTGAGGTTAACATAACCTTTTGGGGGGCATTTTTTGGTTTTCTTTCCGCCATTACCTTTTCGCTATTTATCTTTTTTAGCGGCAGGGTTGCTACGGATGTTCCGGCCATTAACCGTTCCTTATTTATTATACTGGGTTCCGCCATCACTGTTAGTTTAATCTTCCCTCCCCGTTTTTTAGTTAACGGTGCCATTTCCGATGGGCTGATGCTGTATGCTATCCCCATTGCGCTTTTTGGCATTGTCATTGCACCGCTGTTTTTTGCAAAAGGCACTCCCCACACCGGTAGCGGTCTTGCCAGTATTCTAGGCTCCTCCGAATTACCTATGGCAGTGTTAATGGCGGCTATTATCTTAGGAGAGCAAGTATCGCCGCTTCGCTGGTTCGGTATTGCCGTTACTTTACTCGGTATCAGTTTACCCTACCTGCTGTCCTATCGAAATCGAAAATTGCAAACAGTTCAATAAGCAAAAACACAGTGAAAGCAATTCCACTGTGTTTTTTTATCCGGGGTAAGCTAGATTAACGGATTCCCAAAAAATCTCAGGAGACTTCTAATTGATCCAAATCAGAATCCAGACTCCTTAGTTTGTCAATAATTTCTTCCGCGGCCATCACAATGGCGCTGTTGGCGGGATAAAAGCTTTGATAAGGCTGCGATGAGTAACTTAATGCTGCCAGATCCTCAATTAAGGATTGCTTTTGCAAGGCAAAGGTCAGCACATCAATTCTATCGGTAACCGGCTCGGCGCTAACAACCTGCCCCCCGATTAAACGACGGGTTTTTGCATCCGCAATTAATTTTACTTTCATCTTTTTAGTGCCGGGCATGATCGGAAATTTTGTAGTGGTATTTCCATAGCCTACAACAGGGCTAAAACCCATTGTCAAAGCTGCTTTCTCTGTAAAACCGGTACCACCTATATAAAAATCATAAATTTTGGTTGCCCCGCCATTATAAAAACCATCATATTCCACATTTCCCCCCAGAATATTACGTGCTGCAATTTTAGCCATGGGTACTGCATTAGTGGCCAATTTCCCTTCAATAATATCCCCGGTAATAGCACTGGTATATTCTACGCAATCCCCTGCCGCGTAAACACCCGGAAGATTTGTTTCCATTCTTGCGTTTACTAGGATGCCGTTTTTCCCTAAAGCCAACTTGGAATCCTTAAACAGCTCCATTTCTGCTTTCATTCCCACACTGAAAACAACTAGGGCTTCTTCATCCAAAGAGAAGTTAATTTCGTCCCCGTCTTCCAGCTTGACTTTTTCGACCGCCTCTTTCCCGGCTATGGAAACCACCTTATTACTCAAGTGGAGGTTAATGCCCTCGCCTGCTAATGCTTTTTGAGGATCCGCCACCATTTCCGCATCCGCCAAGGAGGGAAGAATGCTATTTTGCATATCTACTAAATGAACCTCAACACCTTGTGAATTAAGTGCCTGAGCCAATTCTATACCAATAGCCCCTGCACCGACTACTACAGCTTTTTTTAGACCTTTTTGGACTGAACTTAAAATTTGTGCTAAATCAAACTCAGTTTTAAAGGTCATTACCCCTTTTAAGTCAACACCAGCGATGGGAGGAAGCACCGGGTGTGCCCCCGTTGCAATTACCAACTTTTGATAACTATATTTATCCCCGCTTTTTGTCCAAACTTGATGGTTGACCAAATCAACCTTAGTTACCTCATCATGTATCAGTTCTACACCATTATCAGTAACTAAGGAATCATTTTTAAATGTTTTCTCAAGAGGCACAACCTGCTCAATTACATAGGGCAAAGCACAATAAATCAAGCTATGGGGTTCCGGTCTAAACACCGCCGCCCTTATTTTTTCCGAAGCCTTGCCAAAAATTTTTGAAATACTAATTCCGGCAGGTCCCCCACCAATAATCAGAACCTCATAATTTTTTCCCATTTTTGCGTTTTCTCCTTTCCGTAGTGTTTATCTTTTTTTTATCAATGCGACATTTTAACCCAGAAAAAAAGCTTTAACCTAGAACTGGCCCTTCGCTCTATATAGTAATAGTTAAAAATACAACTAACCTTTATAAAGACAACATAATGAGATTATACTTTTATAGTGGGCATATGTCAACAACTATTGTATCTAAAATAACTTTCCGTTAAAATAAAGGGGTGGAATCTAAACATCAAAGGGGGTTATTGAATGAAAGGGAAAGGACTTTTAATTACAATCATCGTTATACTGGTTTTATTAGTAATACCAATCCTAAGTAGCTACAACGGTTTAGTATCTAAGGAAGAACAAGTTAATAATAAATGGTCCCAGATTGAAACCCAGCTAACTCGTCGGGCCGATTTAATACCTAATTTAGTGCAAACAGTAAAAGGTTATGCCCAACATGAAGAAAGTATTTTTACAGAAATAGCTGACGCTAGGGCCCGTTTAGCCGGTGCCGGCAGCACCTCGGATAGAATCGCTGCCGAAAATGAACTTACGGGTGCCCTTTCACGCCTTTTGGCTATTGCGGAAAATTATCCGGATTTAAAAGCAGATGCCAACTTTAGACAACTACAGGATGAATTAGCCGGTACGGAAAATAGAATTGCTGTTGCCAGAAAAGACTATAACGATGTAGTCACTGTTTTTAATAGTACCGTGAGACGTTTTCCAACGGTTTTGATAGCCAATATGTTAGGTTTTGGACAAAAGGTTTACTTTGAAGCACCTCCGGGTGCCGCTGAAGTTCCCCACGTTGACTTCGGACTATAAATAGATGATGAAAAAGGTGAGATTCTTGGGCAAAAAAATATTAGTTTTCTTATTAATTGTTTCCTTTGTTTTTGCAACGGGAGTCTTCGCCGCTCCTAACATCCCACCTGTCCCCAACCCCCCCGGACCTGTTAATGATTTTGCAAAAATGCTTAAAAAGGAATCCCTGGAACAAATGGAAGCCGTGGCGCTGGCACTGAAAAAAGCCAGCGGCTCGGAGCTGGTGGTAGTTACAGTGGAGAATCTGGGCGGCTACCCCATTGAGGATTATGCTCTGGAGCTTTTCAGAAGTTGGGGGTTGGGCGATAAAAGCAAGCATAATGGAGTTCTGCTCCTAATCAATAAGGAACATGCCCTAACCGATAAAAGCGGCCGAGTTAGAATCGAAGTGGGCTATGGACTGGAAGGAGCCATTCCCGATGGCAAAGCAGGCAGAATATTAGATGAGTATGTGCTGGCCGCCTGGGAGGAGAAGGATTATGACCTGGGCATCTATCAAGGTTTTATGGCCATAGCGGCTTTAATTGCCGAAGAATATCAGATAGATTTAAATTCTGATGGGGATCTGGCCATCCTGGGAGATTATGCTCCTGCCGATGATTTTCCGTTCTGGATTATACTGCTAATCTTTGTTTTTGTCATTATTTTAAACAGCTTTATTATCAGAAACAGCAGGAAAAAGCCCCGCCGTTATTCCCCCTTTGATAATGATCACTGGGGAGGACCCTTCATAGGAGGAGGTTTTGGTGGCGGGGGTGGATTTAAAGGGGGAGGCTTTGGTGGAGGCGGTTTTGGCGGTTTTGGAGGCGGCTCGTCAGGGGGCGGAGGTGCCAGCCGCTAACTGGAAGTTGCTTATTGGAAGTTGGAGGCCGGAGGTTGGAGGTTGGAAATTTGGGAAGGGCGTTTGGCCCTTCCCTTTTGTATTTGGGGATTTTATAGTAGATTTAAAAGTTTTATTGTTTGGGTTAGCAGAAAAAGGACTAAGATACCGATTGTCGTAGGTATTAAAAAAGCCAGTAAGGTCCATTTTCTGCTTTTTGTTTCTTTGAAAATGGTCCAAAGGGTAGTGCCGCAAGGATAATGTAATAAGGAAAACAGCATCACATTGATTGCGGTTAGCCAGGTCCAACCATGCTGCACAACCAATAATCTTTGAATTTCTTTTAAGCCGGTTAGCTCTATTAGACTTCCGGAGGCTAAATAACCCATAAAAATTAAAGGAACCACAATCTCATTAGCGGGCAGGCCCAAAATAAAGGCCAAGAGAATAATCCCATCCAAACCTAGAGCCTTTGCAAAGGGATCTAAAAAACTTGCTGACAAGTTAAGTATTGAGACCCCCCCAATATCCAGATTAGCCAAGGTCCAAACCAGCAAACCTGCCGGAGCCGCTACCATCACAGCCCTACCTAGAACAAAAATGGTTCTATCCAGTATGGATCTGATGATAAGCTGGCCTAAGCGGGGCTTTCTAAAGGGAGGCAACTCCAAGGTAAAGGTGGAAGGTACCCCTTTTAAAATCGTTTTACTCAGCAAATAAGAAACTGCTAAAGTGACGGCAATTCCAATCAAAACAATTGCCAGCACAACTAAGGTAACACCAAAATTGCCTAAAACTCCTGTTAAAAACAAGCTTGACAGCAAAATCAGAGTTGGGAAGCGGCCGTTACAGGGAACGAAATTATTGGTTAAAATGGCAATTAGCCTTTCTCTGGGCGAATCAATTATACGGCAAGAAACCACCCCTACAGCATTACAGCCAAAACCCATGCACATACTCAAAGTCTGTTTTCCGTGAGTACCGCATTTTTTAAAAAGGTAATCTAAATTAAAAGCCATCCTGGGCAAATAACCTAAATCCTCCAACAAGGTAAACAAGGGGAAAAAGATAGCCATGGGCGGCAGCATTACAGCCACCACCCAAGCTAGGGTCCTGAATAAGCCTAACACGAATAAACCGATTGCCCAAGCGGGTGCATTGATAACTGTTAAAAAAACAAGCATTTTTTCTTCAATCAAGGAAAATAAATTAGCCAGCAGCTGAGAAGGGTAATTTGCCCCGGTAATAGTAATCCAAAAAATCAGCCCCAGAAGCAATAGCATGGTAAAAGAACCCCAACCGGGAGAGGTAAGTATATCATCCAGCCTGCCCTCCCAGTAGCCTTTATTACCCTTCACCTTAACAACCTTTTTTGCTATGGCCTCAGCCTCATGGAATAAAGTTACTACAATCCTGTCTCTCAAATCGTTTTGCAATTTTGAATAATCCGTGCCCACCCTCAACCCCCCAATAAGGCCAGCTTGGAGGTCTTGGTATCGTTTGCCATCTCCCCTTTTATTTCATGACAGACAACTTCCTCTCCCTCCAAAAGCCGTAATGCCAGCCAACGGGGGTTAATTGACATAAAATCATCTCCGGCAATTTTAGGCAATAGCGCCTCAATGGCTGCTTCTACTTCTCGATCATAAATAATTTGCCTAGGCTTGCAATTTATTTTACCTTGAGCAACACCCCTTATATTTTCCCGCAATTTTTCGAGCCCGGTGCCGGCCCTTGCATTGGTTCCCACAACCGGGACACCCAACTCCTTATTAAAAAGTTTTAGATCAATCTCGATTCCTTTTCTGGCCGCTTCATCCAAAAGATTAACGCAAACAATTACCTTGGGCGTTATCTCCAGAACCTGCAGCACCAGGTTTAAGTTTCTTTCCAAGCAGGTCGCGTCTACCACGATAACCACCGCGTGGTAACTCCCCGAATATATAAAATCCCTTGCCACTTGTTCTTCCACTGAACTAGCAAACAAGGAATAGGTCCCGGGGAGATCCACCAGAGAATAATGCTCCCCTTGGTATTTATAATGGCCTTCGGCCCGCAAAACCGTCTTTCCTGGCCAATTGCCGGTATGTTGATGAAGACCGGTTAAGGAATTAAATAAGGTGCTTTTACCCGTATTGGGATTACCGGCCAAAGCAACCACCCAAGGGGTTTGAAGCCTCTTTAACTGTCCCCTTTTTAAACTAGCTACAATCGTTGACTGGTAAGACAGACCCATTTACTTTACCTCCTTCATTGGTAATCTGATACTCATTAATTATTTAGGGCCTATTTATTGAATTTGAATGAAGGATGCCTCTTCTTTCCTCAAAGCAATCACTGCCCCCCGAATTAAGTAGGCTGTGGGGTCGCCCAGAAAAGCTTTTCTAACAGCTAGAACAGTTGCACCGGGCACAAAGCCCAGATCCAATAAACGCCTTCGCATCATACCGGTTGCGCTTAATGCCTTGACACTGCATTTTTGCCCTATTGGTAAATTAGCTAAATTCAAATACATTTTTATAAAAAACCTCCTTGTTAGGTTGTCGGCTGTCGCCATCGGATTCAGAATTTCTTTTTGTGAGTGATTTATTTTATAGTATGTAAAAACCCGGTGGTGAGTTACCGCCGGGTTTTTGTAATAGGATAGTACATTGTGGCAAATTTAGCCTAATTGTTTATTTCTTTATGAATGCAATCTTCCCAGGGTTCTATATGAATTAAAATTTTAACCCCTAGGGTTTCGTTAATTTTTTTCTCCACTACGTCGCTGATTTGATGGGCTTCCGTTATATCTAAAAGGCGGCAAACTTCCATATGAGCAGTTAAGTGTTTAATTTCCCCATATTCATGCAGTTCAATATTATGCAACCCCTGAACCCCGTCAACTGTCATCGCACATTTATTTATCGCTTCCACCAGCTCCTCTGATGGACGAACTCCCAGGAGATGATTAACTACATCCCGGCCTATTTCATAGCCGGTGTAAATTATTAAACCGGACACCACTACCCCCAATAAGGCATCCACCTTGGGATAACCTACTAAAACTCCCAGTAAACCGATGCCAACCACC
The DNA here is from genome assembly GCA_041655595.1 of Bacillota bacterium. Classification (GTDB taxonomy): domain Bacteria; phylum Bacillota; class DULZ01; order DULZ01; family DULZ01; genus JBBAFB01. The sequence goes on from JBBAFB010000008.1 coordinate 25,278, forward strand.
AGGGAAGCAAAGGCATCGGTTCGATGATGCCAGGCATCGGCAATTAATGCTTGCGATTCTATCCTATTTCCCAGGTCTTTGGAAAAATGATACATCCATTCTTTAATAGCAGCAGCCACTAACATGACTACCAAGACCAATAGATTATATTCCACATCCTGAGGCGAAAAAAAGCGATTTATAGATTGATGCAAGAACTCAAAGCCTACAACTACCAAAAGAACGGCTATAATCAGAGTTGCTATTTCTTCCGCTCGCCCATGTCCGAAAGGGTGTTCCTTGTCCTTGGGCAGGCTGCTGATTTTAAAACTGACTACTACAATAGCGGAGGTAATTACATCCGCTAAGGTATGTACGGCATCCGCAATTAAAGAAACGCTGTTAATCAACAAACCGAAGAATAATTTAATGGCAAACAAAATGACATTGAGAACAATGCTGACCCATCCCCCCAGGCTACCGTATTTTTTCCTCACCTCAGGCAGATCAATTCTTCGATAGTCTTCAACAAAAATTCTTAATATACTGTTTGTAAATTTTTGCATTGCCCCAACTGCCTCCTAAATCCGCTTCCCTATTGACATTGCAATTTTTTGATTAAAGTTGCAACATTGACCGTAAACCGTTTGACTGTTTCCATACCCTCCAGATCCTTTAATGCATCTCCCGGTTCTCTGCCAAAGACAATATTCCAATAGGTTGAGCCGGGTACCACCATTTCACTGATAAAATAAAACATCAGCATCTCCTGATAGCTGGCAGATAAACCGCCTCTGCGTGCTACCGCAATGGGCCCTCCCACCTTCCAACTTAACCAGCGTCCATTCTTGCCGGCAACCATAGCAATTCTTTGAATGGCCGCCATTAAGTCCCCTCTCGCCGTACCGTAATAAACCGGCCCTCCCACAATTAGACCCTCCGCCGCTTTAATCTTCTCTATGATGCCATTTAACCCGTCATCCAAGGAACAGCGGCCCAGTTCGCTGCATTTATAGCAGGCAATGCAGGAGCGAATATTTTTGTTATGTAAAGAAATCAGCTCCGCATCTACTCCTTCGCCCTTTGCCACCTCAACACAAGCTTCCATCACCTGCATGGTGTTTCCCTTTAATCTGGGACTTCCAGATAAAAAAATAATTTTTGGCAAGTTTTCTTCTCCTTCCTATTATGTTCATCTACTGTGCGGTCATTTGCAACCTTGTTTGTTTGATTTCTTTTAAATAGTCCTCCATTACCTTAAGGTCTAAGGTATTAAAAACATCCTCCCTTTCCAGCCAGCCTTTTCTGGCCATTAAAACCCCATAATCAGTGTCATCCAAATCTTCTACCCGGTGAGCATCCGGGTTAATACTGATTTTCAAACCCAACTCCTTTGCTTTTCTTAAATACCGCCAATCTAAATCCAGCCTGGCCGGAGAGGCATTTAACTCTACCACCACCTGCCGCCGCTGCATTTCTTTAAATAATAGCTCGTAGTCCACTTGGTAGCCGTCACGAGCTAATAATAATCTTCCTGTTGGATGCCCTAGCATGGTGACACAGGGATGAGAAATTGCTTTAATTAGCCGTTCCGTTAAATCTATGCCGACTTTAAAATGACTATGAACAGAAGCAATTACAAAATCAAATAAAGATAGAACTTGATCATTGTAATCCAGTGAGCCATCCGGCAGTATATCGGCTTCAATTCCTTTAAAAATTCTAAGTTCAGGGTACCTTGCCTGCACCGCTACAATTTCCTCATGCTGTAAATAAATATCCTTTTCCTGAAGGCCCCCGGCGTAGTAGGCGGACCGACTATGATCGGAAACACCAAGATACGAATATCCCCGACTAATTGCACCTTTTACCATTTCCTCAATGCTGTTCCTGCCATCGCTATAGTTGGTATGGACATGAAAAATACCTTTCAGCTCCTTGGATTCTACTAATTGGGGCAACCTACCTTGTAAAGAAGCTTCAATTTCACCCCGATCTTCTCTCAGTTCAGGCGGAATATAATCCAGAGCGAATAAGCGGTAAATGTCCTGTTCATTTTTGCATTGCTGAAGTTCCTCACCGCGAAAAACGCCGTACTCGTTGATTTTATAACCCAAAGTTTTGGCCAAACCCCTTAAGGCTATATTATGTTCCTTACTGCCCGTAAAGTGATGGAGAGCATAGGAAAACTGTTCCGGCTTGACAACCCGCAGATCTGCTTCCAAGCCGTTTTCCAACCTGACATGCACTAAGGTTTCCCCTCGGGATGTTACTGCCTTAATCTGAGCGAAATCTAAAAAGCACTTTATCGCCTCTTTCGGTTCCGCGGTACTGATTACAAAATCAATATCCTTTACCACCTCTTTAGCTCTTCTGATGCTGCCCCCAATTTCCGCCTCTAACACGAAGGGACTTGTCTTGATTTGCTTCAACAGTACTTCCGCGGTTTTTTTCGCATCGGACAATAGGTGTTTACCTTGAAATGCCTTTAAAGAAGCCAAGCCTAATAAAAAGTTTTCCTGAGTTTTCTCCCCGAAACCCTTTAGGCTTATTAAGCGGTTTTCCTTACAAGCATATTCCAATTCCCCTAAGCTGGCAATCCCCAATTCACGATAAAGGGTAGCCGCCTTTTTAGGCCCCAACCCGGGAACTTTCAATAAATCCATAACTCCCGGGGGCATACTTTGTTTTAACTCCTCATAATAAGCTAGCCGCCCGGTTGAAACCAGTTCGGTGATTTTTTCCGTTAAAGCTTTTCCGATCCCGGGCAAATCTTTTAGCTTATTTTCCTGAACCAACTGTTCCAAGTCATCTTCTAGGCTTTCCAGCACATGGGCCCCATTATAATAAGCCCTGCTTTTAAAAGGATTCTCACCATGTAATTCCAACAATAAACCAATTTCGTTTAATATTTCCGCAGCCTGCTTGTTAAGCAAAAGGTACCCCTCCAATATTAATTATTTATAAGGGCTTCCCAGCCTTTTAATTTAGGGCAAAAAACTTAAACGGGAGTTAAAAATCCTACAGTGTTCAGATTGAAAAAAGCATTGAGCGCAGGCGAAAACCGGGCCCAATGCTTTATCTTAAAAGCATGCTATGCCAACTTGGTAAGATCAAAAACCTGGTTATTTAAACTGCCCCTTAGCTTCATAGCCTCATAAACGCGCTTAACTGCCAATTGAATGGCCGCTTCCGTAGGGCTGATTTTTTCTGCTACGACAATTTTGCTGAAATCAGCAAATGTAGCCTTAATTCTTTCCGCTACGAACTCTAAAACTTCTTCTTGTTTGCTCGGTCTGGCACTCAGAGATGAAGAGTATTCCAAATTAGAAGCTATTACTCCTCCGGCATTAGCCACTATATCCGGGAAAACATAAATACCCTTTTCCTCCAAAATGGTCATTCCCTCGGGGGTTGCCGGCATGTTGGCTGCAGAAACAACAGCTTGCGCTTTAACTCCGGGGGAAACCTCTTTATTTAATACATGCCCTGCAGCCGCCGGTATCAAGATATCCACAGGCAATTTAAAGAGCTGTTCGTTGTTTAGAGGCTGATCATTAAAGCCTTTTACTGTGCCATTTTCCTCTAAGTGCTTCAGCAACGCGGGCACATCCAAGCCACTAGGGTCCTGTACCCCTCCAAAAATGTCAACTACTCCAATGAGTGTTACCCCCCGCTCTGCCAAGAATTTTGCCGTATAGGAACCCACATTGCCGAAACCTTGAATAGCTACCTTAGCCTTGTTGGCAGGTATACCCAAGTGCTCCAGGGTTTCTAAGACGGCTGTTGCTACCCCATAACCGGTAGCCTCTTTTCTGCCGGGTAGCCAACCATGAATCCCTTCCGGTTTTCCCGTTACAGAAGCCGGATCCCCTGTAATACCGCTAATAACAGCCATCTCCGGACCGGCAGTACCCATATCTGGAGCGGGCACATAGGTATGAGAGCTCAGCAATTCCTTGTGTTTAAGTGCATATTGTGTAATAATTGCCTTTTTGACTATGGTTTCAAATTCAAGATTGCGATTTTTAATGCCGAAAAGAGCGTAAACTGCATTAAGATCAACCTTAATACCGGACTTACCTCCGCCAAATTCAACTCCTGATGCCGCTGTTTTTAGAGTCATTAAACGTGCCAGCTCACTGGTTTCCCAAACATCCACATCATTAGCCAGCCTGATTCCCCCTTTATAGGGTCCCCTGGCATTATTATGAAGCACGATGCAGCCGTAAGGTTTAATTACCTTGCCGAAAAGATCAACTGTTAATCTAAAGGCCAGTACTTCGTCAGGTTGTACCAGCTGATCAATAACTTCCTTGGGATATCCCAGCCTATGACCAGCTTTTCTAACTAATCCACTGGATACATTTTCCGGTTCCTTATTATGCAACAACTCTTCAATACCTATCAATTCAACATTTGCCACTTTTTAGCCTCCTTAAAATATTAGTTCATTATAGAGTCAAAATCAGTTTAAACATCTTCTCTTTTTTCTGCAAGAATCCTGCATTTTTACTCAGATACATTGTATACCTGTTTTCAGGTCTATCCCGCCCCTTCTAAGGCCGGGGCTTCTGTTTTACCTGCTTCCTGCACAGGCGGCAAATTTTCTTCGCTTTTATGTTCCCTCGCCAGCTGTCCATCCAAATACAAGACAAAAGCAAGTAAGCGTGCCACTGCCTCATATAATTCAGGAGGTATCGGTTTTCCCAGCTCCAGCCGGCATAAGCTTGTTACCAAGTCCGGGTCGTTTTGTATGGGTACGCCGACTTCCCTAGCTTTGGCGATTATTTTTTCTGCTATGGTGCCCTTGCCAATTGCCACAACTTTGGGAACCGTATCTCTCTGTTCTTCATTATAGGTTAAGGCCACCGCCTGCTTAACCATCTCCTGCTCCCTGTCAGCTATTTGCATCACACCCTTTCGTCAATAACAGGTATCCGTTATAAAACAGCAGCGCAACTATAAAAGAAAATCAATGTTTTGAGCGGTGGAAGGCTTAATATACTCATGTATCCAATTTTGCTGAATTTCCGGTTTTTCCGCCAAGCGACAGGGTAAGATATGCACCGTCCAAGGCAAATCCTCCATCATTGCTATTAGTTTATCCTGATATTGATTAAAAAATTTTTGGGTGTAGCTATTATCTACGGTAGTTTCTATGGTTACCCTATTGCGGAAAAACCTCAGCTCGCTTAAAATGGAGCCCAACCTAGGTGTGCCGGTCTTAACCATTATTTGATATGCAGGATCCCCCGGCCCCTGCCCCCCGCTTTTATTTTGAAAGAAGGAAAGAAAAAAAGGGTTTTCCCGTTCATTTAGCTCTCCGGAATTTAGCCAGCCCATCAAATAAAATTGCATTTCCTCCGCTGTGCCAAGGTTCATTATTTGTAAGCCGGTTATTGATTGCAGCAAAAACCTGGCAGCTTCCAAGACTTCAGGGTTGGGAATAACAGGCAGTTCCTGCCCTTGTAAAAGGCTTAATAAGGCTTCTTTCACAGAAGGCATAGTTTTGGTCAGGGAAGTAAGGGAATTCAAATCCGATTTTTGAAGAACTGCCTCGTGTTCCAAACCCAACTTGGTAACCAATTCCGACAGCTTTTGGCCAATTTTTGCACCGTCTTTGGTGTTGATAACCAGTTGATCCCCTAACTCGCTACCTTTATCCAAAAAACTCAACATATCGGTCAGCCCAACAGTTGCCGCTTCCTTACCTCCCAGGCCGTCGGTCGCATTAGCGTTAAAATGTTGCAAAAAGCTGGCTAGTGAGGATATGTGGTTATTTTTTAAGGGTAAATTTTTTTGAAAAAGCTGCACCAAGGCCAGGGCATCGTTTTTATTGGCATTGGCACCCAACAATCTTGCCAAAAGCTGTATATCCTCTTTGCTAATACCGTCAATACCGGCTTCTAATAAGGCCTGGGCCAACAGGATATTATTCTCAGATAGGGCAAGGCCTAGACGGGCCAAAAAACCTTCCGCCGAAATTCTCCCGAAGGAAGAACCTGTTGCGGAGTCGCCCTCTCCTTCGAGTAGTTGAAAAACGATTCTGCCATCTATATTGTCCTGAACCTTTAACTGAATTCTTTGACCCGGTACCAAATCCGCTTCAGCTTTCGCTTCTACCGATTGGCCCTTAATAAGGAGCACCACCTGTTCGGAGGTTACATCCTTTACCAAGGCCCGTACCATCTCGCCGGTTTCAAGCTTTAATTGACCGGTACCGCCTTCAGATTTTAACCAAAGAGTAAGGTCGCCGGAAATCTGCATTTTATTCCCCCTTCCCTTTTTTTATTTCGCTGTTTTTAGATACATTCCTGCAAATTAATTATAGCAGCTACTAAAAAACCCATCCTCAACGGATGGGTTTTCAGCATTAAATTAAATTGCCAAGTTAACAATCCCGGGCAAGGCGTTGGTAGCTTTGATAACGTTCCTTCGCATCCGCTTCCGCTTTTTCAAAGAGCTCGTCTGCCATCTCTGGGAAGGTCTTTCTCAAGGAAGCATATCTAACCTCACCCAATAAGAACTCCTTAAAGGATTCCGTAGGCTCCTTAGAATCCATAATAAAGGGATTCTTGTCTTGCTTTTTCAAATCGGGGTTATAACGATATAGATGCCAATATCCGGATTTGACCGCTTTTGCCATCTGCTCTTGGGCCGCACCCATACCTGCATAAATACCGTGGTTAATACAGGGAGCGTAAGCAATAATCAAGGAGGGGCCATCATAGGCCTCGGCTTCGGTAATTGCTTTCATTAATTGATTCATATTTGCCCCCATGGCTACTTGGGCAACATAGACATAGCCGTAACTCATGGCAATCATGCCTAAATCCTTTTTCTTGGTTCTTTTACCGGAGGCTGCAAATTTAGCAACAGCGGCCGACGGCGAAGCTTTGGAAGCCTGACCGCCGGTATTGGAATACACTTCCGTATCAAAGACCAAGACGTTCACATCTTCACCCGAAGCCAAAACATGATCCAGACCGCCAAAGCCGATATCGTAAGCCCAGCCGTCCCCGCCGACGATCC
>JBBAFB010000009.1:0-30984 GCA_041655595.1 Bacillota bacterium
ATAATATACCACTATATACAACCCCATAAAGAAAATAATTTGACAAAAAAATAGCGCCTGAATGGCGTTGTATCAGGGTTTCTCGGGTTGCTTTTGGGTAGGGGGACTGTTAAACTAGCGAAATTGCAAACATTTGTTCGTTTAGATATTGCAATCGAACAAATGTTTTGTTATAATCAAATCAGAACATCAGTTCGGAGGGATTGTAATATGAAAAAAAATAAGATTATTTGTTTAGCAGTTATTACTTTAATAATCGGATGTTATTTTGTTGTTAAGGGTGGTGCCGCTATTGCAGCTACTAATTATATTAAAAAACAAAATCAAAGTGTAGAAGTGGTAATACTAAAAGGAGATACACTCTGGGCTTTAGCTGAAAAATACGGAAATCCTAAAAAAGATATTCGACAACGAATCTATCAAATACAAGAAATTAATGATTTAAAACTTACGGAACATATCCAGCCAGGTCAAAAAATAATAATTCCTAAATATTAAAATGATTAACCAAAAAGGCTATATTATATTAAATACAATATAGCCTTTTAATTAAAACAAATTGGTTCTGATAATTTATATTATGTAAACTTGTTAATTCTGCCTGTTTTCTATCTACCTCACTCAGCACCCAATTTTCTGCGGAAACAAATTGTTGATTAATATCCTGCTACATCTTGTCTTTTAAGAGAGATTACATCCTGATATGCCCGAACTAATTCTAAAGCACATGATCTGGATGAAATCAGGTTTGCCTCTTTTTTTGCCTGTGAAGACATTCGTAAATACAATTCCTTATCTTCCAACAAAGTAAGCACCTGTTGAGCAAATTCCTTTTTATTTAAGTCGGTCAGAAAACCCGATTGATTATTTGTCACCATCTCCGACGTGCCATAAGCGTTGACAGCTACAACCGGCAGGCCAGCAGCTTTTGCTTCCCCTAAAACCAGGCCTTGGGTTTCAGTTGTAGAAGCAAATACGAACAAGTCGGCACCTAAGTAACAATTTATTACTTCTTCTCGGTTTAAGGTCCCTGTGAAAATAACACTTTTAGTTAGCCCCAAGGATTTGATAGCTTGCTTCAATTCCTGCTCAAAGGGTCCGCCACCGACCAAAACCATTTTTAGTAACGGTTCCACTTGAAGTATTTCCAGAAAACTTTCCATTAAAAAGATAAGATTTTTTTCTTGCCCTATCCTGCCGACAAATAATAGAATTTGCTGATCTGGAGGAATATTATAAGTGTCCCTTAACCAACAGTTATTTCCTGTTTCATAACCTTCTAGGTTAATACCTGTCGGTATGTCCCTGATTGAGGCATTAACTCCGTTATAACGAATTATCTCCCCTACTACTTTTGTAGGAACCACAACTAAATCGCAACGATTACAAAAATGCGCCGTCAGCCTTTGTATCAACTTACCTGACAGATCGGGAGCAAAAGGTATATAATGTAAATATTTGTCATAAAGAGTGTGATAAGTGTAGATCAAGGGTATATTCTCTAAAAGAGCGAGTTTCGCGCCAAGTCTCCCCATTAAAAAGGGGGAATGGACATGAATAATATCCAAACCTAGTTTTTTAATTAAAGATCTGGCATTAACTGAGATAGGTATTGCAAGGGAAAAGCCCTTATTCGTAGGTGAAGGTACAGAAACATAACGAAATACACCCTGTTCTTTTTTTACACCTTTATATTGAGGGGCAAAAATATAGACACTGTGGCCCAACTCTGTCAGTTCCTTTGTGAAAGTTTCAATGGAACGTACCACACCGCTGGTATACGGCCTAAAACTGTCAGTAAAAAAACCTATTTTCATAATGACACCCCCGACAGCTTATTTGTTATTAACGGTTTTCTGCTCTTGCCAGAAATATTTTCAGAATCACCAGAACAAGGGTGAAAAGAATCAGCAAGAGGATGATTGAAAGCATTCCGTACTCCGCCCATAGCCAAATTATATAACGATCCATTTGTCCCTCCGCACTAGAATTTTCTATTTATAAAGAAGATAAAAAACTGTAAATTTCATTATTCACCATTTCCGGCTGTTCGAGATGAATCATGTGCCCTGCCCTGTCAATGATTTTATATTGACAACCGTGGACACCGGAAATAGTGTCTAGAACATCATTATTTGATATGAGACGATCTGAACTACCTAAAAGCCAAAGGGAAGGAATACTAAGCGTTTTTATAGCCTCAGATACATTAAAATTACTGCAGGCAAGAAGATCCCTAAAATAGGTTAGTGCTGGTGTTGTTGCAAATTCCTCCAAAGCTAATTTCAAAAAGCCGGCGGGTAGATTTTTGTCGTAGGCGGCCTTTATAAAGTGCTCGGGCTTTAAACCTGTTTTAAATTCATTGAGTATTTTTTTATTAACCGGAAACCTTGGTGCAGCCCCCACAAGTATAACTGCCTTAGGAGGCAGTGATCCGTTTATCGAGATATTTAAAGCAATGGCCCCACCCATAGAGTGCCCTATTACGCAATAATTTACTATTTCCAGCTGTGCTATAAATTGCTGTATAAAACCGCCATAACTACCTATATCTTCAAAAGGTTCCCCTGCAGATTTACCATGCCCAGGCAAATCCATGGCAAGAATACGGCAATTCCAATTGGCAGCATTTCTGAGCTGGTTTCCCCAGTGATAAGCGTAACCTCCTGCACCATGGATACAAATAAGAGTTTGTTTGTATCCAGATGGCTCTATATCAAAATAATGAACATATTTATTTTCAACTGTAATACCTTTATGCCTAAAAATCCTTATCCCTCCCCTATTTCATCTAGTTGAGGTTGTAAATCTGCTGCACCGTCTGTAATATAAATCAGCTGTTTTAAAATATCTTCCAAAAGCTTTAATTGCATTCCGTAGTCGGTCCAATCCCCTGCTTTTTGTGCATTAATGGCATTATCATAAGTTTCTTTAGCTTGTAAAATTAAACTTTCCATGCCGGCATTTGAATCATGCTCAGTTGTTGCCTCTTGCCTCTTTAAATCTTCCAGATCCATATTGCCCATATTATTGATGGGTTCAAAAACCTTTGCTAAGGCTTCCTTCAGGGTCTTAGCCATGACAGTTTTATCCTCAAAGGCTATTATTACCCGGCTTAGTTCGGGGATACTGCTTTGCTCTGATTGAATGAATATCGGTTCAACATATAGTATTGCTCCATCCAAAGGAATAACGAGTAAATTGCCCCTGATAACTTTAGAACCCCGTTGATCCCAAAGAGTCAGTTGTTGCGAAATTTCAGAATCCTGATCTATTCTTGATTCAATTTGCATGGGCCCGTAGTAATGCCTATCCTTGAAAAATTTATAAACGACCAATTGGCCGTAGTTAGGTGGATCATTTAGTGCTGCCATCCAAGCTACCATGTTAGAAATCTGCTTAGCGGGGATAAAAGGTAACATCAGAATAAATTCGGGATCCTTTTCTTGATTAAGTTGCAGGATACTATAATAAGGGTCCATGGATATGGTCTCTGATTCGTATTTTTCTTCGGGAATTCGCCATGCATCCTCGTCATTGTAAAACACCAAGGGATTCAGCATGTGATATTTGGCATAAATCTCCGCCTGTATTCTAAATAAATCAACTGGGTAGCGAAAATGTTCCACCAGGCCATCGGGGGCTTCACTTAACTGACTAAACAGCCGAGGGAAAGTTTTTCTCCAGGTTTGGGCTAAAGGATCGCTTTCATCGACTAAAAAAAAGCTTACGTCCCCTTCATAGGCATCTACAACAACCTTAATTGAATTTCTAGCATAGTTACCCCATCCTTCTGTTATAGCGGCATAGGGATAATTGAAGGTGGTCGTGTAAGCATCCAACAACCAAAATAAACGCCCTTCCACTAATACTAAATAGGGGTCGGTATCTAATTTTAAAAACGGTGCTATTCTTTGAACTCGATCAACTATCTGCCTGTTATAAAGTATCTGGCTTTCTTCTGTAATTTCATTGCTAATTAAAAGACGATAATCCTTAAAACGGGCGGCAAATAGGAGTTTTTTAAGGTAACTATTTAATTTTATACCCCCATTTCCTTGGTAAACGGTTTCGGCGTTGTCATCGCCCTTTGGGTAATCAAATTCTTTAATATTAGTATTTGTTATAACATAGCTATGGGTAAGCTCGCCGAAGTAAATTTCTGGTCTGTTAATACCTAAATCTACAGATGAAACGGGTGGTATATCCTTTAACAAAAATTTAGGCAGGCCGCTGGAAGTTACTTCGTCCACGGAACTCATTACTATGCCATAGCCGTGGGTGTATCTAAGCTTGGTATTTATCCAAGTTTGGACATGAGGTTCAAAACGATTTAGATCAATTTCCCTGGCCCCAAGCATTACCTGCCTCAACTTTCCATCAATTACATACCTGTCCACATCAATTCCATAAAAGTCGTAATAATAACTTAGGGCCTGTAATTGATTATAACTTAATTGCAACGGCCTCCAGTCCCAAAGCCGAATATTATCTAGTGTCGGTCCAAGATTATCTAGGTTGTAAATCTTTGATTCACTGGGAAATTCTCTTACTTCTATATTCTCTAAATTATAGGCCCTTTGAGTCATATTAATATGATTTTCTAAATATGGTTTTTCTTTTGCAAATTGATTTGGTTCCACAAGTAAATTTTGTACTAAGGAGGGCAAACCAATTAAAGAAACAAAGATAATAATAAGTACTAGCAGTCCCCTTTTGATCATTTTTATTGGTTGCCATTTTTTAAAGCTTATGAAACAAGCGATTGAATAGACAATTAAGGTAAACGAGCTTAGCAAATAGCCTGGTAAACGGGCGTGAATATCGGTATATCCTGCTCCATGTATAATAGGCCCGCTTGTAAGCTGCAAACGCAGTGCTTGAATTAAAAAATTGGTTGCAATTAAAACTAATAATAGACCTAATTGAGTTAATAAGTGCGTTTGCCCCGTACTTAACTTGTTTTTTCCCCAACCTAATAATTGTCCGGGGTTAAAAACTACATAAATCGTTGCGGTAAAGGGTAACAAACCAATTAAAAGCGTTAGAAATATTTGTTGAAGCATTTCAATTATAGGTAGGATAAACACAAAAAAACTAAGATCCAGACCGAAAACAGGATCTGAAATGTTAAAAGCCGTTTTGTTCATAAACTGCAACCATAAAGCCCAACCCGATTCAAACAAATAGGTTGTATAGCCTGCCACAATTACACCTATTATTAGGAAAACTAAGTGTATTGTTTTTGCGGGAATTTTTAAGATTAGGTTTCTGTAAAGTTGTAAAAAGTATGGCAAAGGTTCTTCGATTCTTTGAACTCCAATACCTTTCAAGGAAAATCTAAAATTCACATAATAAACTAGAAAGGTAAAAACAAAAAGTAAAAGATGGATTAAAATTTTTGTAGAAATAATCTTTAGAAATTGATTACCAAATCCCAAGTGATTAAACCAAAGTCCCTCGGTAATTAATTCTGATCCGATATAGACAATTATCCAGCCCAAAACGAGTGTTAAGACTAATATTAAACGAAATTTACCTATTAACTTTTGCAAAAAAATCAGCACCTTTGGTTTTATTAAATACTTAACTAGTATTTCTCTTTTTTTTGATTCTTTCCTGCAACAAAAGCACTGTAAAGCAAACAAAGCCTCCCGATAGTTTGGATTTTTCAAACAAAAGCTTGTATGAGTTTATTCAATTTTTGAGTATAACAAACAAAATTCCAGGTAAACTATTGAAAAACATGGGAGGTAAGTACTATGAGTCCAGATAAACAATTTAATGTCAAAAAAGATCCGACCGCCGCACGTTTAGAAGCAAAGAATAAACGTCTGAAGCAAAATCCTGACCCGGGCAGGCCCTTGGGGAAAAGAGTTTACAATGGAGAAAAAGGCTGATTTTGATAAACCCCTTAGACTATGGGCGGAAGATGTGGCCCCAAAGGAGGCAATCGGGTGCAAACGTTGCGAGTTATATAAACATGGAGGTGAGATTGTTTGGGGAGAAGGCAATCCGCAGGCTGGTATTGTCGTTCTATTGGATAACCCCGGTGCTAGAAAAAATAAATGCGGCGAACAATTTGTATGCGGCACTAGAGAGACTTTATATCGCACCATTTCTAAAGTTGGTTTAAACGAAAATGATGTTTATTTAACCTTTGTATTACGTTGCCGCCCTAAAAAAAAATATGACAAGGATTTAGCCAGGAACACTTGTATCAAGTTTTTACGTAGTCAGTTGCTATCTATAAAGCCAAAAGTTATATTTTGCCTAGGCAATGTATCGGCGCAATGGTATTTAAATAACCACACAATTACCATTAAAGAGCTGAGGGGTAAAATACATCATGGTGATAATGTTTTTACGGCCTATAGTTATCACCCTTTGGCAATAAGAAGACGACCCTCCCTATTACATCTGTTTATAGAGGATTGGAGCCTAGTAGCAGATTTTTATCACTCTGAGCCGAAGGATTTTGGTTCCGACAGCTAAAAAAAGGTGCTGCCTTTAAATAAGACCGAATTCCCAAAAGTAAAAAACGGTAACCTTGCCGGCATACCGTTTTCTTCGGGTTTTAAGTTGATAAATTCTGCTCGGGGGGTCATAGTTGCTGCCTCTGCTCTGGTACCGGTTTTATCACCGGCAAAAGTGCCTTGGGTATCCATACCGGTTATTAGTCCCTTCATATAGGCTTGATCTACATAGGCTTTAAAATTCGGGGCTATTTGGGCATAATCAGCTATTAGGGTGTCTACCCCTGCTGTGCTTACTTCCGGCTCTTGGATCAGGTTATTTAAGACTCTAACCATGACTCTTGCTATCTCATAGCGGGTAATGGGTACGTCCCAATCGTTCATTTTCCCTGCAAGAACTACCTTTTGGACTAGGGCTTCTTTTGAAGTATTCGCTTGCCCAATGTTCCCCTTCTGCTAAAACAATTAAACCTTTTTTCATAATTTAAAACTCCTTTCATTTTGTGCAAATATTCGTTTTTTTTCTTGATATTCTTTCTTTCGAAAATAGAGCTTGAAATTTTGCCCCTAAAAGAGCTTGCAGGTAGGTGCCGAAGGGAATTTTAAGCCCCAAAGGAATGCAAAAAAACCAATCTACGGGTTTTGTAGATTGGCCCATCAAATCAAAAATATATGAAATAAAAAAATCCCGCCGAAGCGGGTATGTATTTTTAGGGTGTAAAAGGGGTGTAAATCTTTGTTTTTAGTCGGGGTTGTGTCTACCCTTAATTATTTTTTATAACCCCACAAACCTTTGTCCTGTATGGCTTTTTTCTTAAAAAACTTGGCAGGGGAGACAGGAATCGAACCCGCAACCAACGGATTTGGAGTCCGCTACTCTACCAATTGAGCTACTCCCCTTCAAGACATAGATAATTATACCTAGTTACAAAGGTGAAGTCAATTCTTTTAAATTAAATAAATTTTAATAACTTTTACCATGTCTTAACCCAATACTTATTTATCTTTACTGTCTAGTTGCTCTTTCATAATTAGAATCAATTCTTCCCCTGCTCTTTCCAGGGAATCATTAATTATTACGAAATCGTAATGCTGTTTGTGTTTAATTTCCAAAGCTACCCTTTCTAAGCGGGTATTTACCAAGGAAATATTATTATCCCTTATTAAAAGCCGATTTTTTAATACTTCCAGGCTTGGAGGCAAAACAAATATTGAGACGATGTTATTGGAAAATCTTTTTTTTGCATCCTTAAAACCTAGCACATCCATGTCTGTGGCTATGTTATAACCGTTTTTTAAGGCATAGTTAATTGTTGGAAGATGTGTACCATAATAATTACCGTTGTGAATCATTTTCCATTCCAAGAAAAGCTTATCCTCAATCATTTTTTTAAATTGTTGGATACCCGTAAAGTAATAAGGGTTGCCTTGTGTCTCACCGGCCCTAGGTGGCCTTGTTGTAATAGATGGTAAATAATAAATACCCTTCACTTTTTCTAGTGCATAATTCAGCAAAGTGTTCTTACCTACCCCTGAAGGGCCCGAAATTATAAAAAAATGTCCTTGACTTTTGGATCTATTATTAATATTAAATTTAATAAGGGATTCTGTTTTTAGGATGAACTCCTGTGATTTGTTGTTTTCCGACCCTTCGATGAGTGCCACTTTGCAATACCCTCTTTTCCATTTTAAATATTTGCTTATTTAGTTTATAGAAAGGCCTTGCCTCAACTCAGGCAAGGCCCACGAAGTTAATCATTTTTTGCTGCTTTTGCTGCTTCAATTATTTTATCTGCGATATTAGCGGGTACTTCCTCATAACCATAGAATTCCATTGTAAATTGCCCTCTGCCTTGCGTAATAGACTTCAAATCAATTGCGTACCTGTTCATCTCCGATTGGGGAACAAGGGCTTTAATTATTTGCATTTTTCCGCTCGGCTCCATACCTAAAATGCGGCCCCTTTTGCCATTTAAATCTCCCATAATATCTCCCATAAATTGTTCAGGTACTTTTACTTCCACACTAACAATTGGTTCCAGCAAGACCGGTTTTGCCTGTTCCAAAGCTTTTTTAAAAGCGATACTTGCAGCAATTTTAAAGGCTAATTCAGATGAATCAACACTATGATAAGAACCATCCGTTAAAGTGACTTTGATATTTGTAACCGGGTAACCTGCTAAAACGCCCTCGGACATAGATTCCCTAATACCTTTTTCTACTGCAGGGAAGTAGTTTCTGGGAACGGAACCACCAAAAACCGTTTCAGCAAATTCAAACTCCCCTTCCCCCAGGGGTTCCATATCAATAAAAACATGACCATACTGGCCGTGCCCCCCGGATTGCTTTTTGTGTTTTCCTTCTACTTTAACAGATTTCCCTCTGATGGTTTCATGATAAGGTACCTTTAGATCTATTTGTTCAACATCTACACCAAATTTTATTTTTAGTCGCTCTAAAACAATATCTAAATGCATTTCACCCATCCCGGTCATTACGGCTTGGTTCGTCTCTATATTTTTGGTGTAGCGTAAAGTTGGATCTTCTTCTAGCAACCTGGAAATAGCTAATCCAAGTTTATCTTCATCCCCTTTACTTTTTGGCTGAATTGCAATTGAAAGGGTTGGTATTGGAAAATCAATACCGTCTAATGCAACTGGTTTATTTTTTTGAGTTAAAGTATCGCCTGTATTTGTTGTTTGCAGCTTCGTCAAAGCACCGATGTCGCCGGCATGTAACTCGGGCACAGGAAATTGGTTTTTACCTTGCATAATAAAAATTTGTGCAATTTTTTCATCATTTTCCTTGGCGCTATTATAGACAACACTATCTGCTTTTAAAGCCCCGGAGAACACTTTTATAAAGCTGATTTTGCCAACATATGGGTCACTAAGGGTTTTAAAAGTTAAAGCCGCAAAGTTTTCTTGATTTAGTTCTTCATTTTTGTTTAAAGATTCGTGGGGCCCCGGTGCATATTCTACTAGATTATCTAAAAATGCGGTAATACCAATGTTATTTAATGCACTGCCACAAAAAACGGGAATTATTTTATTTTCTTTTACCCCTTTTTGTAGCCCTAAATGAATTTCTTCAATGGTGAGTTCTTCCCCCTCAAGGTATTTCATTAAAAGATCATCATCACCTTCGGCCGCTGCCTCAATTAATTTTTCGTGGTATTCGTGAGCTAAATCCTCCAGCTCAGGGGGAATATCAACTTCCTTAGCTTTACCGCTTTCTTCGTAAAGCAATGCCTTTAAGGAAACAAGATCAACAATTCCTTTGAAGTTGTTTTCGGATCCCATCGGTAATTGAAAAGGAGTAATCAACCCATTAAATTGTTCATCAATTTGATTTAAAACTCTATCAAAATTAGCATTTTCTCTATCCATTTTATTAATGTAAATGAAACGAGGGAGATTTTGTTCTTCAGCAAAATCCCACAGAATTTCGGTTTGGACCTCTACACCGGAAACTGCACAAACAGTAATAATTAAACTGTCCACTACTCGGAGAGCGCTTTTAACATCCCCTATAAAGTCTGAATAGCCAGGTGTATCTAAAATGTTTATTTTGTTATCCTGCCAAATCAAGGGCGCCAAGGCGGTGTTAATAGTAATTTTTCTTTTAGTTTCCTCGGGATGGTAATCTGTTACCGTGTTGCCGTCATCTACTCTGCCAAGGCGATTAATTGCACCAGCATTAAAAAGCATTGCTTCAGTTAATGAGGTTTTTCCGGCACCGCCATGAGCCACAACCCCAATATTTTTGATCCTGTCGGTGGTGAATACTTTCATGTGCGTCCTCCTTTTTGTTGGTTGGGTTATTAATTGTTCCCAACAAGCATTATTGTTTACTATGTATATTAAATTAATAGCAAGCAAAATCCTTTAAATTTATAAAAATTTTAACTGGCAATCCTACTATTTAATTATAACCTACCTGCTGTTACAAAAACTATCTATATCTTTGGAAAAGGTGCTCAAAAATCTAATTTTAACAACCTCTATCCTATAAGATGGCTATACTGCATAAAATTAACAAATGGAGGAGTTTGTTATGAAAGAAAGCTTTTTCCAGGGTGCAGTTGTACTTGCCATCGGATCCTTAATAGCTAAGGTTTTAGGTTTTACATACAGGATTTATGTGGTCCGCCTAGTTGGCTCGGAAGGTATCGGATTATATGAATTAGTTTTTCCTCTTATTACATTAGTATTAGTTTTAACTACCGCCGGCATACCGGTGGCTTTGGCCAACACAATCGCCAGATTAAAAGGGCAAGAGGAATATTATCTTATTACAATTGTTATCCGATTTTCTTTGTATATTTTATTAATAACCGGAATTATCTTCCCTGTTATAATGCTATATTTTGCACCGTGGCTTTTGCCGAAAATTTATGCTGATCCAAGATCCTACTGGCCTTTTATGGCTTTACTGCCTGTAATATTTTTTGTTTCGATCAGCTCGGTATTTAGGGGCTATTTTCAGGGAATCAGTTTTATGCTTCCAAATGCCCTTGCTCAACTATCGGAACAATTGGTACGTTTTGCTTTTGGTTTAATTTTAATTGCTTGGCTATTGCCTTATGGGATAGAGTTCGGTGCCGTAGGTCTTGCTCTTGCAGTTGTGATTGGTGAAATTGCTGGTTTAATCGTACTGCTGTATTTCTATTTTAGAACCACACTGAAACTAAAACCAAAACCAACAACAGTATTAAAATCTCAAACAAGCTTAGTTCTTATCCTACAACAGTTAATGTTTTTGGCACTTCCTATAACTATGTCCAGAATTGTTTCTTCCGTTTCTTTAAGTTTAAAAGCAATAATAATTCCAAACCGCTTACAGGCGGCGGGATCTACCTTACAACAAGCAACTCAGGCCTATGGGGCCTATTCCGGTATTGCACTGTCTCTCATAAGCTTTCCCAATGTGTTAACCGGAGCCCTTGGTGCGGTTCTATTACCAACTGTAGCGATGGCTACAATAAAAAATGAGCATTTTGAGCTTCAGCGCAGGGTAAATCAAGGAATTAAGCTAACCGTACTAGTGGCGCTACCCTTTACTGTTTGGTTTTTTTTATTACCGGAATATCTTACGGTGACCATTTTTCATAATTATGAGGCGGCAATTTTGCTAAAATTATTGGCCCCCAGTTGCATTTTTATTTATTTACAACAAACAACAGGGGGTATATTATTGGGTTTAGGTAAAATGAAAACAATTTTATTAAATTCAGCCCTTGGCAACCTTTTCGGGTTAGCGGTGACCTATGTTTTAGTTGGAAGCCCTATTCTGAAAATTAAAGGAGCGGTTATAGGCTTGAGTTTAGGTGTAACAATTATTTGTTTATTAAATCTAAAAGTGGTATTTAAGCATACCAAAACACAATTAAAAATTGCTGATTGGTTGCGTCCTTTTACGATTGCAACTCTTTTTATGATACTGTTTATTCAATGCTTTAGTAATCAACTTTCCGTGTATTTCATAATCCTTACTTCCGGCTTGATCTATTTGCTTGTTATCATACTGTTACAGGGCCTGAGTAAAAAAGATTTGTAGTTTTATTTAATTTTAAAATCGTAATCCTGGATGGCTTCAATATCCGTCATAGCTTTAAAATTAGTTAAATCATAGTGCAAAGGAGAAATAGCAATATAATTATTGGCTATAGCCCAAATATCGGTATTCGTTTCAAGGTTTTCGCGTAAGTTACCCGACAACCAGTAATAGCTTCTTCCCCTGGGATCTTTTCTTTCCTCAATTGTATTAACGTATCTCCTGGAGCCGATTTTTACGACCTTGACCCCTTTTATGGCTTCTGCCCCCAAATCGGGGACATTAACATTGAGAAAGGTATTAACAGGAAGCGGCCTTTTTATAATATATTTTGCTAATTGGGCAGCAAAATTTGCAGCAATTCTATAATCATCCTTGTTTTTATTTTTGTTTTCCAAAGAGACAGCAATTGATGGAATGCGATTAATAATTGCTTCTAAGGCCCCTGAGACAGTCCCGGAATACAAAACATCGGTACCCAAGTTGGAACCTTTATTGATACCGGATATTACAAGATCGGGGGTTTTTACCAGTAGCTTTTCCAAGGCGAGTTTAACACAATCTGCAGGTGTCCCGGAGACTGCAAACCCAGGTGAATTTCCATAGCTGCTTTCTTCAACCCTTAATGGTTTATGCATAGTAATACCGTGACCGGAGGCACTTCTCTCCCGGTCCGGTGCCACCATGACTACATCAGCTATCCTCTCACAAGCTTTTCGTAATGATTGAATACCATCCGCCATGATTCCGTCGTCATTAGTTAATAAAATGTACATTCTAGCACCTACCAATTTTTTCTTATGTTTCATAAATAGCTACCGACATAGTTTGGGCGGCTGAATCTTTAGTTAAGCCAAAGATAAGATTATGTTCTTTTAGCGATTTATTTAAAAAATCCACCAACAAATAGATTTCATCGTTCGTATTAAAAGTTTTTAAAGCAATTAGCTCCAGTTTTCCTTGATTTTGCTCGGCCAATGGTTTCACCTCCAAGGTATAGTATTGGTAGTATCCACCCTAATAATCCTATGTCACAAGATTATATTAAGATATCTTATTCGTTCTATAGTGGCAAAAACCTTCTAAAATATTGTTTTTATGCCATGTTCTGTTGTAGTTTTATCCCGCATATAACTTTAACAACAAGCTAAAGGAAGGTGTATTTATGTTGCGTGTAGATTCTGAACCTAAAAAGAACCTTTTAAAAAATGCCTTGGTAAGAGGCTTCTTTGTTTCTTTACTGGTGCTGATAATATTAATTTTTCTTTTAACACTCATATTTCAGTTTACAGTGTTATCTGAAAGTCTGCTAGAAACCTTTGGCAAAGTGGTATTAATAATAAGCATTATGCTTGGCGGGATACAGGCGGCCAAAATGGCGGAATCTCGTTTTTTATTGCATGGATTTGGGGTAGGCGTGCTGTATCTATTTTTTATTTTAAGCGCTGGTTATTTTTTCAATTTTAATTTATTAGGCATTAATTTTTTAAAGAAACTACTATATTGCACTATTTCCGGAGCCTTAGGAGGGCTAATAGGAGCCGTTGCTAAATAGTTTATTTAATTCAGCAGGAAATAGTTTAAAGCTACTACTTCCTGCTGAATTATTAGGCGGCAACATAAAAAAGCGGATTGCAATTATGCCTGTTTAAAAATTTTTTTCAAAAAACCTTTTAAAAAATTTGGTAACGGAAGAAAATATACTTTCATTGGGTATCACTCCTTTTATGCCTTTTTTGATGCATTATATTAATATAGATTGGTCTTTAGTGAATTTTTAAGGAGTGCTTCCTTCATTTACCATCATTTATTAAGTTTATTTAAGCTAAATCAGCCTTAATGACTTAAGCCATTAAGGCCGATATGTGTGGAGATTTTTATTTTTTTAACAGTTGCCGGGTATTTTCCTCAACCACCTCCGGATCTATTTCCAGTCTAGCCACCCCGCTCTTAATTGCCGCAGCCGCAACTGCCTTAGCAACAGCAGGCGCAACTCTTGCATCAAATGCACTGGGAATAACATACTCGGGTTTAAGTTCCTTGTCGGTGATCAGGCTTGCTACAGCATAGGCAGCCGCCACCTTCATGTCCTCGTTAATGTCCTTGGCTCTAACATCAAGTGCACCTCGAAAAACGCCGGGAAATACCAGCACATTGTTAATTTGATTAGGAAAATCGGACCTACCGGTACAAACCACAACGGCACCGGCAGCACTTGCTTCCTCAGGCATGATTTCCGGGACCGGGTTGGCCATCGCCATCACTATTGGCTTATCCATCGCCGATATCATTTCCGGAGTAATAGTGTTTGGGCCCGATAAACCGATAACGACATCGGCTCCTACTATTACATCGCCGATGGTTCCTGTCCGTTTATCCCTATTGGTCACTTTTGCTATCTCTGTTTTTGCAGAGTTCATTCCCTTTTGACGGCCCTCATAAATTGCCCCATTACGATCACAAAGAATCGCCTCTTTTATTCCCAAGGAAAGGAGCAGTTTGGTAACTGCAATTCCTGCAGCACCGGCTCCATTTACCACAACAATGATTTCTTCTAGCTTTTTGTCCACTATTTTTAATGCATTAATCAGGCCCGATGCCGCAACTATAGCTGTACCATGTTGATCATCATGAAAAACCGGTATGTTCAATTCTTTTTTTAATTTATTTTCAATTTCAAAGCAATCCGGAGCTGCAATATCCTCCAAATTTATGCCACCAAAGGTTGGTTCTAATAACTTAACCAGCTCAACAATTTTATCGGCATCTTTTGTATCTACACAAATGGGAAATGCATCTACGCCTCCAAAATTTTTAAATAAAAGTGCTTTTCCCTCCATAACCGGCAAAGCGGCTTCAGGGCCTATATCACCAAGTCCTAAAACAGCGGTTCCATTTGTAACGACTGCCACCATATTACCTTTGGCTGTGTAATCATAAACAGATTCTTTGTCCTTGTGAATTTCCTTGCAAGGTTCAGCCACCCCGGGTGTATAAGCTATACTTAAATCTTCGGCCGTTTTTAGGGCAACTTTACTGACTACTTCTATTTTCCCTTTATTTTTTCGGTGAAGCTCAAGAGCAATTTCTTTTAAAGACATCTAACAGGCCTCCTTATTTTTATTGCATAATTAACCTTGATAGTTTTTGACACCTTCTTGGTACAGATCCCCTCCCCTAATGTCATTAACAACTGTAACTGGAAAATCTTCTACCTCAAGTTTTCTGATCGCTTCGGCACCAAGTTCCGGATATGCGATTATTTCAGATTTTTTAACCCTTTGAGCCGCCAAAGCAGCCGCTCCTCCTATAGCTGCAAAATAGACCGACTTATATTGAACCATCGCATTCACAACTTCCTTGGATCTGGAGCCTTTTCCAATCATCCCTTTCAAACCGTTTTTTAGTAAGATAGGTGTATAAGCATCCATTCGATAGCTAGTGGTAGGACCGATAGATCCTATTGCGGCCCCTGGTTTAGTGGGGCTGGGCCCTGCGTAAAAAATTATTTGTCCATTCAGATCTAAGGGCAGTTTTTCACCGCCTTGGATTAATTCCACTAAACGCTTATGGGCTGCATCCCGTGCTGTATAGATTGCTCCGGAGATATATACTTGGTCACCAATTTTAAGCCTCTCTACCACTTCATCGGTTAACGGAGTTGTTATAATTTTTTTCATTGATTCAACCCCCCTAGATAATAACTGTCTTATGCCTAGCGGCATGACAATTTAAATTTACTGCTACCGGTAAGCTAGCTATATGACACGGAAATACATTCAGGTGAACGGCCAAAGCTGTTACCGAGCCACCGAAGCCCTGTGGCCCAATTCCTAAACTATTAATTTTAGTTAACAGTTGATTCTCAATATTTGCAATATTTGAATTAGGGTGTTTACTTCCAACCTCTCTCAAGAGGGCTTTTTTCGCCAACAGAGCCGATTTTTCAAAATTACCCCCAATTCCCACACCCACAATTATTGGCGGACATGGATTTGGGCCTGCGGTTTTAACTGTATCTACAACGAAATCCATTACTCCCTCTATACCGGCCGAAGGTGGAAACATGCGAATGGCACTCATGTTTTCGGCACCGCCGCCTTTTGGTGCTAAAGTTATAGACAATTGCTCCCCGGGTACTACTTTTGTATGAATTATCGCAGGTGTATTGTCATTGGTATTTACTCTGTCAAAAGGATCTTTGACAATTGATTTTCTTAAGTATCCGTCAATATAACCTGTAGCAACACCCTTATTAACCGCTTCGTACAAATCCCCACCCACAATATGCACATCTTGGCCTATTTCTAAAAAAACAACTGCAGTACCTGTATCTTGGCACATGGGAACTTCATCGGTTAAAGCAATTTGGGCATTTTCCAGGATTTGCTTAATAACATTTTTACCTGTTTCGGAGATTTCATTTTCCATTCCCTGATGTAAAGATTCTAAAACATCTTTGCCTAAATTATAGTTAGCATCCATGGCCATTTCCGACACTGCTTGAGTTATCTGTTTTACGTTTATCTCTCTCACATTTATATCCTCCTCTCAGTTAAATTTTTAGCTAAAAAAAGTTTTCTGAAATTTGGCCACCAACAAATAATTATCCCAAAATTGCAATCAGTAGCCCGGCTACCACTGCCGAACCGATTACCCCGGCAACATTTGGCCCCATGGCGTGCATTAACAAAAAGTTTGTTTCATTGGCCTCACGACCTACTTTTTGTACGACGCGAGCTGCCATCGGAACAGCTGAAACCCCTGCCGCTCCAATTAGGGGATTAACTTTACCACCGGTCAAAAGTGACATTAATTTTCCCAACAAGACACCACCGGCTGTTCCCGCAGAAAAGGCGAATAAACCGAGAAAAATAATTTTTATAGTTTCCCATTGCAAAAAGCGTTCTGCAGTAGCTGTGGCACCAACCGATAAAGCTAAAAAGATTGTAACAATGTTAATTAATTCATTAGCAGCAGTTTTAGATAACCTCTCAACCACCCCCGATTCTTTTAATAAATTACCTAGCATTAGCATCCCAATTAGAGGTGCGGCCGTGGGCAAAATCAGTACTGTTACAATAGTGACAACCACAGGAAAGATTATTTTTTCTTTTTGGGATACTGTTCTAAGCTGTCCCATTACAATCGCCCTCTCTTCGGGAGTTGTAAGAGCTTTCATAATGGGGGGTTGAATAATAGGAACTAAGGCCATGTATGAATATGCCGCAATAGCTATTGCCGGGAGAAGTTCTTTGTCTAAAATAGAAGCAGTTAAAATAGCTGTAGGTCCATCTGCGCCACCTATGATTGAAATGGCACCGGCACTTTGGGGACTAAAGCCTAAAAACAAGGCCCCAATAAAAGTCAAAAAGATACCCAGCTGAGCTGCGGCCCCAAGGAGAATTGTTTTGGGATTAGCTAATAAAGGACTAAAATCAGTCATTGCGCCAATTCCCAAAAAAATTAATGGCGGATAAATACCTAACTCTACCCCTTTGTAAAACCAGTAAATTAAGCCTCCTTCCTCCATTAAATTGCCCCCGGGAAGATTTACAAGAAGCATCCCAAAAGCTATTGGTAGCAATAACAATGGTTCGTATTCTTTAACTATCGCCAAATAAATCAACAAACAAGCTATTCCTATCATGATTATATGTTTATATGTTAGCATTGTAAATCCGGTTTCCATAAAAAGATTGGCAAGCTGATTTAACAAAAGTTCTGCCCCCTATTCAATAGTAATCAAAATGTCATTTGTATTAACATTTTGATTAGGATTAACAAAGATTGCCGAAACAACCCCGGCAACCGGAGAGTTTATTTCATTTTCCATTTTCATGGCCTCAAGAATCAGTAAAGTTTGTCCTAAAGACACCTTTTCACCTTGCTGGGCCAGAATTTTCAAAACTACACCCGGCAAAGGTGCAACAACCTTGTGCCCTCCAGAATTTGTCGGCATCTCTTGTTTTTGTTGTGTAACCGGTTCCATTGGCGGCTGCGCAATTTTTTTCACAGAAGTCGCCGGTTGGTTATTTTGTATTTCTACGGTTTTAGTTGTTTGAATTTCCCCGTCTAAAACTTCTTCTACCAAAACTTCGTATTCTTCGTTATTAATGGTAACAATAAATTTTCTTATCATTTGAATAATAACCTCCTTCATATTAAAAAGAGTCGCGGGAACTTAATATATTTTGTTGCCCCGTTAGTGTCCAAGCCTGAGAGGCTTCCTTGTCCCAAACTTTGCGGACACTTACAACCTTATACGACCGTTGCTGGCCTTCTATATAGATTGATATCGCAGCCGTGATAGCGGCAAGAATGTTTGCCTGCATATCATCGTTATAGTTTGCGGCTTGTTCGTTCGCCACTTTTTGGGATTCACTATTTACATCCAAATCCATCATTGCTCCCGTTTGTTTAGCTGTTTTTTTGGCAAACAACATTTCTTGTGCTTTCATAACCATTTGAAGTAAAAATAATACAAAAAAAACGGTTCCAAGGCCTATTAAAGTAAGGTTTAAGCCATATGCTAATTTCTCTATTATAATGACCTCCTTTATCAAACCGGAAAATTACCATGTTTTTTACTTGGGCGCATTTCTTTTTTTGTTGCTGAGGCTTCAAATGCTTGTATCAAAGCCGGTCTTGTTTCGGCGGGGTCAATAATCAGATCAACATAACCATGGGCAGCAGCAACATAGGGGTTAGCAAATTGTGCCCTATATTCATTAATTTTTTGCTGGCGCATTAAAACAGGGTTTTCCGCTTCGGCAATTTCCTTTCTAAATATAATATTAGCCGCCCCTTCGGGTCCCATTACCGCAATTTCCGCGTTAGGCCAGGCTAAAATTTGATCAGCTCCTAAGGAGCGAGAACACATTGCCAGGTAAGCACCGCCATAGGCTTTTCTGAGAACTAGGGTAATTTTTGGGACTGTGGCCTCGGAATAGGCATACAACAATTTGGCCCCATGTCTGATGATTCCTCCAAATTCTTGCTCTATTCCGGGTAAATATCCCGGCGTGTCTACCAGAGTGAGAAGAGGAATGTTAAAGGCATCGCAAAAGCGAATAAAACGCGATGCTTTATCAGATGCATTGATGTCTAAGCAACCCGCCAAAACCCTTGGCTGATTTGCAATTATGCCTACAGCTTGGCCATTAAGCCGTCCAAAACCGATTACAATGTTTTGCGCATAATTTTCTTGAATCTCAAAAAAATAGCCATTATCCAGGGTAGAATGCAAAACATCTTTAACCTCATAGGGCTTGTTAGCTTCAGATGGAATTAGCTTTTGCAGTGAACTTTCCAAGCGATTTATGGGGTCGAATTTATTGCCTTGAGGAGTTTCTGCCAAATTATTAGAAGGGATGAAATTAAACAACTCTCGAATTTTGTTAAAGCATTCAGCTTCTGTTGATGATCTAAAATGGGCCACACCACTGACGCTACTGTGTGTAGCAGCGCCACCTAAAGTTTCTGAGGTGACATCTTCCCCTGTAACGGATTTTATAACCTGTGGTCCGGTAATAAACATTTGACTGATTTTATCAACCATAAAGACAAAGTCTGTTAAGGCTGGTGAGTATACTGCTCCCCCCGCACATGGGCCAAGTATGACTGAAATTTGGGGAATTACCCCTGAAGCGAGAGTGTTGTGTTTAAATATTTCTCCATAACCGTTTAAAGCGCTTACCCCTTCTTGAATCCTAGCACCACCCGAATCATTAATGCCAATTAAAGGGGACCCATTTGCCAAAGCTAAGTCCATAACCCGGCATATCTTTTTGGCATGCATTTCCCCTAAGCTACCACCTATTACTGTAAAGTCCTGGGAGTATACATAGACTTGCCTTCCATCAATTAAACCATAACCTGTAATAACACCATCTGCAGGCGCATCGACTGCTTCCATTCCAAATTCTGTTGCTCGGTGGCTTATAAATTGTCCAATTTCAACGAAACTACCCGGATCAAGCAAAAGATTAAGTCTCTCCCGTGCGGTTTTCTTCCCTTTTTCATGTTGCTTTTTTATTTGTTCTTTGCCTCCGCAGGCTTCAATTTTTATTTGTTTTTCTCGTAGCTCATGAATTTTATCACCTTGCAATATTATCCCACCTACCTATAATAATTAGCATGCCCTCCGTTAGGTTACACAAACCGAATTACAACTATTACATAATTTTGTCGCAAATTTTATGTAATAGGCCGCAAAACTTCTTTAACATGCCAGTTATGATAAATAATACAACATTATTGACAAATACGCCAGCCTTAAAAATGTTTTGTTTTTTTGTTCTAAATAATATAAAATAATATTGATAGTAGGTTTTAATAAGGTTCTTTTGTTTCAAAAGCAATTGGATCTTAAAACTTTAAATTTCTAATTCATTAAAAGCCGTTTTGACACGGACATTCCTTTCGGATATAATTGTTTTAAAGTTGCGCCCGTAGCTCAGTAGGATAGAGTAACGGATTCCGAATCCGGAGGCCACAGGTTCGAATCCTGTCGGGCGCGCCAAAAATGAGCTAATATAAATATAACCCCGGCGTAGCCGGGGTATTTTTGCTTTTAAAGAGAAAACAAAAATTTATTTTTCCTTAATAATTTTAGCCTTATCGCCGTTATTTACCCATGCACCATTTGCCTCATCCACATCCAAATGAAATTCCAGGGC
The DNA here is from genome assembly GCA_041655595.1 of Bacillota bacterium. GTDB lineage: Bacteria > Bacillota > DULZ01 > DULZ01 > DULZ01 > JBBAFB01. The sequence goes on from JBBAFB010000009.1 coordinate 20,714, forward strand.
ATAATCTTCTCGTACTCTAACCAGCACATTATTAAAAACGGTCGCCCTTTGTCCCTCCACAATTGCACTAACATGATCCTTGTTTTTCAAGCCATATTGCTCAGCCATTTCTGGGGTAATGTGAATATGTCTAGCGGCTACCATTACTCCTGAATCAATCGTTATTTCCCCTTTTGGTCCTATTAATGTACATCCGGGTGTATTATCATGTTCCCCTGAATCCCGCAACACCGCTTTTATACCTAATTTGAAAGAATCAGCCCTGGAAATCTCTACTTGAGTTTTCCTTCTAATGGGACCTAAAATCCTAACATTATCTATTTTACCTTTGTTTCCCACCAAGGTTACAGTTTCTACACAGGCAAATTGTCCCGGTTGTCCTAAATCTTTGAGCTCTGTTAGTTCGTAACCTGCTCCAAAAAGTTGTTCCAACGCTTCTTTTGAGACATGTACATGTCTGTTGGAGACTCCAATCACCACATCAAATAAGTAATCCCTATTCATTCAAATTACCACCCTTCCTACCGTTTAACCTGCAAAATGCACCGCTGGCTAGTCATTTTATACCTTTTAACCTAGCATACTATTTTTATAAGCTCGTTGCAACTAATTTTTAGAATTATCTATATTGGTTCTTTTGATTTAAGATATCGGATATCCTCTTTGTTAGAAAGGCGGCATATTTTACATAACTGTAGGATTCTAGAAGTTGTTCTTTCACCTAAAAAAGTGTCTAAGTCTGCTAGGCTTAAGTTGGTGGTTATCACTAGCGGTAACTGATGATTGGCACGGTAATTTAAAATTGAATAAATCTTATTAACAGTCCATTCCGTGTAGTTATGGACACCTAAATCATCAAGAATCAGTAACTCGGCAGTTCGGGCCTGACCCAAAATCTCCATTTCATCAGTTTCCGTGAAGCCCGATCGATCATATGTCGCTTTGATTTCATCTAATAGGTCAGGCACCACTGTAAAAAGTACTTGCTTGCCGTTTTCTAAAACATAGTTGGCAATAGCACTAGCTAAAAAGGTTTTACCACTACCCACATTACCGGTGAGCAACAAACCTTGTCCATGGTAATTTCCTTTTGCAAACTCTTTTGCGAAGCTTTTAGCCACTTCCAAGGCAATTTTTGCATTGTGATAAAAGGTTTGTGCTCCAAAACCCTTTTCAGGACTTTTAGGATAGTATTTAAGCGAAAAATTTTCAAACCTGCTCTGATGCTGCAGCCTTCCTAAATTTGCTTTTACTAACCGGTTTATCCTGGATCTTTCTTCTACACAATTACAGGGGTAGGCTAAACCGTTTTTAATAATAAAACCTCTATTCTGGCAGCTAGGACAGGTAAAAGATTTATGTTGGAAGTTATTCACCATTATTTATACACCCTTTAATTAATGTAAACATCCTTATATTTTTCAACCTTTTGCTGGTATTCATCATCTTTGCGACTGACTTTTTTCGTCGAGCCTTCTTTAGATTGCTGTTTATCTTTAAAGTCCTTTTCATACCTTTCTATTTCTGCTAAAGTACTGATGTTATTATTGCTCCAATCAAGTAAAATTGAATCAATGTATTTTAAATTTTTTATGCCCCGCAGACTGGCCCTCTTTAATGCCTCAAGGACCAGTTCCGGTGAATGATTATCGGTTTTACACCATTCAATAATTTGTTTTACTTCAAAGGGGGATAACAATCTGCCAAACTCATTTTCAAAGACTTTAAATAGTTCCTCGGCAACTTCCTCTGAAAACTGCGAGACAGCGGAGCTTTCAGCCTCCAATTCTTTTGCTTTGCAAATCGCCCAATATTCCATCAATTTATCAAAAAGTCCCAGGTAGGAAAACCGGTCAACCCAAACCCCTTGCTTTTTATCATATAGATGTTCAACAGCTAATATTTTTCTTTCAATTAAGCTGGCCAACATTGACTGTACTTGTGTACTTTCTAGGGTAGTATATCCGGATATCTCATCTAAGTCCGGAAATTCTATGTTCTCCTCTGTTTTAAAACGCCATAAATGTAAAATTATTAGCAATTCGGTTTCTGTTAAGCCTAATTTTTTATAAAACTTCAGCAAAAGGTTAGGTAACATAACGAAGCCATCTATAATAAGTTCAGAGGTGTATTTAAGTAAAAAATCGTATTTTGTCATTAATTAACCCCCATTTATTCTTGCTACTATCTATTCTAACATTGGATGGCTATTTTTTCACCTTATTTCCGCCAAGTGTTTGGTAATAAAAGTACCAATAGGGTATAAATCTCTAACCGTCCCAAAAGCATATAGAATGCCAAAGTTAATTTCACCGGTGTGGAAAGGTAGTAAAAACTGCCATCCTTCGCAACCATGGCCAAACCTGTTCCAACATTACTTAAGGAAGCGGCGACTGCGGTTATCGCTGCCGGCAATTCAACGTTTAAAAGACCTAATATTAAAACACCAAAAAAGGCAATAGCTAAATAAAGGAAGAAAAACTGAAAAACACCTATTACTGTGTCCTGGGATAGAGACTGCTTGTTAATTTTAACACTGATAATGGAACGTGGGTGACTTAACCTTTTTAGTTCGATTAAAGCACATTTTAGCATTATAGCATACCGGTCAACTTTAATCGAACCGCTTGTAGAACCGGCCGAGGCACCTATAAACATCAAACTGATTAACAGCATTTGAGAAAAAGCCGGCCACATTTCAAGCTCTACGGAAGAAAAACCTGTGGAGGTTAAAGATACAACTTGAAACGCCACATCCAATAAATGGGGCTTCCTACCTGTAAATAATAAATTACCGGTTATCATTAGAGTAAAAACCAGAATGATAATTAAATATGTTTTGAAAGCATCGTTTTTCCAAAAGCTAAGGAGTGACTTGCTTTTTAGGGCCTGGTAATATAGTGCAAAGTTAATTCCACCCATAAACATAAATAATGTAATTACTAGTTGTATGTTTTGGCTTGAAAAAGCACCGATATTACCATCTCTTGTTGAAAAGCCGCCGGTAGAGATTGTGGTAAATGAGTGATTAATTGAATCGAACAAGCTCATACCGCAAAGCCAAAGCGAAATAAACAAAATGAAGGTTAAGCCAATATATGTAATCCACAAAATTCGGGCTGTTTCATTTAATCGGGGTTTAATTTTTTCAAAAGTAGGATTTGGCAATTCTGCCTTAAAAATTTTAATTGCATCCGAGCCGATGGTCGATAAAAGTGCCACAAATAAAATCACTATGCCCATCCCGCCAAGCCACTGTGTCAAGCTGCGCCAAAACAATATTCCTTTAAAGCTTGTTTCAACATTCACCATCACTGTGGCTCCGGTAGTGGTAAACCCCGATACCGTTTCAAAAAAAGCGTCGCTAAAACCAATAAAAGTTCCGGATAGTAAATAAGGCAAAGAGCCAAATATACTCGCAAAAACCCAACCAAGGGATACAATTGCAAAGCCTTCTCTCGCTCTAATACTTTCGTCACTTTTAGTAAACAATGCTAGGACAGTTCCAAAAACCACAGTAAGTAAAGAGGACACAAAAAATGATTTCCAAATATGTTCCATGTAATAAACTGAAACAAACATTGGGAAAAGCATTGCAACACCAACAATAAGAATTATTAAACCTAATTTGAAAAAGACGGTTTTAATCCGCAAGCCATCATCCCTCACTTAAACCTAGATAAAAAGCTTTTCTGCTTTTTTAACCGAATCTGGTAACGCAAAAACCATAACGTGATCCCCCGGTTCTATGATGCTGTTACCTTTTGGTACGATAACCTGGTTTTTTTTAACTATAGAACCAATTATGGCGTTTTTAGGGAAACGGATGTTTTGCAAGGGTTTACCGATAATCCCTGTGGTTTCTGAGGCAGCAAATTCCAAAAGCCGTGCTTTTGCCCCGCCTAAAAGAGTAACCGAAATAATATCCCCTTTTCCTATAAATTTAAGGATAGCACCCGCAGTTAAGGTCCTTGGGCTCACTGCAATATCAACCCCGACGGCCTCGACAAGTGATGTATACTCTGAGCGACGAATTTGTGCGATAGTCCTTTTAGCACCTAAATGTTTTGTCAAAAGGCAGACAAGCAAATTCACTTTATCATCTGATGTAGTGGCAATAAATAGATCACTCGAGCCGATATCCTCTTCGTTTAAAAATTGCATATCGGTTCCGTCACCATGTAGGACCAAGGTGTTAGAAAGAATTTTGGAACATAGGTTACATTGCCCTAGATCTTTTTCGATAATTTTAATATTTAAATGTTTGTTTTTCTCCAAAGCGGAAGCCAAGTAGATACCTAGCCTGCCCCCGCCCAAAATGGCAATATTTTTTATTTCCAAGTAAGGAATTCCGAAAAGCAGATCCAATTCAAGATTTTTATGAGTTTCGGACATGGCAAAAACATAGTCCCCAGGTAAAAATACATCATCCCCTTTGGGGATCATCATTTTTTCGCCCCTTAAAATAGCAACTATAAGAAAAGGCAGGGGCTTATCTAAGTTCTTAAGTGGTATGTTAGCTAGAGGTGTATTAGAAGGAAGTTTGAGTTCTAAGATTTGAACTTGTTCTTCTGCATAATACTCCACATTAACAGCCTGAGGTACTTCTATCAGTTTTGCAATCAGTTGCGCGGTAACCTGGTCGGGGTTGATTATAGAATCAATATCAAATGTTGCAAATGCTTCCTCTTTCGTAATTTCCGCATATTCTGGATCTTCTACTCTTGCCATGGTACGAAGGACTCCGAAACTTTTTGCAATTAAACAGGCCACCATATTAAACTCGTCTTTTTCTGTAACTGCAATTACCAAGTCCGCTTCGGTGACTCCGGCTTTTTTTAAGGCATTTATGCTGGCCCCATTACCTAAGATCGTCTGAACATCAAGGTTTTGGGCAACAATCTGTTCCCTATCAGGATTTTGCTCTATTACGGTCACATCGTGGTTTTCTTGAGACAGCATCTGTGCTATGCTATAGCCGACTTTACCTGCGCCTATTACTATTGTTTTCATAGTTGTTTAACTCCTAGCATTTTACTTTACTCACATAATAACATTTTGTATTATAATAAGAAAGACATCGGAACTATCTTTTGCCGGAGGTTTTAAGTCTGAAATGAAGTAAAAACTTACACGTAAATAAAAAAACACATAACAAATAAGCCATCGGTTGATAACACAAAAAAATATTAAGCTAAAATATGGTAGCCTTGTTTTTTGGTTAATAAAATTGCTTGTTCAACCGTGATTTCACGGTTTGCCGGGAGAACAGCTGACTTTCTATATAAATCAGCATTATACGGTTCTTTCTTTTTAAGGATGTTATAAATAGCAGTAAGTAGCATTCTGACAATGGCAATGATCGCTTTTTTATGACCACGACGCTGTTTAAGTCTCAAATAGCGGTTGCGGATTTCAGGATGCTTTTCGCTTTTAACTACAGCGGTTGCACACTGTACAAGAAGCGGTTTAATGTAACAACCGGCTCTTGAAATCCTTACTGGCTTTTTCTTTCCGGCACTTTCGTTATTCGTAGGTGCTTAGCTGTCGGGAACACGTCCAGATTAACACCTATTTCGGATATTACTGTTATAGCTGAAAAGATGTTTTTAAAGGACGGAATAGTTAAGATCAAATTAATTTCTTCTGAGTAGGGCGCGGAAAGAAGAAGGATAATTCTCTCCAGATCATCTTTGCGAGACTTAAGATCTTCGTAGTGCTGCTTGATAACTTTAAGTTTTTAGGATAATAAAAAGTTTGCTCGGGGCCAATTGTGCCTTGAGTGAAGGGAAAGGAATGGGAATAATAATGAAAATAATTGCTTTGGTTGGCTCAAGCGGAACTGGTAAGAGTCACCGAGCCTTATGGGTGGCACATGAAAACAATATTGATGTGTTAGTAGATGATGGTTTATTAATAAAGGGACATGAAATCGTTGCGGGCACATCTGCCAAAAAACAAAAAACAGCTATCGGGGCCATTAAAACTGCAATATTTACCGACGAAAATCATGCCGGTCAAGTTATGGAGGAAATTAAAAAATTAAATCCCAAATCAATTTTAGTATTAGGCACTTCTAAGGAAATGGTTAATAGAATAACTGATAGACTTGAACTGCCAAAGCCAAGTATTTATTTAGATATTGCCCAAGTGTCCAATGAAAAAGAAATAGAAGCCGCCCTTAAAACCAGGCAACTTCTGGGGCAACATGTAATTCCCGCACCTTCCGTTGCCGTAAAACCCCGGCTTTCGGGAATTTTGATAGATCCATTGCATGTCGGTTTTTCAAAAAACCAACATGCCGGAACCAGGACTAAACTTTGGGTAAATCAAACTGTTGTCAGACCAACATTTAATTTTTACGGCAAGTTTTTTATCACAGATCAAGCAATGCAAGCAATAGTAAAAAAAATTGTGAGCGAATATAATTGCATAGCTAAATCTCAAAATATAACCTTTTCAAATAGCCAGTATGGTACCGGAGTTAGTTTAGATCTGGTTCTTAAATATGGCACAATTATTCCCATTCTTACTGCCACAGTCCAGCAGCAAATAACAGAAACCCTTGAATACATGACTGCGTTGCACATTATCAGAGTTGATATTTATGTGCGTAAACTGGTTGTGGTTGATTAGATTAAGGAGAGCTGCTTAGAGGTGACCCCCTAAAAATCGTTTCTAAATTGCCAGCTCCCTTTCTCTGGTTTTTTCGATGAATCTTTCCATACGGTTCATCGCTTTTATTAAATTCTCAATCGAGTTAGCGTAAGATATGCGGATATGCCCAATACCGGTTGCTCCGAATGCCTCACCCGGAATAACGGCCACCTTCTCTTCATAGAGCAGTTGTTCCGCAAATTCCGCAGAAGTATATCCGGTATTTTTGATGGATGGGAAAATGTAAAAAGCCCCCTTCGGTTCAAAGCAAGCCAAACCCATACCAATTAATCTTTTATAAATGTATTTCCTTCTCTCGTCGTATTGCTCCACCATTTCTAACATATCTGCTTTACCATTTTTAATTCCTTCCAAGGCGGCAAGTTGCGCTAAATTAGGAGCGCATAGAATAGTATATTGATGTATTTTTGTCATGGCCTCTATTACCTCGGACGGTCCCACCGCATATCCAATACGCCACCCGGTCATAGCAAATGATTTAGAAAAACCACTAACTAAAATTGTCCGTTCCGCCATACCAGGTAATTCGATAATACTTGTGTGTTCTTGACCATACGTTAAATCACTGTATATTTCATCACTTAGAACTAACAAATTATGCTTTACGGCCAGCTTTGCAATAGGTGCCAGTTCATCTTTAGTCATAATTGCCCCAGTTGGGTTGTTGGGGTAGGCCATAATTAAAAGTTTTGTTTTTGGTGTAATTGCCGCTTCCAAGTCGCAAGGCATCAATTTAAAATCATTTTCGGCTTTAGTTAAAATAGAAATCGGTTTGCCACCAGCCAAAATCGCACAGGGTTCGTAAGAAACATAGGCGGGTTCGACGATAAGCACTTCATCCCCCGGGCAAATAACGGAACGCAAGGTTAAATCAACTGCTTCACTTGCCCCGATGGTTATTAAGATTTCGTTTTCCGAATCATACTGAACATCATATAACTCGGAAAGTTGCTGTGTAATTGCCTGTCGTAGTTCAAAAGTACCTTTATTAGAGGTGTAACTGGTTTCACCTCTCTGCAAAGCTTCAATTGCAGTCTGCCTAATTTTTTTCGGGGTAACAAAATCAGGTTCTCCAACCCCTAAAGATATCATATCAGGGGAACCGGCAATTAAATCAAAAAATTTTCTTATCCCGGAAGGGGGTAAATCCCTTACAACAGGTGACAACATTTCTTTTAGGTTAATAGTCAAATCAACACACCTACCTTAGCTAGTTTTGAAATAGAATCAAAAAACCTCTCATCCTAAGGGACGAGAGGTTGACCCGCGGTACCACCCTTTTTGGTTAAAACCCAAACTTACTAAGAAACAAAAATTGAAGCTGTTCCCTACGTTTTTAACGGAACGAACCGAAAGAGCCTACTGGTATTTCAGCTCCTATCTCGAAGGTGGCCTATACCGAAATTATTTGCTGGTTTACACCTGTCACCAGCTCTCTTAAAAATAATTTTCAATACTTATCCTTTTCATTGATTTGTGTAGTATTTTCTTTTTTGTATTCTACCAAATATTTAAGTACCTGTCAAAGGTTTCTTTTTAACTTAATTACCAATGTGGATTGCAAATTTAATTGCCTGGCATATCTTTACTGATAGTTGTTGCTAAATTTCTATTTAAGCTTCTTATCAATTGCTTTAAACTATTTTTTTCATTGATATTAAATTTTATATAAGTTAAATTATTTTGCCGGCAGTAAAAATCTTTCCATATTGATTCTTTTTTATCAGGTTCGTACTTATCAATAACCAACTCTAGTCCCGGTAAATAATAAGAAAATGTTAGTTTTTTGATTACATAATCTTTTATTATTTCTACAGTTGGAAAGCTTTGTTTTAAAATTAAATAAAACAAATTATCCAACTCTGTAAAGTCCCTTCCTTTATAGGGATCACTTTCGTCTTCTGAGGGTATTACTACTTCACTATCATCCCCTTTATTTTCAACCGAATCGTTTTCAATAATTTCGGAACCAACAGTAGGACAATCAATTTCTTCGTAGTCTTCCATAACTTCCGCATCTTCTAAAGGAAAACTTTTCTCATCCAATTGATGATTTGCCGATTCATCTAAACTTTCCTTTTCTAAAGCAGCTTCAACCTGTATGCTACCATTTACCGTATTCGGAACAGCATTTTCCTGAACTATTTCAGCATTATTCAATTCAAGCGAAGCATTTTGGCTTGTTTTATAATAAGTTAACCCTTTGTTTATTGTTTTTTCCAATAATAAATTAAAATCTCCAAAGCTGGACAAAACATTTTTATCAGGTAATTTTTGTTGAGTCAGCTGTTGCAACAGAGTTTCAAAATGCTCATTAAAATCACCTAAATATTGTTCCAGTAAACCGGCTATTTTGGCAACAATTTCAGTGGAAATTTCTAATTGTTGATCTTGCTTTTCTCCCGTCAACATGCTGGCGGTGATTAGGCTTTCGATTAATAGATCCGCTAAATCTAAAATTTGCTGTTCAAGCTCTCTTTCTTCTTTAGTATGCTGCAAATTTGTTCACCCCTCTACATATACTTTTTAAAAAGTATGCATAAGTGGGGGCTTTTATGAAGAAAAAGAATGCTTGAATTTAGATTTTTATAGTTTAATCAGCCCATTTACCTGTTGAGGAGTGTTTCAGCTATTGAGGCAACCTCTATTAAAATTTTATCATTCGAATCGCCAATAACTGCGTCCAAACCAGAAGCGATCGTCATCGCAAGGTAAACCCTGTCAACCAGTGATTTGTTAGGCCAATTTACGGAAATATTACTTAATTTCAACACTGTTTTAGGCGGGGGGTTGTTAAGCCTGTTAATTTGCTGTAGAGCTTTTAGCACTTCTTTTGGTTGATCCTGAGCCAAGTTGTATGGAAAAACAAAAGGATCTAGCCATAAATGTTCTATGGGGAGTCCGTATTTTTCAGCGGCATCCAGGAGTTGATGGGCATAATTAATTCTATCATCCGCATTTAAAGGCAAGTAAAGATCGGATTTAGTTACCCCCACAATACCAGCACTATATTCTATGGCCATCGGAAAAATAAGTTGCATTTTTGTTGGCTCTGCTGTTGTATGATTGATTACCCCTGGTTTGTTACATACCTTTAAACCGGCTTCTATTGTTTTTAAACAGGTGGAGTCTATAAACAGCGGCAAAGATACCACTTCTTGCACAGTTTCAACCAGCCATTCCATCGCTGAAACATGATTATCAATAGTTGGGTATATATGAAGGTTTAAATAGTCAACTCCCGAGGCTTCTTGTTGACGAGCCCACTCCTGAATGATACCCGGTTTTCTTAAAAGTATTGCATTCTTAATATCATCAAATTTTGTACTGATTCTTTCACCTATAATAATCATTCTAATTACCCCCGTTTTTAGCTGCATTTATTTCAAAATTGCCAATTATCCTAATTAATTGATTCAACATAGGTTTACAATTCCCTGCTATCTTTATGAATAAAAAAAGAAATGGAAAAGCAGGAAATTATCATAAATGGATCACTCTCTCCAAAAAGAAATGATTTTAGGCAGTTGACTATTTATTATAATTTCGCTATAATTTAAAATGCATGTTTCGGGGCGTAGCGCAGTTTGGTA
>JBBAFB010000010.1:0-29188 GCA_041655595.1 Bacillota bacterium
GGATTTAGAAACGTACAATTTTATGGAATCAAAAAAACTTAAAATCTTTCAGACCTTTAAGGATTATGGTATCCAATTTGCTTCGGGGGCCACGGGCTTTCAGGCAAAAAAGTTAATAGATTATATAACTGATTATGAGAGGGCAGGGTCAATCCCTTTTATTGTGAGCGGCACAATAGATAAATATCGGATAAATGATAAAGCAGTCAGTTATATGAAAAGGAAATATGAAAAAGCGTATATCATCAAGGGAACCGATATTGCCGACAGCAAATGGGCTTTGTGGTTTAATGAAAAGATCATAATTGCGGGCATGACAAAGGTAATAGAGGCCATTTACTTTAAACACCCGATGGCCCTAGGGGTTGGTGTATATGCGATTTATAACTATGGGGGATTTGAACCAAGGTTTTTAACGGGGGTCTTAAATAGTAAATATTTATCCTATTATTTAAATGTAATGTTTAAAGAAAAACATCTGGCCGGCGGGTATTTAGCAATAAATAAATCCACACTGGAGGAATTGCCTCTAGTGGATGCAGAGTTGAAAATTCAAAACAGGGTAGCAGATTTGGTGGATAATATCTCAGGTTCAAACAGCAAAGATAGTATACTGCATTATGCCGGTAAGATTGATGAAATAATCTATGACATGTACAATTTAAGCGACAAAGAAATTCGGGAAGTAGAAGACTTCTTCAATCAGCATAATTTGAATCAGACGGGCTACTAACAGGCGAAGGCAATATTTATAAACCATAAAACACAAGGGCAAGGCAGTGTTTCAGGAGAAGGAGGATGGAAAATGGCGGGGATCAAATACGAAATAATTGAGCAAATCGGTCAACTTTCGGAGTCGGGGAAAGGTTGGACCAAGGAGCTAAACCTAATCAGTTGGAATGATAGGGAGCCAAAGTACGATCTCAGAGATTGGGCCCCTGAACACGAAAAAATGGGCAAGGGAGTTACCTTGTCCAAGCAGGAATTACAAAAACTGAAAGCAATTTTGAATAAGATGGATCTATAAAATAATCCGGTGGATGGTTTGCTGCCACTTAGGAGGCATTTTCGTGAAAAGATTTTTGCTATTGTTTACATGCTTGGGCCTATTGTTTTTTCTATTATCCTGTGACTCTAATCCGGTGGAAGGTCCCCTTGTTGATTCCGAAGGTGTTTCGTTTAATAAAACCCTGCCGGAAGGCGGGCAGCAGGGAGATATTACCCCGAAATTGTCTTCAGAGGGGGGCTACCTTCTGGGTTTACAAAAGGGCATTTTAACTCTAACAACATTTCCAGAAAATAACTTGGTTGATACTTTTCCCTTGATGCAAAATCAATTAATTAAGGAATTTAAATGGTCCCCTGAGGGTGATGTATTTGCTTATCACACAGAGTCCGATTTGCCAGGGGAAAGTGGGGCTATCTACCTATCGGCTCCGGGTGGGGAATCAAATAAAATTGCCTCTCTTGAATCTGCGGAGTTGGGAGCTAGGCAGCTGCTTTGGTCCCCTTGCGGCAACTATTTATCTTGGACCAAACCTTTTAGCATTTATAATCTCGAAACCAGAGAAACCTTGGTAAAAGAGGATCTTGATCATAAATATAGCTTTGTGCGTTCACCTTTATTTTCGGATGATGGTTCCATGTTGGCCTTCACTTTGTTACAAGAGGATGGCTCAGAGGATCTTTGGGTTGTAGATACTTCTACGGGTAATGCTCGTCAAGTGACAGCAAGAAATGATGGGGACTACCCTTTGTATTGGCTGGATGACAACAACCTGCTTGTTGGCCTAGGGGCAATCAGCACCGGGGGTGGAAGTGTTTACGGCACGGCTACCATTGATCTTAAAACCGGAAAGGTGGAACCCCTTTGCTTAACCACAGGTAAAGAGGATCGCAGCCCTCAGCGGTTCTACATTGCAAAAGGGGTTTCCCCCGAGCAAGGTTATTTCGTGGGCGAAACTCATAATTCTGCAGGTGCGGATAGTAAAATTTTTCTACAGGATTTAGCAGACGGAAAACAGGAAATTATCTGTGAAGGGCACCACCTACTACAAACCTTATGGATCAACGAAGATGAATTATTGTTGACCGCAGGGCAGGAGTCTATAGATGGAAGCAGAAGCGGCTATCAAATTATGAAATATTCCAAGGACAGTGGCTGTATAACCTTGCTAAATAGCGAGGGTGAAGTGCATTTGTTGGGCATAAAAGATAAACAGCTTTACTTTTTGGAAGCAAACCAGGCAAGGACCCATTGGATTTTACACAGTATTGAGCTTTATTAGTGATCAGATGTAATCAACTTAATAATGTGATTATTAGGCGTAAATATTACATAAAAATGTGTACCGTGGTGAGGCAGTGTGGAAAGGCTGACCATGCAGATAAGATTATTGGAATGGCTTTAGGGTAAAAGAGATAAAATAAGTCAAGGGGGCACTAATTTACCACCTGAAAAGGCGGTAAATTAGTGCCCCTTTCTAAACTAGCGGAAACTGGCGGGGGGACGTTTTGTTTGCCACCTCAAGATTAAACAAACAAAGGTCCCCTTATTAGGCTGTTTGGGAAAAGAGAATGGTTTGGTAAAAATACGGCAAAAATCTTAATAGAGACTTTACACAACTGGTAAATTTTAATACGTAATGCAACAATTTACTTAAAATGTTACATGCTGTACTATACAATATAGTAATAGATGCATACCTATTATTCAACAAATTTCGCTCTTTTTTTGAACGATTAGCCAAGTAAATTGGAAATCCTACAAATTGCACCTATGGTATTATTGCCATATATGTAAAGCACTTCCTGCTTATAGGCGGGAAGTGCTTTACATTAAATAAACTAAAATTGCACTAGTGAATACAATTCGTCCTTTTGGTCCTGATTCACACCTATATAACGAAGTGTTATACTTTGGGAGCTATGATTAAAGGTATCCATAATAAGGCCAACATTATATCTGGAGGCCTTATAGGTCCAGTATCCCCATGTTTTACGCAAGCTGTGGGTACCAAAGTTTTCCACACCCAACGCTATCGCAGCTTCCTTCAATACCCGGTAAGCTTGAACACGTCCAATGTGGCCACCTTTCCGACTTGGAAAGAGGTAATCCTCGCCGGCAGGCTTTTTGATTTTTACATATGTTGTAATTGTTTTGCGAAGAGCATCATTAAGCTTGATCTTTTTCTCTTTACCAGTTTTCTTTTCTTTTAACACCAAATAGTCTCGGAACTCACCCTTTTGTGTTAAAATATCCTTTAACTTTAATGGTATAACATCACTGATTCTCAAACCCGTGTTAAGTCCAAATTTAAATAACAATCCGTATTTAATGTCCTTGCCATTCAAAAACTGATACATATATTTAATTTTCGTTTTATCTCTAATCGGCTCAACAGTCATGTAACCTTCCTCTCTATTAGGTAATTATTTTCAGTCAGCCATACAAAATGTTACATCAAGTTTTGGCAAGAAGGAAGTAAAAAACTGGTGGTAGGCGATTAAAAGCTTGTAAGGTAGGGGCATTGTAAAATCATTTATGTAACATTTTAAGTAAATTGTTTCATAAGCCTGAACAGTAATACAGTTATAATTTCAAATGAAGTTACAAAAATCGTTTTGTTGAGGAACAATATCCGCAGGAAGTTAGAATATTATGAAGGATTTGGTGACGGGACTTATGGTAGATAATGAAGTGAATTATAAATCTCAATTGGAGGCTGTGGTTAACATGTTTCCCTTAGCCTTTTGTGTTGTGAAGGATGCCGTTATTGTAGAATGTAATGATGCTTTAGCAAAGGTATTTGGGTACGAAGAAAAGACTGAGGTAGTGGGTCTTAGACTGTTTGATTTATCGCCTCTGAGGCAACCCGATGGTAAGCTTTCCTCGGAAAAAGGGGTGGAAATAATTAAAAACGTGAAAAGCAATAAAGAAATAACTTTTAAATGGGTTCACCAAAGAAAAAACAGAGGTAACTTTTTGGCGAAGGTAAAGATAGTTAACGATGGTTTTAATCTTTGTGCCATAATAGAAGATATAAGCGCTGTGGTGCTGTTAAAGCAGGAACTGATCTTATTTAAAAAAATATTAGAGAACAATTCCGAGGGGGTGGTAATTACTGATATCAATGGCTCTATCAAATGGGTAAATGCTGCCTTCGAAAAAATAACAGGGTACGCACTTGCCGAAGCAAAGGGTAAAAATATGAGTATTTTAAATTCAGGTATTCAAAAAAAAAGCTTTTATTATAATATGTGGCAACGGTTGAAAAATAAAGGCCACTGGAGTGGAGAGATCTGTAATAAAAACAAAAAGGGTGAGTTTTACTCTGAATGGTTAATAATAAATAGTATCAAAGATAGCACGGGAGCAACTAGGTATTACGCAGGCATTTTTAGGGATTTATCAGAAAAGAAAAAGATTGATCTTAGAATGATTGAGTTGCAACAAAAGGATGTCCTAACGGGACTACATAATCGGAGTTATTTCCTAGAATGCGTGGATAATTATATAAGAAATTGCAAGGCTAAGGAGCAGTTTTCTGTTGTTTTTATTGATATAGAAAATTTTAAAACAATTAGCAATTCCCTAGGCTATCATATTGGGGATAGGCTACTGGTGGAGCTTTCTAAGAGACTACTTTTCTTAATAGCGGAAATAGCTGGTGACTGCATCCTGTCAAGATACAGTGGTAATGAATTTGCAATTTTATGTAAGGCTGTCACGGCAGAAAATGTGAAAGAAATGGCAGCGAGGTTGATAGAAAATATCAAAAAACCCTTTGTATTAGACAATACAGTGGTGAATATTGCGGTAAATATCGGCATTAGCAAGTTTCCTGATGATGGGGGAGATGCCTCAACCTTAATTAGGCATGCTGAAACCGCCATCTATAAGCCCAAAGGTCAACTAGAGGAAAGAATATCTTTCTATTCTGCAGAAGTATCTCATGAGATTGAAGAAAGGTTTCGCTTGATAAATTTTTTGACAACAGCAATAACAAATGAAGAATTGGAAGTTTACTACCAGCCAATATTTGATATTAAAAATTTTAAAAATATTGTAGGTTTGGAGGCATTGTTAAGATGGAAAAACCCCACCCTAGGTAATGTCTCCCCTGATAAATTTATTCCTTTAGCAGAAAAAACCGGGTACATTATCCATATTGGAGAATGGATACTTAAACAAGTGTGCAAGCAAATTAAATCGTGGAATAAAGAGGGATTGAATATATTACCTATAGCGGTAAATATTTCGGTAAGGCAGCTGGAGCAGGTAGACTTTTCCAAGAAGGTGATGGAAATCGTTGAAGAGTATGGTATTGGACCAAAAAACATTGAATTGGAAATTACAGAAAGCGTGTCCTCCGGGGAGTTAATGACTATTGTTAAAAACTTGCGAGAGTTAAAAAAATACGGGCTAAAAATCTCCATGGATGACTTTGGTACGGGCTTTTCTTCGCTGGGGCAGATTGAACTTTTTGAGCTGGACAAATTAAAGATAGATAAGATTTTTGTTGATGGTTTATTAAGCTTTACTAAGAAACAAAACTTGGTAAAATCAATTATTGCCATGGGAAAAAGTCTCAACCTAACCATAGTGGCGGAAGGAATTGAGACTAAAGAACAGTTGCTGTGTTTAGAAAAGTTCGGCTGTCAATTAGGCCAAGGGTATATATTAAGTAAACCTTTACCTGCTCACGAAATTGAGCATTTTATCAGTTGCCAAGAGCTTGAGGTAACGAAGGCAGATTGAGGGACTCACCCTAAGACCGATTGCTGGTCTAGGCGGTAGTGCTTAATTATTTGATAATCTAATTCCATTCCAATGCCCACTCCTGTTGGAACGGCTAGTTTCCCCCGGGTTGGTTTTAGCGGAAGCAGGGCTGCGAAGGGGTTTTCCATTACATCCCATTCCACAGGTTCAATATCATTTTCTGACATTTTGCTCCAAGGGGGCAGGCAGGCTTGGGCAAAAACGGCATATAGTTTGGATAGCGCTCCGTCAAAGGTGTGGGGCGATATCCGGATGCCGAAGGTACGGGCCAAATCAAGGGTGTGTCTGTATTCCTCTATTCCACCTTGGTGGGCTGGGTCCGGCTGAATAATATCCAAGGCGTTTCCTTGCAACATAGGGAGAAAGTCAATGCTGCTTTTTAAATTCTCTCCTCCGGCGACAGGGGTAGACAGCTTTGAACGAAGTAGTCGGTAGTTTTCAACCTGGTTAAGAGGTAGCGGCTCTTCAAACCAAAGAACTTTATCCCAATCGGCAAACAGTTGATTCCATTTTAGGGCTGTTGCAACATCATAGCTTTGATTGGCATCCAAAATAAGCTGCTGATTTTCAGATAGCAACGTATAAATTTTTTTGATGTGGTTGTAATCCTGCGGAAAGGTTTTGCCCCCTACCTTTAGCTTAACATGGTTAAAGCCCTCGGCTAAGGCATTTTGGACAAGAGCCAAAGATTGCCCGACCCAATCAGCCTGCTCCGTATACGACTGAAAAGAGGCGTAGACAGGTATTTCACTTCTAAACTTACCTCCCCACAAATCACAGATGGACAAACCGGAGAAGTTGGCAGCAATTTCGGTTAAAGCCATGCTGACAGCAGAGGCGGATCGCAGATGCCATTTCTTAATATATTGCACCAATTGGGCCTGATCCAAGGCTTTCTTGCCTAGCAAAAAAGGAATGATCTGCTTTTCAAAGCCAACCATTAAAGCAGGCAGCCAATCCGTACATTCCCCCCATCCACTTAACCCGGATTGGGTAGTGATTCGAATCAAAAAGCAGGAACGATACTGTTTATAGCCGTTGGCATCGCCATAAGGTTGTTTAAGAGGGTAATAAAGGGGGAAGGTTTCAACTAAACTTATTTTCATTGCTGACAACCTTTCTTAGTTTGCCCGGGGCTTCCAATTATTTTGTGGCAAATGTAGGTGAGCCCAGCAGGGCCTTACGTTTATGCAAAAGCCGGTTTCTCCGTGTTCTGCACCTTTTGTAAGGTTTTTTGAAATTTGTGGCCCCAAATTAGTCTGCTATTTAGTCTGAAATAAAAACCCTATTATAATACCCGAAAACTACTGGAAAACTTTATAGCCTAGGGGGCAGTAGAGGGGTTTTGTTTCACCCAATTTTCGGGTAGAGAAAGGCGGCACTTCAATTTTAATGGGGAAAGGAAAAGCCGGATAGATATAGAATACTGTATAATTGGCAATTAAAGGGGTTAGGGGGAGGTATTCTTGCAGGTTACTCATCATATTTGTACGCGAAATTGCTATGATACTTGCAGTTTTATGGCCCATGTGGAAGGGGGCCGCTTGCTTAAGGTTTCGGGGGATCCCTGGCAAACTTATACGATGGGAACGCTTTGTTGTAAAGGTTATAACTATGTCAAATATGTTTATCACCCCGAGCGTATCCTTTATCCCTTACGTCAAACTCCCAGGGGATCCGGCAATTGGCAGCGGATTACTTGGGATGAGGCCTTAGGCAGAATCGCAGATGCCATTCTAACTATCCGTCAAGAGACCGGTAGTTTTTTACCTTTGACCTACCTTGGGGGAACGGGCAATACAGGGGTGCTCGCCCAATCCATGCTACATATGCTATCTTCTCTTGGTCCAATTACTCAGGTTAAGAACAATCGGGTTGGGGCCGCGGGGCAGGATGCACAACTGCTTGATTTTGGGGAATACACTTTGAGGGATCCGGAGGAAATGAAAGAGGCGGATCTGATTATACTTTGGGGTGTTAATCCCACTTCTACGGCAATTCATCAAATGAGAATTTTACAAAGGGCCCGCAGAAAAGGAAGTAAGATTATCTCCATAGATGTTTTTCCTTCCCGAGCGACCGGTTGGGTGGATGAATTTATTTTAGTTCACCCCGGCGGCGATGGGGCCCTGGCGCTAGCTGTTTTGCGTGAATTGCTTTATAAAAACGGCCTTGATCATTACTTTTTGTCCCAAAAGACCACAGGCTGGGAGGACTTTCGTGATTGGTTACTGGAGGCGGACCCCACCGAATTTAACGAAATCTCGGGTGCGTCAAATGTTGAAATCAGCACTTTAGCGGATAAAATTTGTAACAGCCAAGCTGTGGCATTTTGGCTGGGAAAAGGGTTACAGCGCTATAGTAATAGTGGGCAAAGCATACGCAGTATCCATGCTCTAGCTGCAGCGGGAGGTATCTTGGGCGAATCTGGTGGAGGCGTGTATGCGCCTGTTGATTTGGACTATCTCTTAAAAGATATTTGGTTAGATCAGGGTGAACTGCAAAACCGAAAAATTTTTCATCTTTTGCCTGGGCTTGCACAGGAACTCTCCATCTTAAATTCACCGCCCAGGCTTCTTTGGATAACCCAAGGCAATCCTTTGGTTCAGGCCACAGAACTCCAGTCCTTTAAAAAAGTACTTACCGGTCTTGATTTAATTATTACAACCGATCATTTTCTGACAGAGACCGCCAGCAACAGCGATATTTTTTTGCCGGCAACAACCCTTTTTGAAACTAAAGATGTGATCGTAGGAAGCTGGAATAAGTGGGTGGGGTTAAATGGGCAGGCAATTAAACCCTTAGGGGAGTCTAAATCCGAGTTGGAAATTGCTCAAAATCTCACCAGGGTGCTTAATCAGCATTCACCCGGAATTTGCTCATTCCCCGCCGATCGCAGTCTAGATCAGTGGCTAGATGCGGCGATTGCTTTAATTGGTGGACGGCTTAGGGCTAACGGTGTTAGCAGGCTAAAGCATGGCCCTCAAAAGTTGTCTGCCTTCGGCCTCGCCCCTAAGTTGAGAAATAAATATAGTTACAGATTTATCGCGCCGGAAGCAATGGATCAGGGGTGTCCGGAAATCCCTAGTTTGATCTCACCGGCAACTGCTCCTATCGGTTATCCATACCGATTAATCAGCGTTCATCAGGTTGATTCCTTTAACTCCCAGCTGGGTAATATGCCTTGGCTAGCGGAGGGAAAAGAGAATGCCCAAATCTTGTTAGGAGGAGCCTTGGCAAAAAGGAAAGGGCTTTATTCCGGAGATTTTGTTACTATATATAACCAACATGGAGAAATAATCCTCAGGGTGAGAGTCATTGATGATTTCCCTGAATTTTTATTAATCGCAACTGCTAGGACGGATGTCAACGGCAAAAGCATCAATAGCCTTGTCGGTGCACAGTTAACTGATTTAGGTCTGCTATCCCGGGGATTTTCGGATATAGCTTATCACGATACCTTTGTTAATCTTGCGGCTCGGTAGTTGGGGTGAGCAATAACGGCAAGGAACAAAAGGTCAGAACAATATTTGTGCTTTAATGAACAAGAAAAACGCAATAACCTTTATTCTTATGTGATGCCAGGTAAAAAATTTTGCTGTTTTGTAGTTTTATCTAAAGCTATAAGGAAAGTCTAGTAAAATTGCCGGTATATTCAACAAAACGACCGGCTCCAAAGCAATAAAAATACAAAAAAAGGGTGAAATGTTTAGAGTTTGCCACAAAGGTGAAAGTTCCCACATGCCCGAAGTCTTGCTTGGAAGTTAAAAAGCAGGAGGGAGGTATTGTGGTTGTTTTCCAAGGGAGGCCGGATTAGTGTTCAACCTTTGGATGCAACAGCTGTGGATCTTCAGGTGATTTTTTTCTGGAGTGGAAACCAGGCGGAAAAGCTTAAGAAAAAAGGAGGAGAGTTATGATGGAGATTTCCAGGCGGAACTTTATTAAGGCAGGTGCGCTGGGAGCAACAGCATTAGGGCTATCGGGCGGCTTACTAGCTCAGGATAAGTGGCTACGACCGGTTTCGGCAGGAAAGGATGCCCAGGAAAATGTGGCCTTTACCTATCACCCGCCGAACTGTGGTGGCCGTTGTTCCTTTAAGTGTACCACAAGGGATGGAAAACTGGCGAAAATTGAACCTAATGAGTGGCCGGATAAGAGGTACTCCCTAATCTGCCTAAAGGGCTTGGCTGAGGTAGAGCGGGTTTACAGCCTTGATCGGATTCAAACTCCTTTAAAAAGAGTGGGCGAAAGAGGAGAAGGAAAGTTTACACCTATCTCTTGGGAGGAGGCTATTACTACAGTAGCAGATAATCTTAAAAAGGCACACGATACCTATGGAGGGAGCTCAATTTTATTTGCTTACTCTACTGGAATTGATCACCCCTTTCAGATTTTAGCACAAATCCTTTGCGCGCAACATGTTGTAGAAGCTGGTATTGATATGGGAATTGGTAATGGTTATGACGAGGCTACAGGTTCATATAATGTTGGTTTAATAAGTAACGAGAGCACAGATTGGGTTAATTCTAAAACTATTATTCTGTGGGGTAATAATTATCTAGAGACATCAATAACAGATTCTCAGTTTTTTTTCAACGCTAAAGAAGCCGGCGCAAAAATTATCTGTATAGATCCAATTTATACCACTACAGCAGCCAAATCAGACCAATGGATTCCCATTAAGCCAGGTTCGGATTTAGCCTTGGTCTTGGCGATGGTCAGCCTTGTTTTGGAAAACAATTGGTATCAGGGAGAGTATTTAGCTAAAAATACTTCTGCCCCTTTTCTAATTCGGTCAGATAATCAAAAATTACTTCGGCTAAATAATTCGGATGAGGAAGTGGATAATAATCCTTTCCTAGTTTGGGATGAGGTTACCAATTCCTTGCAGCCTTATAATGATAAAAATGTTCATCCAAAATTAGAAGGGGAATTCACAGTTGATGGTATTAAGGTTAAAACGGTTTTTACTGCCTTAAAGGAAAATCAAAGGCAATATACTCCCGCATGGGCAGCTGATTTAACCGAAATACCCGAGCAAACCATTAGGATCCTCGCAGAAGAATATGCATTAAGAGGGCCAGCAATTTTAGGCTTTGGTTGGGGGGGAGCAGATAAGTGGGGGGATTCAGACCTTACTGGTCATGCTGCCACCATTTTGGGTGCACTTACTGGAAACATTGGCCGTATCGGCGGAGGCGTTGGCATTGATACAGGACATTTCGTTTCTTGGCCCGCAGATTTAAGTCCGTGGCCCCTGCCCGAGGAATTCCAAATCGCTCCACGAGAAATGACCACTGGGGATTTTCCTAGTAAACCTAACAATGTAAAAGTTATGGTGAATATGGGGAATACAATTCAACAGCACTTTGCTAATTTAGGTAAAACTGCAAAGTGGGTTGACACCCTCGATTTTGTTGTCACCATTGATCCCTTCCATAGTACTAGCGTAGATTACTCGGATATTGTACTTCCCGCAAGCACTAGCTTTGAATGGGAGTATGACATTGGAAATATGTTAATTTCTCGCAATCACGTGCTTTTACAACAAAAAATCCTTGAACCCCTGCACCAAAGTAAATCTGATTTTCAAATTGAAAAAGAAATTGCAGAAAAAATGGGGTTAGGGCATTATATGCCAAAAACTCCGGCGGATTACCATCGGGCCCGTTTGGATTCCCCGGATCCCGCCCTTAAGGGAATTACTGTCGAAAATTTAATCGCAAATAATTGTGTTATGAGATTAAATGTCCCCGATGAGCCTTATAGGCAGTTCATGGATCAGGTTTATGCCACGCCTTCCAAAAAATTAGAGCTTTACTATGAAAAATTAATTGAAGACAAGCAAGCCCTGCCATCATATGAAAAGCAGCAGGAAACAGATCCCAGTAATTCGTTGACCAAGAAATATCCATTACAGTTTTGTCAGCAACGTGTTAAGTACCTCGCCCATTCCCAATTTGCTAACTCTCTTTGGATTGGGCAGCTTTTCCCAGGACCACGTTTGGAGATAAACCCCACCGATGCCAAGAACAGGAACCTAAAAGATGGGGATATTGTTGAGGTTTTTAATGACCGGGGTAAATTCAGATCTACTTGTAAACTGACAGAAATCATTCGCCCAGGTCAAGTTAGACATTTTGAAGGCTGGTGGTCAAAACACATGAGTGAAGGAAACTTTCAAAATGTTACTAATGATACCTTCAATCCAAGGCAGTATAAGCTCGCCTATGGTCCGGTAATTCCGTTTAACGATACTTTAGTTGAAGTTAAGAAAGCTTAGGGGGTGAAGTTATGGCAAGATTAGGAATGGTTATTGATTTGAAGCGCTGTATCGGCTGCAATACTTGTGTAATTGCTTGCAAAATGCAAAATAATGTTCCCATGGGTATGTCCTGGACCCGTGTGATTTCCGAGGGTTCCGAGGAACTAGATGGTGCCGTGGGAGAATATCCTTTTTTGAATAAAACCTATATACCCATTGCCTGCCAGCACTGCGAAAATGCACCTTGTGTCAAAGCCTGCCCCGTGGGGGCAACTTCTAAGGATGACAAAGGCCGCGTGGTAGTAGATTATGATCGTTGCATTGGCTGCCGTTATTGCATGGCTGCCTGTCCCTATAATGCCAGAATGTTTAATTGGCAGAAAGCAACCCGTGTCCCGGATTTTAACTATGGTGATCAAGCTGTACCCCTCCGAAAAGTCGGCATAGTAGAAAAATGCACCATGTGTAAGGAGCGTACCGATCTGGGGTTGGAGCCTCTTTGTGTTGAGGTATGTCCTGCAAAGGCCAGGACCTTCGGAGATTTAGATGATCCAAACAGCGAGGTTTCACGTTTGATCAGAGAGCAAAATGCCGAGCAGCTTTTAAAAGAAAAGGGAACTCGGCCGCAAATTTACTATATTCGTTAAAAAGGAGGGAAAATCCGATGAGTAATCAAGGTAGCTATAAATTGTGGTTGGGAGCTACAGCCCTATTAGCGCTACTAGCCTTGGGGGCCTGGATCTACCAGCTTACTAACGGGCTTGGTGTAACAGGCATGAATAATGTTGTCTCCTGGGGATTGTATATTACCCTGTTTATGTTTTTTGTTGGCTTATCTGCGGGGGGATTAATAGTTTCCTCCTCGGCCACAATCTTTAATATCCCGGCCTTTAAGGCAATTGCCAAACCGGGGGTTATACTTTCAACGGTTAGTATCATTTTAGCAGCTCTGTTTATTGTGGTGGATGTGGGGAGTCCCGCCAGACTATATAATTTATTGCTTCACCCCCAGCTGAATTCACCCCTAATGTGGGATGTAATAGTGATACTGATTTATTTAGTGATAAATATAATCTACCTTTATTTAATGACAAGGCCGGTGCCGGATGAAAAGAAGCTAAAAATAGTTTCGCGCTTTGCTTTTCCTACCGCTATTTTAGTGCACTCGGTAACAGCTTGGATTTTTGGTTTGATAATTGCCAGGGAGGGCTGGCACAGTGCATTAATGGCACCTATCTTTGTGGCCTCCGCCCTGACTTCAGGCTTGGCACTTTTGATCATCTCTCTTTTGTTATTGAATAGGTATACCCAATTCAAGACTGATCAAAAGCTAATTACGAGCTGTGCCGGGTTGCTGGCCACTTGTATTGCCATTGATGCCTTTTTCGTTTTTTCCGAGGTGCTAACTCTGTTTTATCCCGGTAGGGAATCAACCCTTCATATTTTAAGCATTATGTTTAGCGGTTCTACGGCTTTCTTGTTCTGGTTGGAAATAATATTGGGCATTGTGTTACCCTTTACTATCTTGGTTTTTTACAGGAACAGGGAAAAAACAGGCTTAGTGGCTGTCTCAGCAATACTGGTGATTATTGGAGTGTTTTGCAAAAGGGCCTGGTTGCTTTTAACCTCCTTTCTCCAGCTTAATATCAGCGGCTCCCCCGGAGTCATGTTTGGGCGCCATCTTCCCTACGTTGATTCAGCCGTTTTCCCAAATTCATGGGTTGCCCAAGGCAGTTATTTGCCAACTATAGTGGAAATCGTCATAGCTGTAGGTCTAGTTTCTTTTGGGATGTTCTTGTTTACTGTGTTTGCCCGTAAAATGCTCTTAAAGCAATTAATAACTTCCAAGGTGGCAGGACAGGATCAATCTTTAGCCTCCGAGCATTAAGCTCAACTCAAGTCCCCTTGGGGCTAGGCCTCGGCTTGGTTCCAAGGGGCTCACTTAGCAACTGGTGGCAATTTCAAGGGGGCTTAATAATGTGATAAAGTATGGTGAATTTGAGCAAAGGGGGAATGGAAATGGCTCTTTCATGGCAAGAAATTTGGGAACTTCGGAGCAGGCTGTATAGATTTTTTGGAAATTGCCTGCTGGAACCCATCCGCAGTGAAAATGTAGAGGTTTTAAGTCAGCAATTTTGGCTGGATTTTCCCTGTGAAGCTGCTAATGAGCAAATGAAATCCGGTCTTAAACAGGTTTTGAACTGCTTGGTAAAACTAAAGGGCTTAGAGGAAAAGGAAGTAATTGAAGAGGTTATGGTTGAATACACTTCTTTGTTTCTGGGGCCGGGTCGGCCTAAGGCCCCGCTGTGGGAGTCGGTTTACCGCACTCCCGAAGGTGTCATCTTTGGCCCGTCCACCTATGCGGTAAGAGAAGCGATGCAGCAGGACGGTTTTGAAACCCGGGGCAAAAATAGGCAGCCCGAGGATCACCTGGGATTGGAATTGATGTTTTTGGCGGCAGTAAGCGAAAAAATAGCTGATTCCCAAGTGGGCAGTCGGTATTTAATCATTCAAAAACAGATTCATTTTATTGACGAGCATCTGCTTTCCTGGATAAACCAGTTGAGCAAAGATGCTAATCTACATGGTGATATAGGTTTTTACGGGGGCTTAATAGAATTGATTTGGGGAGTACTGTTATGGGATAAGGAATTGTTAAGAGAGTATTTGGAAAGCGAAAACTTAATAGACTGCTTAAATTAATGATGTTTAGATTGTTTCGCCCTCCCAGAAAATAGGTATTGTTCAAAGGTGTTCCTAAAAGCAATGCCTATTTTCCAACTTGGGGCTAAAAAATATGGTGTTTTGCCATAATTTAGTGTATAGTTGAGATGTAAATCAGCAATCAATCAGTAGTCTTGGGGGTGGCATACAGTGGCTTGGCGTTTTTTGTTTAATCCGGATTTATGCATTGGATGCCGCAGCTGCGAACTGGCTTGCCGTAATGAACATGCTGCCCAAGGAGGGGAGCAGTGGCGAACGGTCAAAGAGGCTTTTTTAGGGGCCAAGACCCTGGGCTATTTTTTATCTCTAAGCTGTAATCATTGTGAAAACCCAGAATGTATCAGGGTCTGTAAGGAAGGAACCTATCGAAAACGAAAGGACGGGATTGTTATTCACGATCCCAGACATTGTAGCGGTTGCGGAAGCTGCATCAGAGCCTGTCCTTTTGGTGCGCCTAAATATTCGGCAGTAACGGATCGGGTTTCCAAATGTAATTTATGCGTAGAACGGCTTGATCAGGGGCTGCCGGCTGCCTGCGTAGTAGCCTGCCCCGTGGGGGCACTAACTCATTTATTTCCTAACGAACCGGATCCGGAGGGGGTAAAGGAGTTTGTTGAAGGAGTTGGGGATGTCCACATTACAAAGCCCTCAATACGATTTATGTTTACCGCTGATTAAATTTTGAGAGCTAACACAATCATTTTAGTCAACTATTATCTATGCTCCAAAAAAACATTGGGCAGGGAAAGAGGGGAGACAAAATGACTGATTACACCGATTGGGTCAAGCTTATTGCACGGGCTCAAGCAGATAAATGCGGTTTGGTTGGCTTAAGCCGAATCCTAATGGAGAGAATTGGGCAGACGGTTTTAGTAACAGATAAAAGGGGGCAGGTTTTAGCCTGGCAGGCCACACCCAATAACCCAGTTTCCCCCGAGGAAAAAATACATATACCCAATTCTGTGCTAAAATCAGGGGAAATGGCCGAAGGTATTATAACTATCGGCGGGCGAAAGTTTCCTTTTTATTGTTGGCCCATCAGTTTTAAAAAAATTTGGGGCTATTTATTGGTATTGAAAGGGGACGAGACTTTTTCTGCCGAAAAGCTGGGTTTCATTGAATGTGTCGCTAGCGCTATGTTGGTTGATTTGTCCAAGAATCAGGAGCTGGGTGAGCTGAAGCAGCATTTACGGGATGAATTTATACATAATATCCTCTTTAATAATGCAGAAAATATTTTTGCGGCGGGTAAAACGTGGGGCTGGGATTTGTCTCAGGATCATGTGGTGCTGATTTTAGAAGGCATAAAACGGGGGCAAGGCCGTGGACTTCATGAAGTACGCTCCTGGATTGAAGCGATTTTAAACACGAGATACCCAGGTGTTGCCTGCGGCATGCTGGGCAATTCCTTGATAGTTTTGCTTCCTCTTAGGCATCAGCTTTCCGAAAACAGACTAGGTGTCTCCAAGTGGAAAGGTTTGGCCCTTAATGCCTTTGAGCAATTGCAAAAGGAGTTGTCGGAGTTTGAGCTGTGGGGAGGTGTGGGCAATATGCATTGGAATACATCTTCACTTTATCGTAGTTTTCAGGAGGCGAAGGTAGCCCTTCAATTGGGAAGATATGTGGATAAAAGGGGAAATTTAGTCTTTTTTGATGAATTAGGGGCGATACGCCTTTTCTATAATCAGCGAGAGCAGGACTTAAAAGACTTCTTTGAGGAGGTCTTAGGTCCGGTACGACTGTATGATGAACAAAACGAAGCTGATCTTCTTTATACATTATGGGTTTACTCCACCTGTGGCGGTAAGGTAGTTGATACAACAGCTAAATTGCATATTCATGCCAACACACTACGTTATCGCTTGCGTAACATCGAAGAATTGTTAGGGGCTAAGCTGGAGGATCCGGAAGTCTATTTTAATGTCTATGCTGCTTTAAAGGTGGGCGTGATGCTGGGTTTGTTCGCGGGCACTAAATAAGTGCCCGCAAGCTCCCATTTCGCTTGTTATGCTTCCAGCAGGGTATGGATTGCTTCGTAGATTCTAAGGGCAATATA
Organism: Bacillota bacterium; assembly: GCA_041655595.1. GTDB lineage: Bacteria > Bacillota > DULZ01 > DULZ01 > DULZ01 > JBBAFB01. The sequence continues at coordinate 16,828 of JBBAFB010000010.1, forward strand.
GGGGTTATTCATGGTGTAGAGGTGGATGCCGTCAATTCCCTGGGCAATTAAATCAACTATTTGGTCAATGGCGTAGGCAATGCCGGCATCCCGCATTGCTATGGGGTTGTGTTCGTAGCGATTCATGATGGATAGAAATTTTCTCGGTAGATCTACACCGCAAAGGGTAACCATTTTTTCTATTTGCTTTTTATTTGTAACCGGCATAATACCGGCTTGTATGGGAACATTGATACCCGCGATGGCGGCCCTTTCCCGAAAGGAATAAAAATAGTCATTATCAAAGAATAATTGGGTGATCAGTTGATCGGCACCTGCGTCTACCTTCGTTTTCAGATTGTGTATGTCTTCAACAATTGATGAGGATTCCGTGTGACCTTCGGGATAGCAAGCGGCTATGATGTTGAAATTACCATTTTCTTTGATAAAAGAGATTAAATCGCTGGCATGTTTAAAATCATTTTTAGGTTCAATTTCCGGATTAATATCCCCACGCAGGGCTAGGATATTTTCAATGCCCTCTTGTTTGAAATCCTTAGATATGCTGAGGACATCTTCTTTTGTTAGATTGATACAGGCAAGATGTGCCACGCTTTCAATGCCGTAATCGTTTTTAACGGCAGCCGCAATTTCAAAGGTGGCTCTGTTGCTGTTGCTTCCGCCCGCACCATAGGTAACACTAATAAAATCCGGTTTTAAATCCTTCAAAGCGTCAACTGTACGAAAGATGGTCTCAATGGAGCCTGTTCGCTTGGGCGGAAAAATTTCGAAGGATAAAACCTTTTTCGTTGCAAACAATTCTGCTGTTTTCATTTTTCAAGTCCTTTCTCAGTATCCGTAGCCGGTTTAATGGATAAATAAATTAGCAATCCTTTAGCTGGTTTGTAGTTGATAATTATGTATAAAAAAAATCCCCGATGGGGGAAGAGTTTTAGTAAGTGCAAAATATGTTGATCTTCCTCATCTATCAAGCCTTAAGCCTGCAGGATTTAGCACCTTGCTTTAAATTAAAACCGGTTGCCGGGCTTCATCGGGCCAGTCCCTTCGCCACTCTTCATAAGGATCACTATTCAATTTAAATAAAAATGTTAATTAAATGCTATTATATAAGTTTTATATATTTGTGTCAACAACCCGGGTTCGGGCATTTTTTATGTTACTGCTTTACCCAACTGCCATTATAGAACTAAACCGGACAAGGCTTTTTTGAATTCGGCTTGTCTTTTGAATATCTGCCTAAATATTTTATCCCTAGTGCTTTCTAGAATGTTTAAATAGCTGAAATCGCAGTGATATTTAAGACCGATTTTAATTATTTTAGTAACTTTACCTGTGACCGCTATGGTTTCAAGATCTAAAAAATTAATTGCCACAGAGGTTGTGTTTTCTAAAATGGTTTTATTCAAAAATTGGTCGGCATCAACATAAAAACTTAAAAAATCTCCGCCTATTTTACTGATAGTAATTTCTGAGGTAGCCGAGCCCTTGAGCTTTAGCGTTCCCTGCAGTTCCCAAGGTAGGCTGAAATAGGTGGAGGCTGTGATGGGAGTCAATTTGGAAATATACAAGCCTCCCGCGTTTTTATGGGCAATTGAGGCTTCACACTCCAGTATTTTTCCATTATCCTCGGTGTGAAAACTGGCTCTGATAATCTTTGGCAGGGGGGCACTGCACTCATCGCAGGTACACTCGCAAAAATCTTTTTTAAATCTGTAGCCTTGAATTGTTTTAATTAGGGTTCCTTGTATTTGGCATGATTTTTCTTCTGTTAACAGCTCTAAGGTTCCAAGGGTGATGGGCTTTTCTAAAATTGCCCGCTGGCCCTTTTTCCCCTTAACTAAAATTTCCACCATTATTTGTGCAAGCTTTGGATCAAATTGTGTGCCTTTATTGGATATCAGTTGGTTAATAGTGCTGCTTAAATTTTTAGGTTTTTTATAGCTCCTTTCCGAAAGCATGGCATCTACAGCATCGGCAATAGCCAGGATTCTACTTTCCAAAAGAATATCTTCGCCTTTTATTCCCTTGGGATAGCCCTTCCCGTCAAATCTTTCATGATGTTGCAAAACAATATCTTCAATTCCGGATAAACTGTCAAATTTGGTCGCTAAATCCCTGATAATGATGTAGCCGTACAATGGATGTCTGTTTAATTCTTTTTTCTCTGCTTCTGCAAGGGGAGAGGTTTTGTTTAGGATTGAATCGTTTAAACAGATTTTGCCGATGTCATGCAGTAGGGCCGCCATGTTGAGTTTATACAGTTGGTCGCTTGAAAAACCCAACTCCTGGCCGATTGAGTTGCTTAAAAAGGCCACGTTATAGGGATGGTTTTTCATAAAAGGCTCCTTCGTTACAATAATTTCCTGAAAAAGGTGAATCAAATCAAAGATACCCCTGTCCTCCAGATAGCTATTGTAAATTATTTCAAATAAACTTTGGATGTTTATAACTTGCCCCTGAAGGTAATCATCAAGCAAAGCATTGTTTAAATCCCCCGGGTGGCCGCCTTGTTTAGCGAAGTAAAGACAACCTAGGATTTCCTTTTTAGTACCTCTTGACGAAATCAGAGGGTAATACAGCTCACTGGATTTTTCCGGGGAGATGGGGGTGTATTTGTGCGCTATTTCTTTCTCATATTTGCAAAAAATGGCCTTTCCCTCGGTTAGCAGCAGCCCTAGGTAGGAGTTATCCCTAGATTTGTCGAATATTATCTGATTATAGGTATTTGATGGGCATACCGCCTCTGTTTCGGAAGAACAATGTAAAAACCCATATAGTTTATCGGCATTAAACATAATGATTTTCCAACTGTCAAAATTTAAATGTTTGCATAATGAAGACGTAATTTCTTTCAATTCCTCGTTCAGTGATCTTTTCTGGACGGAAAGATCAATTAATTCATACATGGTCATACCTCCCTGATGTCAAAATAATAAAAGCAAGGCAGCCACTGGCCACCTTGCTCAAAAAGTATGGCAGCCTGGCAATCATAGAAATTCTCCTTAGATCCATAGCTTTGCGACCCTATCTTTCGATAAGTGTGCCTTTTTCAAATTAGTATAAAGTTTTGCTGATACTGTTCACTAGCGCTGTAATCCTCATGTAGGACCAAAGTCCCATGTGAGAACTATCTCTAGTCCCATGATAACATAGGCCTGATTCCTTGTAAAGCTAATAAGTTTCTTACAATTTGATTAATAAGTTGTTACGGCTGTAGAATCAAGCCCTGCGGTGCCCAAGGTTGTTCTAACCGGGGGAAGGGTTCGGGCTTTACAGTTTGTTGAGGTTAGGATATAATGAAATTCAATGTTGCTTAAATTTGTACAAATAAATTTAATGTGCTTGCGCTTAATCTTTTTATAAGGGAGCGGGGGATCCGTTGCAGTTGTACTGCTTGGGGTGAATCTCATCAAGTGAGTAGGGAAACTCTCTATTCCCGAACCCGTCAGCTAACCTCGTCAGCGCACCTGTGAGTATCGTGATCTCTACAGTCCAGAGAGCCAAATTATGGGTGCGCTTTTTGTATGCCCAAACAGTACTTGGGGATTGTTGGGATTAAAACAAGTTGCTGACAAATGTGGTTTAAAAAAGTATGGGAGGCTCAGAATACCAGATGAATTTATTGACTATTTCCAATCTATATGGGGGAGCTGTTGTGCTCTATTTTTTAGCAGCTATTGCATCCTTGGTTTTTTTAAAGTTACATAAATCAAATAATGCTATTGCTCACTCTTTAAATATTCTGGCATCTCTACTAGGTGCCGTGGCCGCGGTCTGGCAAATTTGGCTTGGTGATTTGCTTATTAAGCTGGCGGACTTTCCTTTCCCCATTTCTTTCATCACGATTAATATTACCATAGATCGGTTGTCCTCCTTTTTTGTGTTGGCATTATCTGTGTTGGTTTTTTGCGTGTCTATCTATTCTTTGGGGTATGTTACTCATTACTTTGGCAAAAGAAAAGTGGCCTTGTTTAATTTTCTTTACTCAGCCTTTGTGTTGTCCATGTTTTTTGTGCTGACTGCAGGTAATGCCATTTTGTTTTTTATTGTTTGGGAAATTATGTCCCTGCTTTCCTACTTTTTAGTGGTATTTGAATCCGAGCAAAGGGAGAATCAAAAAGCAGGTCTGCTTTATATTGCCATGACACATGTGGGGGCATCCTTTTTATTAATTGCTTTTATGGTGATGTATAGCTACACCGGCTCCTTTGATATTTTTGCCGGTTCTACCGCTATACCCCTGGCAGTCAAAAATATTATGTTTTTACTGTTTTTAATCGGCTTTGGAGTAAAGGCGGGGGTGATCCCCTTTCACATCTGGCTGCCCTATGCTCACCCGGCGGCTTCCAGTAATGTTTCCGCTTTAATGTCGGGCATTATGATTAAAACGGCGATTTATGGCTTAGTCAGGTTTGTGCTCTTTTATTTAGGCAGCCCCGCGGCCTGGTGGGGTGTTTTGATTTTAGCTTTGGGCATCGTATCGGCTGTTTTGGGGATCGCCTACGCTTTAATGGAGCGGGATATTAAAAGGTTGTTGGCTTTTAGCAGTATTGAAAATATCGGTATTATCCTGATAGGTTTGGGTATTAGTGCTTTAGCCTTTGCTCAAAACAATTTATTTCTGGCTGGTTTGGCTCTGACCGCTGCTTTGTTTCATACCGCCAACCACGCTTTATTTAAAGGTGGTCTTTTTCTTGGGGCGGGAGCTGTCCAGTATGCCACCGGTACTAGGGATATTGAAAAGCTGGGAGGTTTAATCAAAAAGCTTCCGGTCACATCCTTGTTTGTCTTGGGTTTTTCCCTGGCTATTTCGGCCATAGTGCCTTTTAACGGTTTTGTCAGTGAGTGGTTAACCTACCAGTCCCTCTTTTTGGCGGTTTCCGCGGGCAATGGCAGTGTAAATATTGTCTACATCATTGCAGTTGCCGCCCTTGCGATGGCAGGGGCTTTGGCGGCAGTCTGTTTTATTAAATTATTTGGAATTGCCTTTTTGGGCTTGCCCAGAAGTGAGAAAGCCGCAAAAGCACGGGAGGTACCTGCCGCTATGCAGGCAGGTATGGGCCTTTTGGCCGCCTTATGTATCTTGCTTGGTTTCTTGCCCCTGCTTTTTTTGCAGCTGGTTGATAAGGTAGTAAGTAGTTTTATCGGTGCCGCTAATGCCGGTCAGCTAAAGGGGGGCTGGTTAATTGCCTATTATCCCGTGGAGGTTGGCGAAAACAGCATTTACCCCCTAATGTTGGTTTTTGTGGTAGTTCTGTTAAGCTTGCTAGCTTTAGTAGCTATTAGAGTGTTGGGAGGAGCATATCGAGAAAGAAAATATGGAACCTGGGACTGCGGTTACCGCAAGCTTAATGCCAGAATGCAGTATAGTGCCACCGGTTTTTCTAAACCTTTAAGGATAGTCTTTAGAATCCTTTATCGCCCTTCCAGGAAACTGGAAACCGGAGAGGGTTCATCTGTTTATTTTCCTGTTTCCCAAAAATATAGCGTGGCGACGGAATCAATTTTTGAAAGATATCTCTATAGCCCCATTTTATTGCTGGCTAATAGGTTTTCTGTCAAAGCAGGATCCGCAATTCAAACGGGAAGCCTTCATTTATATTTACTCTATATCCTGGCAGCTATTGTTGCTGCCGTGCTTTACAACCGAATTGTCTAGGGTGGTGTAATCTTTTAAAAAGGAGTAGAAAAAATGAACAGCATTTTTTATTTGGCAATTCAAATAGCAGCTATTGTACTGGTGGCACCCTTGGTAAATGGCCTGATTCGCAAGGTGAAGGCTTTTACCCAAAAAAGAACGGGGCCTCCTGTTTTGCAAATGTATTTTGATTTATACAAATTGTTTAAAAAAGAAGCGGTAGTTTCAGAGGTAACCTCCTGGGTCTATAAGGTGGCCCCTTATATAGTTTTTGCTACAACCTTAGCAGCGGCCATGCTGGTGCCTGTTACAACCTTACTGGTGCCTTTCGGCTTTCCCGGGGATGTTATTATGCTGATCTATATTTTTGCCTTGGGGCGCTTCTTTCTTGCTTTGGCAGGCTTGGATGCAGGAAGTACTTTCGGGGGCATGGGTAGCAGCAGAGAAGGGATGATTTCGGCACTAATGGAGCCGGCCATCCTGGTTTCTGTTTTTACCGTGGGCTTGATTTCAAAATCAACTTCTGTTTTGCAGATGATGGAGGGCTCAAAAAGTATGGGTATCCCCTTGTCTCACCCCGTCTATTTATTGGTCTTTTTGGCCCTGCTGATCATTATTATCGCGGAAACCGCTAGGATTCCCGTGGATGATCCCTCCACACATTTGGAGTTGACTATGGTGCACGAAGCAATGGTGCTGGAATACTCGGGCAGGCATTTGGCCTTAATGGAACTAGGTGCCGCCGTAAAACAACTGGTGCTGATCACCTTTGTGGTCAACGTCTTTTTGCCCCATGATCAGCTGCTAAGTATGGGGGGACCGGGGGTTATTGCGATTTCGCTGCTCATTTACTTGGCCAAGGTAATTCTTTTCTCGGTAATCATGGCCTTAATTGAAGTTAACACTGTCAAGTTTCGCTTTTTCAGTGTTCCCAACCTAGCTGCTTTGTCCTTTATCTTAGCCTTCCTAGGCTTTTTAAATCAATTTGTGCTCAGCTAATGCGGAAAGGAATGAACTTTAATGACCAAAATTTATCTTGATTTGCTACCGGCACTGATTTTGTTTTCCTCCTTTATATTAGTGTCCAACAAAAGAATTGCCTCCTATATTAGGACCTTTCGCTTTCAATCACTGTTGATTGCTGTGGGTGCGGGTGTTATTGGTTTAGAAACGGGACGTATAGATGTTTTGCTGGTCTGCCTCTTAATGGTTGCCCTAAAGGTGATCTACATTCCCAACCTTTTGAATTCGACCTTCGCTAATGTAACCTATAAAGTAGAAAAGGATTTCTTTTTTAATATACCTATTTTAATTATCGCTTGTTGCTTGCTGGTGGTCTTTTCATACTTAGCCATTCCTACCGCCGATGGCATTATTAATGTACAGGTTGCCAACCTGGTTTCGGCTGTGTTGATAGGACTAATCTTTATGATCACCAGAAAAAAAGCTTTTGGGCAAATTGTAGGTTTCCTGGTTATTGAAAACGGCCTTTTTGCCACAGCCATGTTTGCTACCCAGGGGCTGCCTTTTATTATTGATTTGGGCATGTTTATTGATCTTTTGACGGCGGTGCTGGTCATGGGTGTCCTGGTGTTTAGAATCAGTGATGAATTTGACTCCGTTGATGTTAACAGACTAAATAATTTGAAGGGATAGAAAAATGGGATTACTACTTCTTCTTATACCAATTATCGCGGCCCCGCTGTTTTTTCTTTTAAAAAATAGGCAGCTTATTTACCGGCTGAGCCTTGTTGTATCGGCATCCTTGACGGTTATCTCTCTTATTTTAACGAAAGAGGTTATTGCGGCAAGCTATATTCAATATGCAGTTTTAGGTGGCTTCTTTTACCTGGATTCCCTAAGTATTATCGTGCTTGATATCATCACCATTATCGGCCTTGTTGCTTCTATTTATTCAATCGGCTACTTAGAGGAGGATCTGGGGCGGGGAAAAATCAGCGAGGATCAGATTAGAACCTATTATCTGCTAATGTATGTTTTTATTTTTACTATGATCCTGGCTGCCACCGTAAAAAACATGGGTATTATGTGGGTTGCAATCGAGGCTACTACCTTGGCCTCCGTTTTCCTGGTAGGTTTTTATAGCACCAAGGAATCCCTAGAGGCAGCTTGGAAATACTTGATTATTTGTTCTGTGGGGATTGCCATCGCTTTTTTAGGCATTATTTTTCTCCATCTATCTTCCTTGGATGTACTGACCGATGCCCAATTTCTTGATTGGGTAGCCCTGTCAGAGCATGCCAAGGCTTTAAAAACCCCGGCTTTGAGATTAGCCTTTCTTTTTATTGCCATTGGGTTCGGCACCAAAGCGGGGCTGGCACCCATGCATACCTGGTTGCCAGGAGCCCACAGCCAGGCCCCGTCCCCTATCAGCGCTTTACTGTCGGGTGTTTTATTAAACGGAGCCATGTATGGCATTATCAGGACTGTGACAATTGTCAATAAGAATCTGAACAGCAGCCAATTTACAGGACAATTTTTAATAGCCATTGGCTTGTTATCCGTTGGCATTGCGGCTGTAATCATCCTGACCCAAAAAGAATATAAAAGCCTGTTGGCTTATTCCAGTATTGAGCATATGGGGATTATTGCACTGGCTATTGGTCTTTTTACGCCCCAGGCGGTTTTCGGAGGCTTGTTCCATATGATCAACCACTCCTTTACAAAATCCATGTTGTTTTTTGCCACGGGCAGTATCCTACACCGCTTTGGGACTAACAAAATTGACAAAGTCAAAGGAGTTTTAAAGGTACTGCCGGTTACCGGCACAGCTTTTTACCTGGGCCTGTTTGCAATTGCAGGGGTTCCTCCCTTTAGTATTTTCGCCAGTGAACTGGGAATTATTGTTTCGATTTTTGTGGATGGCAGATTCATAATTGGTTCGGCTTTTATTCTGTTACTAGCCGTCATTTTTACCGGAATTGCTCTTAACCTTTTTAAAATGTTTTACAGCGACGGTCCGGAGCCGGAGGGTGAGCCGTTAAAAATAAATCCGGCAGGTACTGTTGCCATTATGCTGTTGTTGTTAGTGATTTTTACCACCGGCTTTTATATGCCCGAAGGGTTAAGGTCTTTAATTTATAATGCTCAAATGATAATTATGGGGGTGAAGTAGGGTGAAATCTTCAGAAATTATTGATCGGCTGTCGGAACTTTTCCCAGGTGATATCGTTGGAGAACAGCTGGTAAACGGTAATGAAATATATCTGGATGTAAAAAAGGAGCGGTTAGCGGCGATTTGTACCCACCTTAGTCGGGAATTGGCCCACCCTTTGATTTCTTTGTTTGGAAATGATGAAAGGGAGCTTACAGGCAATTTTTCTCTTTACTATGTTTTCGGGATGCGAGAAAAAGGTCTGCTGCTTACCCTAAAAACAGCGGTGGACCCCTTGAAGGGTAGTTTTCCATCCATTGCAGAATCGGTTCCTGGGGCCGGCTCCTATGAGCGAGAAATCCAGGATCTCTATGGTCTTACGCCCTTAGGCCACCCCAATCCTAAGCCGTTGGTGTTCCACGGCAACTGGCCGGAAGGGGAATATCCTTTGCGTAAGGAGTTTCCCATAGCTAAAAGGCCTCCTTTTGTAGACCGGGAACCGGTTTTTGAGCGAATCGAGGGGGAGGGAATCTATGAAATCCCCGTGGGCCCGGTACATGCCGGGATCATCGAACCGGGGCATTTTCGTTTCAGCGTAGCAGGTGAGCCGATTATCAATCTGGAAGCACAGCTTTATTATGTTCACAAGGGGATTGAAAAATTGGCCGAAGGAGCCGGTTTGGAAAAGACTTTGTTTACCTCCGAGCGTATTTCCGGGGATGAGAGTTTTGCCAACTCCTTGGCCTACTGTCAAGCGGTAGAAAAGATTGGGGAAATTGTGGTGCCCAAAAGAGCCCGGTACACCCGGGTGATATTTGCGGAGTTGGAGAGGCTAACTAGCCACTTGGGCGATTTGGGCGGGATTTGTGTTGATGTGGCTTATGGTTTTGCGGCTTTTCAATTTAGAATGATGCGGGTTTGGGCTTATTTAATAGCGGACAAGCTTTGCGGCGTGAGGTTCCTCAGGAATGTAAATAGGTTAGGGGGTTGCAGAAAGGATTTTTTGGCGGGCAAGGAAAAGGTAATAATTGCGGATCTTAAAAAACTGGAGAAGGAGCTACGGGAAACAGTTGAAATTATCAAAGCTAAGAGTATGTTTATTGATCGGGTGGAAAGTACCGGTATTCTAAAAAAGGAGATAGCAGTGGACCTAAATGCAGTCGGTCCAGGGGGACGGGCTTCCGGTATTCGTTATGATGTCAGAAAAGCCTACCCTTATGAGGCCTATGCCGATTTAGATTTTGCGGTGCCCGAACACAATAACGGTGATGTAAATTGCAGGATGAATACCAAGCTGGAAGAATGCTTTGCTTCCATTAACTTAATGATTCAAGCTATTGAAGGGATACCCGAGGGCAAAATGGCAGGGCCCCTGGGCGATCTTCCACCTTATCAATTTGCTTTTGGTCTTACCGAATCACCCAGGGGGGAAAACATCCATTGGGTGATGACCGGTGCCGGTAACACTATTTTTAGGTACAAAATAAGAACTCCCTCTTTTTGTAACTGGCCTGCCTTGTGCCACGCGGTGAAGGGCAATATTGTGCCGGATTTTCCTTTAATCAACAAAAGCTTTAATCTTTCCTATGCAGGGAACGATTTATAAGCCCGGTTGCCGAGGTTTTGATTTAACAGGAAGGAATGTTGAAGATGTATAAGATGTTAAAAAAAATAATTCAATATCCCCGGCTCACTCTTCCGTATCCCAAGGAGCCTATGGATTCAAGTTTATTTGTTGGCAAGCCGGAAATAGATTATAATAAGTGTGATCACTGTGGCAGCTGTGTGTCCGGCTGTCCCTCCGGCGCTATAGCAGTTGATCAAAACAAGTTGATTTTGGGCATTAATTTGGATCAGTGTATTTTTTGTGCCCTATGTGAGGAAGTTTGCCCTAAAGGCGCTGTCAAAATGACTCAGGAATTTGAGTTAGCAGTTACCAATCGGGCTGATTTAAGGGTAACGAAGGAATCCCCGGCAGTAAGTCCCCTTGTTAATACTGACTACCGGGCTGTCTGTGCCGCGATACAAGAAAAGATTCGTAAGGCTTATGGGAGGAGTCTTTTTATTAGGGAAATAGATTCAGGCTCTTGCAACGGCTGTGATTACGAGGTCAACGGTTTGAATAACCCGTTAAATGACTTGGAAAGGTTTGGAATGCAGTTTGTTGCTTCCCCAAGACACGCGGATCTACTGTTGGTAACAGGTGCGGTAACCAGAAATATGGAGCTGGCCCTTTTGAAAACATATCAGGCCACTCCGGAGCCCAAGTTGGTAGTGGCTATTGGAGCATGTGCCCTAAGCGGTGGGATTTTTCGGGATACCTATGCCACCGGAAACGGCGTTGATTATATTTTGCCGGTAGATGTTTATGTGCCGGGCTGTCCTCCTAGACCCCAGGCAATTTTATATGGAATTTTGAAGGCATTAAATAAGGCAGATCGTTAATATCAAAAGAGACCGGAGGCGGTAGGAATTGGATAGTATGGCCAAGCAGACAGGCTTTTTTCAATATGGAGCGGAAGAGGTTAACTGGTTAAAAGCAAAGGATTCCCTTTTAGGTGAAGCGATGGAGCAAATTGGGCATATTCACCGTCCGGTTATACCCGATGTCTTTATGTCCTTAGTAAAATCTATTGTAGGTCAGCAAATTTCAACCAAGGCCCAAGTTACAGTTTGGAATCGTATGCTGGACCGCTTCAGCCCCTTTACGCCGGAAACAATCGGGACAGCCACTGAGGAAGAGTTGCAAGGTGCCGGTATTTCCATGCGAAAAGCAGTTTATATTAAAGAAATGGCTGATTCAGTCTTGACGGGAAGGTTAGCTTTGCATAGTCTCAACTCCTTATCCGATGAGGAGGTTTGCGCGACCTTAACCCAAATTAAGGGTATTGGTGTATGGACTGCGGAGATGGTAATGACTTTTTCTATGGAAAGAAAAGATATTATCAGTTGGGGGGATTTGGCCATTCATAGGGGTTTACGTATGCTGTACCGACACCGTAGGATAACTCCGGAGCTTTTTCGAAAGTACCAAAGAAGATATTCCCCCTACGCCACTGTGGCCAGCCTTTATTTATGGGCAATAGCGGGAGGCGCTCTGCCCCATTTAACAGATCCAGCGCCAAAAACAGCGGCGCAAAAAAAAGGCCGACGCTGAAGGCTTCGGTGCCGCTATTGGCCCATACTAAGAAAGGGTCCATGGGGACAATTAATTATGATGAGTCAGGGAGGAGCTAAGGTGACAAAATCAAAGCTTGAAATTGATATGAACATCAGGGAAAGATTTGAACAAATGGCGCATTCATTGGATAAAGGCTTTGATGAAACGCTGGCTTACCTGATGGAAAGTTTTAGTAGCCAGGCTTCGGAGATTAAAAATATAACGGCTGAGCTCAACACTTATAAAGAACGGGAGCTGGAGGCTTTTTTAATAGGCGATGCGTTAAATGACGGTATTTATATTGTTGATGCCAAGGGTATAGTCATCGCAGTTAATAAGGTTTTTAGCCAGTTGACCGGTATTAAGGAAGAAGAAATCATTGGTCAGCCTATCGAATATATGAGCCAACAACAACTGGTTAAAAAGCCTATTGGGCGTGTTGTGCTGG
>JBBAFB010000011.1:0-28041 GCA_041655595.1 Bacillota bacterium
ATCATCCCTAAATCCCCGGCTGATTACTTCGGAGGGAGCAGTTCCCGCTAGCCAGCGCCCTTCTTTATTGATGCCGATAGGTAACACCTCATACTTTTTTTTATCCAAGGCGTGAATTACCGAGGCGGCTGATTGCAAAGAAATTTCGTGCTCACCAGAACGCCCTCCATATAAAACCATCACATTTATTTTTTCCATCCCTTTCACCCCTTCTAGGTTCTTATGCTTATTTTATGTCTGATGCCTAAAAAAGTATTACCCCAACCTTACCATGGGTGGAGATCGTTCCCGCTGCTGCGGCGTTTATTTACGGCGTTTTGCCAGCTCCTGGGCAATTTTTTTCAAGGATAGTTCTTTTTCTGTCAAAAGCACCAACAAATGATAAAGGAAATCCGCTGTTTCATAAATCAATTCACCTTGATCCGGGTTCTTGGCCGCAATAATAATTTCCGCCGCCTCTTCCCCCACTTTTTTTAGGATTTTATCAAGGCCTTGCTCAAATAAGTAGGTGGTATAGGAACCCTCCGGTAAATTTTCTTTTCGTTCCCCAATTATTTCAGACAACTCTCCTAAAATTTGTCCCAACTGCTGGGAACCGGATATCAAGGGGGCCTCCTGATTCGTTAAGATGCCCTCGTCTGTAACCTGATGATGAAAACAACTGTAATAACCCTTATGGCAGGCAACCCCTCTTTGCTTAACTATAATCAAGATGGTGTCCCCATCACAATCGTAATAGATACTATGTACTTGCTGATAATGCCCGGAAGTGGCCCCCTTATGCCAAAGCTCCTGCCTGCTACGGCTGTAAAACCAGGTATTGCCTGTTTCCAAGGTTTTTAACAAGGCCTCCCTATTTTGATAAGCCAGCATCAAAACCTGGCCGGAATTTAACTCCTGCACGATAGTAGGCACTAAACCCCTTTCATCAAATTGCAATTGATCAATAAAATCTTTTTCTAATTTCGCGAATATCATTTTACAGCTATCCCCCTTTGACGAAAAAAAGCCTTTGCTTCTTTTATCTCAACGATCCCAAAGTGAAAAATTGAGGCCGCTAACACCCCATCGGCTTGACCTAAAGTAACCCCATCAAGCAGATGCTGCAGCTCACCGGCACCGCCTGAGGCAATAACCGGTACTCCGCCGGCATTCCTGACTCCCCTTGTTAATTCTAAATCATAGCCCAGCTTGGTTCCATCTCGATCAATACTGGTCAGCAGAATTTCCCCCGCCCCCAGCTCGGCAACCCGTTTTGCCCATTCCACCACATCTAGACCTGTGTCTTCCGTACCTCCCTTGATATAAACCCTCCACAAGTCTTCCCCCGTCTTTTTGGCATCAATGGCAACAATGATTTTTTCACTGCCGAAACATCGGGAGGCTTCATTAATTAATAGGGGGTTGGCAATTGCGGCAGAGTTAATAGAGACCTTATCTGCACCCGCCTGAAGTACCGCCTTTATATCGGCCACACTTCTAACGCCCCCGCCAAAAATCAAAGGAATCTTAATCCGGGCCTTGATGGCTTTAATTAATTCCAATAGCTCCCGCCTTGCTTCTTGTTTGCCTTGTATATCTAAAAGAGCAAGCTCATCCGCTCCTGCTTGTTCATAAGCAATTGCCAATTCTATAGGGTCCCCCGCCTTTTTTAAATCAACAAACTTTACACCCTTAACCACTTGACCTCCTTGCAGATCAAGACAAGGAATAATTCTTTTAACTGCCATAAAATCTCTCCTTTGTCAGCCTAAAAGCCTAAAAGCTTCCCCCAGATCTATATTGCCCTGATAAATTGCTTTTCCTACAATTACTCCCTCGATGCCAAGGCCCTCATGCTTTTTTAGGGCAAGCAAATCAGCTATGGAAGACACTCCGCCGGAGGCAATTATTTGCAAGCCGGTTTCCTTAGCCATCTGCACGGAGCTTTCTATATTTGGTCCCTTCAAGGTACCGTCTCTTTTTGTATCCGTAAAAATTATTCTGTTAGCACCCCAGGATTGCACCTCTCGGCCCAGCTCCAGGTATGTTTTTTTAGATGTTCTACCCCAACCCTCTACTGCCACTAGCCCATCTGTAGCATCAATACCGATTAGAATTCTATCCCCATACCTTTTTAAGGCCTCTTTCGTTAAGTCAGGATCGGAGATAGCAACGGTTCCCAAAATTATTCTCTCCACGCCTTGATCCAAAATATTTTCAATTGCTTTCATGCTTCGAATTCCGCCACCTAATTGAACGGGAATTTCAATTGCTTGCATAATTTTTTTTACCAGCCCAAAGTTTTTAGGCATACCTGAAAAGGCTCCGTCCAAATCCACCAAATGCAGAAGGGGAGCCCCTAAGCCTGCCCATTTTTTTGCCATTTGAATCGGATCATGGGAGAAGGTTGTGCTTTTTGCCGGATCTCCCTGAAAAAGCATTACGCATTGGCCTTCCTTCAAATCAATGGCCGGTATAACTAACATTGATTTACCTCCTTAAAAGCTAAAGGCTTTTTGGTTGAAAAGTTAAAAAGGAAAAACTTTTGGGGTATTTCTTTAGGTCTTTCTGCATGCTTTTCTGCACGAGATCCTTCACTGCGTTCAGGATGACACCGACCAAGACCTTCCATAGCAGTGACATTAAAACAGGGACTTCGCTACATTCAGAATTAGCCACCTGCTGCCTACGCCACTATAAGCGAAAACGATAATAAAAAACCAAGATCCTTCACTGCGTTCAGGATGACACCGACCAGGGCCTTCCATAGCAGTGACATTAAGACAGGGACTTCGCTACATTCAGAATTAGCCACCTGCCGCCTACGCCACTATAAACGAAAACGATAATAAAAAACCAAGATCCTTCACTGCGTTCAGGATGACACCGACCAAGACCTTCCATAACAGTGACATTAAGACAGGGACTTCGCTACATTCAGAATTAGCCACCTGCTGCCTACGCCACTATAAACGAAAACGATAATAAAAAACCGAGATCCTTCACTGCGTTCAGGATGACACCGACCAGGGCCTTCCATAGCAGTGACATTAAAACAGGGACTTCGCTATATTCAGAATTAGCCACCTGCTGCCTACGCCACTATAAACGAAAACGATAATAAAAAACCGAGATCCTTCACTGCGTTCAGGATGACACCGACCAGGGCCTTCCATAGCAGTGACATTAAAACAGGGACTTCGCTCTAACGTCACCCTGAACGAAGTGAAGGGTCTCATGCAGAATCACATGCAAAACAACTGCTTGGCCATTGCTCGACCATTGCTTGACCATTGCTTGACCACTGCTTGACCACTGCTTGACCACTGCTTGACCATTGCTTGACCATTGCTTGACCACTGCTCGACCATTGCTCGACCACTGCTTGACTTCCGCTTGTCTAATACTAAACAATTGCTCCTAAAGAATACCTTTTGTCGAGGGTACAGCTTTTTCTCTTGGATCTAGGGTTACTGCTTCTTTTAAAGCACGACCCGTACTTTTAAAAATGGCTTCAATAATGTGGTGAGTGTTTTTACCCGTTTCCTGCTTAATATGTAGGGTAACTCCCCCATGTAAGGTAAAGGCCCTCCAAAATTCTTCTACTAGCTCCGTGTCAAAGCTCCCCACCTGTTGACATGGCAAAGCAATTTGTCCGTTAAAAAACGGGCGTCCGCTCAAGTCCAGAGCTGTTAGGACTAGAGCTTCATCCATAGGCACCCAGGCGCTGCCATAGCGATTAATGCCTTTTTTATCTCCCAGGGCGGCAGCCAAAGCCTGCCCCAAACAAATTCCCAAATCCTCCACCGTATGATGGCCGTCTACCTCTAAATCCCCCTGAACTTCAATTGCCAAATCAAACCCGCTGTGGCGTACTAACAGATGGAGCATATGATCAAAAAAGCCCAGCCCCGTTTTACCTTTAAACCTGCCCTCACCGTCCAGAAACAATTCCAATTTAATCTGTGTTTCTGCAGTCTTTCTTTCAATTAAGGCTTTCCTTTTTGCCAAAATCATCACCTCTGCTTTCTTTGCCTTTAATAGGCTAGGGATGCTGACAACATCCCGTTTTTCTTTTGTTATTTTCTAACTTTAACAGCGAGGCCGTGGGCATGAAGGCCTTCTACCCTCGCCAGTTCTTCCACCGCCTCGGCCGCCTTTAAAAGACCTTCCCGAGTATACCCGATAAGGCTGGTTTTTTTAAGAAACATATCTACGTTGAGAGGTGAAGAAAATCTGGCTGTCCCGCCTGTGGGCAGAACATGACTTGGTCCGGCATAATAATCCCCCAAGGATTCGGGTGTATAATGACCTAAAAAAACTGCTCCGGCGTTTTTTATTTTCCCCAGCCAACTCATGGGCTCAGCTAAGGCCAGCACCAAGTGCTCGGGGGCAAAAAAATTAGCCAGTTCTATTCCTTCAGCCAAATCATTTGTAATGATCACAGCCCCTCTTTCCTTAATGGATTTTGAAGCTATTTCCCGTCGGGGTAAAAGTTTTAGCAGTCTTGCCAACTGCTTTGCTGTTTCTTCGGCCAATGCCTCAGAGGGGGTAATTAAAATAGCTCTGGCTAAAACATCGTGTTCGGCCTGGGACAGCAAATCGGCTGCTAAATAAACCGGATCGGCTGTCTCATCAGCTACAATTAATATTTCACTCGGACCGGCCAACATATCAATATCCACATGGCCATAACAAAGTTTTTTTGCCATGGTGACATAGATATTGCCGGGGCCGACTATTTTATCTACCTTTTTAATAGTTTCCGTGCCATAACTCAAAGCTCCAATAGCCTGGGCACCGCCTATTTTATATATTTCCGAAACACCTGCCTCGGCCGCTGCCACCAGGGTATGGGGATTGATTCTACCGGCCTTGTCCGGCGGGGAAACCATCACTAGCTCGGCTACTCCTGCCACCAAGCCGGGCACTGCAGTCATCAAAGCCGAGGAAGGGTAGGCGGCTGTTCCGCCCGGCACATAAAGACCCACCCTGGCCAAGGGTAGGTACATTTGACCAACCATGCTGCCATCATCATCCAGAGTCCACCAAGACCTTTGCAATTGATTTTGATGAAAGGCATAAATCTTGTCCCTGGCTATCCTTAAAGCCTTTAGAAAACCGGCGGTGACCTTGGTATAAGCCTCTTTAATTTCTTCTGAATTTACCCGCAAATCTTCCTCTTTTAAGAAAGCACCATCAAACTTCCCGGTATATTCCAATAGTGCCGAATTTCCTTGAGCCTTGATCTTATCTATTACCTCAGCTACCAGGGGAAGAACCTCCTCCCCTTCAATTTTACCTAATTGCTGTAGCTTTTGCACAAGGGGATCCGCACTTTTAATTATTCTTAGCATAATTCAGCTCCTTTCTTCCACAAGCTGTTTCAATGCCTGCACCAGGGGGTCTATGGTCTGAAATTCCATTCTATAATTCACTCTATTGGCAATAAGCCTAGCAGTGGCGTTAAAAATATCCGCTACTGCCAATAACCGATTTTCTTTTAGGGTTTTCCCCGTAGATACTATATCTACAATCATTTCTGCTAAACCAACCCTGGGGGCCAGTTCTATATTGCCGTGTAGCTTAATTACTTCCACCTGCATTCCTAGGGAAGAAAAATACTTTTTAGCCACATTGGGAAACTTAGTGGCAACCCTTTTATGGTTAAGCTTTCTAAGCTCCGGTACTCCGTTAGTGGTAATTTCCTCCGCTTTTGCCAAGGGCAAGGCCACAACAAACCTGCAAAAACCGAACTTCAAATCCACCAACTCAAATATATCGGCTCCCGACTCTTCTATAGTATCCTTACCAACAATACCCAAGGCAGCTGCACCATGTTCTACATAAACAGGCACATCCGTAGGACGGCAAATCAAATAGCGATATCCTTCTTCTTGATATTCAAACAACAATTGACGTGAATCCGTTTTCAGATCAGTTGTGGGCAGACCTACTTTTTTTAAAAGAGCAATGGCCTCCTCGCCTAACTTTCCCTTAGGCAAGGCAATGGTAAGCAAATTTTTAGCCATCGGTTTTTTCCCCCTTAACTTCCACCAGCTTGGCAATATTTTTTCTAAGCTGATAGGCTTTAATTTCCTCCCGGTCTTTATCCAAAATCTCGACCTCAACCCCGAGCCCTTGTTTTCTTAAAAGATTGGCTTCCTGCAATCTATCCGCTAAATTGCCGCCTACAACCAATACATCCATGCTCTTTTTTTCTTCTTTAGGCAAGGCACCCACTAATCTGTCAATACCGATGGCAAAACCAACGGCAGGCACAGCCCAACCAAATTTGCCCAGCAAACCGTCATATCTTCCCCCGCCGCAAATAGGATAACCAAAACCGGCGGCATATCCCTCAAAAACAATACCTGTATAATAGTCAAAATCTCGTAAAATACTAAAATCAAAGAAGATATGTTTTGTCAGACCCAAAACCTCCAAGGCGGAATAAACCTCTTTTAAGTCTTCAATGGCTTTTGTAATCGTTTCGCTTTTAGCTATCCCTTTGATTTTATCTAAAGTTTTGCCGCCGCCCCTCAAAGAAAAAATTGCTCTGATTTCTTGCCCTCTTTCTTTTGGCAAGTCCAACTGTAGTAATTTTTCCTCCAGTCCGACAAAGTCTTTCCTGGTCATAAGAAGCTTTACATTTTCAATTTCAGCCGCCGGAACGCCTACATCCTCCAATAAACCGTGGGTAATGGCGACTTGACCGATTCCTAATTGAAAATCCGCCAACCCGGATAAGCGTAGGGATTCCACAGCCAGGGCAACCATTTCCGCATCGGCACCTACCCCGGGGGCACCTAGTAACTCCACCCCTGCCTGCTCAAACTCCCTTTGTCTGCCAACCTGAATCCCCTCATACCGATAAGCGTTGCCGAAGTAGCAAAGACGAATGGGCAGGCTATTGTCCTTTAAATGAGTTGCCGCCATTCTGGCAATGGGGGTAGTTAAATCCGGCCTAAGGGCCAGAACCCTGCCGCTAGGCTCAATCAGCTTGAACAGCTCCTCTTCTTTACTGCTGCCGCGTAATTGTTCATAATATTCCAGACAGGGCGGTATAATTTCCTGATAACTCCATTGATTAAACAGCCGAAAAAAACCCTCCTTGAGTTTCCTTCTTAATTGGGCCTCCAAGGGCAAGATATCCTTAAAACCAACAGGTATTTGAAACTCGGACAACCGGGTATCCATAAAAGCACCCCTTTAATGTGTTAAAATATTAAAGTAATGCTATCACGCATTGCTGCTTCTGTCAATACTTTCTAACCGGGATAATATTAATTTATAGCCGTCAGCCCCATAATTTAAGGCCCTTTTTACTCTGCTGATGGTTGCGGTACTTGCTCCGGTTGCCTCGGCAATTGCGGTATAGGTTGCATCTTGTTCCAGCATTTTAGCTACCGCCAGCCTTTGGGCCAGGGATTTTAACTCAGCAACAGTACAAATATCTTCAAAAAAACGATAGCACTCCTGTTCATCCTGTAAAAGGAGAATGCCTTCAAACAGAGCATCAACAAAAGGCTCCTTTAATTTACTGCGGTATTCCATGGTCATTGCCCCCTTTATTATTACACATACATATCCTATGTATTTTTAGTTCGGCATGGTTTTGCAATTTCCTTTCCCGCTTTACCATCTTAAAGGGTTTAAAGCAAAATATTCTTGACCTTTGCCCCTTTACTATGCTATATTATTCTCAAAGCAATACGGATTAGCTCTTATCCAGAGTAGGTGGAGGGACTGGCCCTGTGAAACCCGGCAACCCCCTTTTATCTCAAAAGGAACGGTGCCAATTCCTGCGGGTGTGAGACATCTGTCAGATGAGAGTAAAGCAAACAGCTTAGTTCTCTCTGTCTTTCGGCAACAGGGAGTTTTTTTATAGGTAGGTGTACAAATGATAGAAATTACTGATTTACATAAGGTTTTTTCCAGTAATGGAGGGGATGTTGTAGCCCTTAATGGTGTTAGCCTGCATATCCCAAAGGGTGAAATATATGGTATAATAGGTCTAAGCGGTGCAGGCAAGAGTACCTTGGTGCGCTGTATTAATATGCTGGAACGGCCCACTTCCGGCCAAGTTGTGATAGATGGTGTTGATATGGGTAAGCTGTCACCCCGGCAATTGCGGCTTGCAAGGCAGGATATCGGCATGATTTTTCAACATTTTAATTTATTATGGTCCAGAACCGTTTATGGCAATATTGCTTTTCCCTTGGAAATTGCAGGTCATCAAGAACGGGAAATTAATAAACGAGTAACTGAGCTTCTGGAGCTGGTTGGGCTAAGCGATAAAATTAATGCTTACCCTTCCCAATTAAGCGGCGGACAAAAACAAAGGGTGGGTATTGCCAGATCTTTGGCCAACAATCCCAAGGTTCTACTTTGTGATGAAGCCACCTCGGCCTTGGACCCTCAAACAACCGAATCCATTCTCAATTTGTTAAAGGATATCAACAAAAATTTCGAGCTAACAATGGTGGTAATCACCCATGAAATGAATGTCATCAAAGAAATCTGCGATTCCGTAGCAGTCATTGAAAATGCAAAGGTTGTTGAATCAGGCTCAGTACTTGAGCTTTTCACCCAACCAAAAACCGCCACGGCCAGGCATTTTATTAATACCGTCATTAATATTGATGTGCCTGAAGCGGTAGTACTGAAAAATAACGGAAACGGCGGAAACATAATCAGAATCACTTTTGTAGGAGATGTGGCCGGGCAACCAATTCTATCAAATTTAGTTTCCGATTATGGGCTGAAAACAAACATACTTTATGGTAATATAGATCATATACAGGAACATACTTTTGGAACCTTGACTGTTCAGCTTTTAGGCGATCAGAATCAAGTTAAAAAAGGTATTAGCTACTTAAAGGATCTACAGCTGGAAGTTGAGGTGTTATAGATGCCTTGGTCGGAAATGCTGAGCTTGGTTTGGAGGGGACTTGTAGAAACAGTTTATATGGTTTCGGTTTCTGTTGCAATATCCTATTTAATAGGAATCCCCTTGGGTATTATTTTAGTTATCAGCGAAACAGGACATATAAATGAAAATAAAAAGTTAAATTCTATTTTGGGGACAATTGTTAACATCGGCCGTTCAATACCATTTATTATCCTATTGGCCTTTATAACTCCTTTTACCAGAAAAATTATCGGCACCTCCATTGGCACCACTGCTGCCATCGTGCCTTTAACAGTTGCCGCAATTCCTTTTGTGGCACGAATGGTAGAATCATCTTTTAAGGAAATCCCTTGGGGGGTAATCGAGGCGGCCCTAGCATCCGGGTCTGGCTCTATGGATATAATTCGCAAGGTACTGATACCTGAAGCGATGCCCTCTTTAATCTTGGGTGCAACGATCACAACAATAACTTTAATCAGTTATTCAGCCATGGCGGGTGCCGTAGGAGGAGGTGGTTTGGGGGACGTTGCTTTAAGATATGGTTTCTATCGCTTTGAAACAACTTTAATGTTTGTAGTCATTATTGTTTTAATAATACTTATACAAATACTGCAGATGATTGGAGATAAAATTGCAGCCAATATTGACAAGAGGTAACTAAAAAATTTTTATAAGGGGGATTAACATGTCGGTAAAAAAAGTTTTGGTCTTGTTGTTGATTGTGGGGTTAGCCTTGGCCTTTACTGTGGGCTGTAGAACTAACGCCCAGCCTCAAACTCACCTGCCTCCATTGGTCACTCAAGGAGGAGGGGTACCTACCATAGCGGTACCGGATGTGTTCGGGGATGAATTTAATATGATGTACTGGACACACATACCTCCGCTGATTGAAAAGTAATCTTTAAACACTAATGCGGTCAAGTGGTCCTTAAATATATATTTAAGGACCACTTGACAAAACATCATCAACAGGCCAGCCTGAACTTAAGGGGGATTAGAATGACAAGTAAAAAGTTTTTAGTATTGCTTTTAATTATTGGGTTAGTTCTAGCTGTTACAACAGGCTGCAGAACTGATGCCCAGCCTCAAACCCACCTACCTCCATTAGTCACACAAGGAGGGGGAGTACCCGCCTTAGCGGTACCGGATGTGTTCGGTGATGAATTTAATATGATGTACTGGACACACATACCTCCGCTAATTGATAAAAGTGGGGGAAAAACTGCTGTAAAGCCGCCAAAACTAACAAAACTGATAATTGGTGCTACACCAACACCCCATGCTGAAATTTTACTGGTGGCCAAGGATCTGCTTGTAGAAAAAGGAGTGGATTTGGAAGTAAAGGAATTTACTGATTATGTGCTTCCCAATATTGCTTTAAACGATGGATCTCTGGGAGCAAACTTTTTCCAGCACATTCCCTATTTAGACGAATTTAATGAAAAGAACAAAATGGAACTTGTCTGGACGACGGCTGTTCACTTTGAGCCCTATGCGCTTTATTCTAAAAAAATCACTGCTTTAAGCGAACTCAAGGATGGGGACACCATCGCGGTGCCAAATGACGCAACCAATGAAGCCCGTGCACTTTGGCTCTTGCAGGATAACGGGATTATCACCTTAAAAGAAGGTGTGGGTCTGACCGCAACCGTCAGGGATATTGTTGACTACAAAATAAAAATCAAAATCAATGAGCTGGAGGCTGCCCTTTTACCCAGAGCGCTGGATGACGTGACCGGTGCCATTATCAATGGTAACTTTGCCATTGGTGCGGGACTTAACCCCCTAAAGGATTCTTTAGTAATGGAGGACCCGGAATCCATAGCAGCCGACACCTTTAAAAACGTAGTTGCAGTAAAAAAAGGAAATGAAAACCTGCCGGAAATCCGGGCTTTACATGAAGTCCTGCTGAGTCAGCCGATTAAAGACTTTATTATGGACAAATATCAGGGAGCAGTAGTGCCTATGTTCTAAAAAAAGACCCCTAGGGGTCTTTTTTTTGTTTAGTATGGTCTAGCATGATCCAACATTGCTTGCATGTATTCTTTGTGGGTTATTTGTATGTCTTTCTTGCAAGCAGATTCTTCGCTCCGCTCAGAATGACATTTACTTCAGAACCTGCATTAATGTCATTCTATTTTCCACTTCCTACCTTTTAAACACTAAAAGACCGAAGGCCTTTTTAGTGTTTAAAGTGTCTTTTACCTGTGAAAACTAGGTTGATTCCGTGCTCTTTGCATGCTGTTATTGTTTCCCCGTCTCGGACCGAACCCCCGGGCTGGATAATTACTTTTACACCGTATTGAGCGGCCAAATCTACCGTATCCCTAAAAGGGAAAAATGCATCTGAAGCTAAAACAGCTCCTTTCGCTTTCTCACCTGCTTGTTTTAAGGCTATTTCCGCCGCCCCCACCCTATTCATCTGTCCGGCACCCACACCTAGTGTTTCGCCATTCTTTGCAATTACAATGGCGTTGGATTTTACATGCTTGACTACTTTCCAGGCAAAGATCAGATCCTTTAAGCTACTTTTTTGCCCAAGCACCCACTGCCAAGCCTGTCCAACATCGCTATCTAAATCCTGTTCCTGCAGTAAGAAGCCGTTCAGCACCCTTTTTATATCATATTGCTTTGCCTCATTTTTGAAAGCTGTGCTAAGCACCCTCAGCCTAGCTTTAGTGGCAAATATTTTTAGTGCCTCCCGGCTGTATCCCGGAGCTATGATAGCTTCGTAAAAGGTTCCAATCATTTCTGCGGCTGTTTCCACATCTACTTCTCTATTTAGTGCCACTATGCCGCCATAGGCCGACAAGGAATCGGCTTGATATGCTTTCAAATATGCTGCGGTTAAATTTTCGCCGATGGCGGTGCCACAGGGGTTGGTATGCTTGATAACAGCCGCTGCCGGTTCCGCAAACTCCCTAACCAGCTGCTGGGCCGCCTGGACATCCACTAAATTGTTAAAAGAAAGCTCCGGCCCCTGAATTTGTTTGAAGCCACTGTCGGCTAAATTGCCGGCAGCTTGATACCAAGCCGCCCTTTGATGGGGATTTTCCCCATAACGCAACTCCCCAACTAATTCCCCATGCAAATTAAATTCCCGGGGGAACCCTTTTTCCTCCCAAACGCCCGCTAAGTAGGCACTGATAACCGCATCGTAATTGGAGGTATGCCTAAAAGCTTCCAAAGCCAATTTCCTTTTAAAATCGGCAGTTAGTTCCCCTTGATCTTTTAATTGGCCTAGAATCTCTGGATAAGCTTCAGGACTGACCACCACCCCGGTATACCGATGATTTTTTGCCGCTGCTCTAATCAAAGTCGGGCCGCCGATATCAATGTTTTCGATGGCATCCTCAAAGCTGACATGCGGTTTTTTGATGGTTTCTCCAAAGGGGTAGAGGTTGACAACTACTAAATCAATTGTCGGAATAGAATGCTCCGCCAAGGTTGCAAGGTGTTCTTCCGTTCTGCGGGCCAAAATACCCCCGTGAATTTTAGGGTGTAAAGTCTTGACCCTTCCATCCAATATTTCGGGAAAACCGGTGATGGTGCTAACCTGGGTTACCAAAATATTCTCTCGACTCAAATAAGCAGCCGTACCTCCGGTAGATATGATTTCATAACCCAGATCAACTAAGCCTTTGGCAAATTCCAACAAACCTTCTTTATTAGAAACACTGATTAAAACCTTTTTCATAACCGCACCTCCGGGTGTTTTTTAATAAATTTTTGGCTGACGTAAAACACCCGGTTCGATTATCCAACCGCACCGGGCCACCTTATTAATCCATTTGTAGTTTATCAGATGTAGGTTTTTAATGTCAACAAAGCCACTTTAGTTTAGACCGGAAAATTAGAATATTTGCCTGATACCTATTAAAATCAGCAAAAACCCGGCTATTAACGGAACCTTGCCCACCATCTTTTTTTGTTCCAAAAAATAAGTTAGTTCGTTACCGATTTGTAAAACAAGAAAACTAAAAACAGCAGATAATAGTGCTACCAGAAACCAAGAAAAACCCAAAACTCCCGCAGTAACTCCACCGCCTATGTTATTAAGGGACAGGGCAATTCCTAAAAAACTGGCCTCCATAAAATCAATTTCCTTGGAACCATCCCGATCGGCCTTACTGGGATCGGCTAAAATTGCCAGCACATGACCGTCGGCTTCCTCCGTTTTTTTACTACCTGTATAATATGGTTCGATAATAAGCCAGCAACCGATGAGCACCAGAAGGGCCATACTAATTACCTTTACCAGCTTTCCCGGTAGTAAGTTTGCCAACTGATTGCCAAATAAAGCGGCAACCGCTGAAAATAAAAAAGCAATCATGGTAATCCACAAATTTGTATATAAGGGAATCCTGATACCTTTAACACTGTATGCCACTCTAACCCCTACCGTATCCAAATTATTAACTAAGGAAATCAGCAAAACATACAGATAATCCATCATAAGTCGCCCCTTCCTAACCCTACCCTCTCAGTTTATTCCCGGCAGGGGTTTATGGTGCAACTGCTTATATTGCCAGGGGCTAACCTTTTTTTGGATCAGGCATATATTAGCTATAAGGAGAGTGAATTACATGAACAGATGGCTAAGGAGCCTGCAGACCAATACCCCTCAAGAAGGTTTTGAATTAGCGATTAAGCTTTCGCAAAAAGGTGTGGAGTACACCCAACCAGATGTACAAATTCGAAACCAGCTTCGGCCCAAATACTCCAGAAATGCGGATAGCTTAATTGCCGCCTCGCAAGTGATAGCTCTTAACTTTCAGACTGTAGCCGCCGCCAATAATTATTGGAGAAGTTATAGCAATTATTACTAGTCTTGGCAAATCCGGTTTTACCTCTAAAAAGTCGCCACGAATACACGGTATGCAAGTTAAAAATGAAATAGCACAAAGAAAAAAGTTCCAACCACCGTTTAGTGGCTGGAACTTTTTTAGTCATTTTCCCCGACAGCTTCCCTGAGCCGGGAGTTTACTTCATAAAACCATTGATTATTTGGACTTCCGCCTCTTTTTCCGACAATCCCAGGGTCATTAATTTAACTAATTGCTCACCGGCAATTTTCCCTATTACGGCTTCATGTATCAAGCTGGCATCAATATGATTGGAAGTTACTTCGGGAATCGCCGTTACAATACCATTATCCATAATAATGGCATCGCATTCCGTATGGCCGTTGCATTTATTGTTTCCGTTAACTCTAGACAGAAAAACTTGTTTGGAGTTACCCTTTGCAACCGATCTTGACACTAAATGGGTGGCGGAATCCTCCCCATTTAACTCTACCTCAAAATTTGTTTCTGCATATTGCTCCCCATCAGTCATTATTTTCTCAGTAATTATGAGGGTTGCTCCTGCCCCCAACACTGCCTTGGTATCCCTTTTTGTTGCATCAACTCCTTGAATCTGAAAGCTGTCCATTTTCATGTAGCTTCCTTCCTTCAGCTCTATAATGGTGGTGGGATTCAAAATACGTTTACCGCCGCCGCTACCTTCCCCGTAGTGTTTTTCAATGTATTCCACTTTGGAGTTCTTTTCCAAGAAGAAACGGTGAATGCCGTCATGTCCGCTGTTTTCAGCACCTGAGTTGTGAATAGCACAGCCGGCAATAATTGTAACATCTGCATTTTCACCTATATAAAAATCATTATACACCAGATCTTCCATACCTGATTTACTGATTACCACCGGAATATGAACACTTTCATTTTTGGTGTTGGGCTTGATAATAATATCAATACCCGGGTTGTCTTTTTTAGTAATTATATTGATATTAGCAGTGGTCTCTCTATCAACCCCTTCGCCATCAGCCCTAAGATTATATGCCCCTTGAGGTCGTTCGTGTAAATCAGCTACTTGCACTAATAAATTTTTATAAATATCTTCCTTGCTATAATTTTCGTGTTTACCCTTGTCCAATTTCACAGCTCTCCTTTAAATTGCAAAATGTTCGCAACTATCCAACTCGCTTAGTAAGCCGGGCAATATTTTTTCCTTGGTCCCATCTTTAGACACCTTGCCATTTTCTATAACTATAATCTTATCTGCCACATTTAAAATCCTTTCCTGGTGAGAGATGATTAAAATTGATCCCTTGCCTACATCATGCATCCTTTCGAAAACCTTAATTAAATTTTGAAAGCTCCATAAATCTA
Organism: Bacillota bacterium; assembly: GCA_041655595.1. Taxonomy (GTDB): domain Bacteria; phylum Bacillota; class DULZ01; order DULZ01; family DULZ01; genus JBBAFB01. The sequence continues at coordinate 15,064 of JBBAFB010000011.1, forward strand.
TCCCTGCTTCCGGCTCATCCAGAATAGATAGCTCTGTACCCCTAGCCATCATCATGGCAATTTCGATTCTTTTCAGTTCACCACCGGATAAACTGTCATCCACTTCTCTGTCGAGATACTCCTTTGCACAAAGACCAACTTCCAATAAATATGCGCAGGCTTCCTCAACAGAAATCGGGCTGCCCTTACCCACTGCCAAGGAAATTAAATCAAAAACCTTAATCCCTTTAAATTTAACCGGCTGCTGAAAAGCAAAGCTCATGCCGATATTTGCTCTTTCCGTGACGGATAAACCCGTGATATCTTTTCCTTTAAAAAATATTTTTCCAGAGGAGGGCTTTTCAATCCCCATAATCAGCTTGGCGATGGTAGATTTGCCCCCTCCATTGGGCCCGGTTATCACGACGAATTTTTCATCCACCCGAAAGGAAACATCCTTAATAATCTCTTTTTTCCTGCCGTCTTCCTCTATAAAAAATGAGATATTTTGTAGTTCCAGCATTTAATCCTTCCTTTCTGTCTGCCTTCACTTCCATATTTGGTTTAAATATAATATATATTTACCGAAAAGGCCAGGGTATTGCAAAAACCAATCAATAGGCATACTACTCCCACTCAATAGTTGCCGGCGGTTTAGGGCTCAGATCATAGGCCACCCTATTTACTTGTTTGATTTCCCTTAGGATTCTGCTGGATACCTGATCCAGAATACTCCACGGTATTTTGACCGCTTCCGCCGTCATAGCATCAACACTGTTGACAGCCCTTAAGATTATGGGATATGCGTAGGTTCTACGGTTGTTTTTCATGCCCACGCTTTTCATAATAGGGAGTACGGCAAAATATTGCCAAATTTGGCCCTCCAGCCCTGCCTTTCTGATTTCATCCCTAAAAATAAAATCCGCCCGGCGTAAAATGGCCAGCTTTTCTTCTGTCACCTCTCCAATAATTCTTACCCCCAAACCCGGCCCGGGGAAAGGTTGTCTCCAAACCACTTCATCAGGAAGGCCTAGTTCCACACCAACCATACGAACCTGGTCCTTAGTTAAACTTCTCAAAGGCTCTACCAAGGTAAAATCAATATCCTCAGGTAAACCTCCCACATTATGGTGGCTTTTAACAGTCACTTCTCCGGGCTTGCCGCTTTCAACCACATCGGATAAAATTGTACCTTGAACCAAAAAATCTATTTTACCTAATTTTTTTGCCTCTTCTTCAAAAACCCGAATAAACTCCTGACCGATAATTTTTCTTTTCTGCTCGGGATCCGCAACTCCTTTTAGCTTCGTTAAAAACCTTCCCTTTGCGTTTACCATTATTAGATTCATACCCAGGTGGGCATTAAAGGTAGTTTTTACCTCCTCCGCCTCACCTAAACGCATTAAGCCATGATCTACAAAGACACAAACCAACTGCTTGCCTATTGCCCGGTCTACCAAGACCGCCGCTACCGCAGAATCTACCCCGCCGCTTAAAGCACATAGGGCTCGCTTACCTCCAACCAGGGTGCGGATTTTAATTATTTCGTTTTTGAGGTAGCTCTTGACATCAAAATCCAAATTTCTATTCATTGACACCTTCCCCCTACAAATATATTTCGGGTTTCAAAACACATACATCCGGCAACTGTCTGTACCTTTCCTGATAGTCCAAACCGTAACCCACAATGAATACATCGGGAACTTTAAACCCATTATACTTGACATCTACATCCACCTTACGCCTTTCGGGCTTGTCCAGTAGCGTGCAGACCTCAACACTGAGTGGCCGGCGAGCCTTAAGGTTTTCCAATAAATACTTAAGAGTTAACCCTGTATCAACTATGTCTTCTATAATCAAAACATGTTTGCCGGCAATATTACTGTCCAAGTCCTTTATAATCATTACCGCCCCCGAAGAAACGGCCGAATCCCGATAACTGGAAACCGCCATAAAATCCATAGCAACCGGAATGCTCATTTTTCTTGACAGATCGGAGCAAAAAATAAAAGACCCCTTCAGAATACACACAAACAACAAATCTTTTCCCTGATAGTCCTTGGATATTTTGTCCGCCAGTTCTTTTACCTTCATTTGTACGACCGCATCCTCAATTAAAACTTCTTGAATATCTTTGTGCATGTTTTTTCTCCCTTTGTTTAATTAGTCATATGTATCATTTTTTATCCGGCTTTTGTCAATAACGAGTAATTTCGAGGTTATATTATAAAAATCCTCTAAATACGAGCAATTTTATTATTGAATGGGAGGCTCCAACTGGATTTTAGCATGATAATCTGTAATCTCGATCGTCAGATAAAAACGATCCTCCGGTCTTGCCTTTAGATTTGCGGCCACCTCACCTTTGACTAACTCACCGTTAGTCTTTAACCATAGGGTATACTGAAAGCCAAACCAATGCTTATTCATAAAAGGGTGTTCCAATTCCGGCGCAAAGCTTAATTGATGTAGCTTTTGCCCCTTATAATTTACCCTGCCCGCGTAAACCAAGTTATCTACTTTAATAAAGTTTAGACTGGCTAAGGGATCAATTTCCACCATAAATAAATCCTGTTCAAATACCCGGTTGCCGGGAATAGTCATCCATTTTCCTTTTTCACCCGCTTTTAAATAGGTGATGTTATTTATATGATAGGCTTCAATGGGGGTACCCTGAATTACCCCGGATAAATGAAAGCCCTCCTCACCTTTTCTTTCCCCCTCTACATCGGAAATGTTCCTTTCCTGTCCATTGGCTATTAACTTAAGCTCCACCTTGTAACGATAATTTTCCACAGCAGTTAGCTTTTCGGTTGTTTTGGCCAACAGCTCCTCCGGAATGATCTTAAGGTAGTTTTCCCAATAATAATAACCGGCATAACTGACCAGGAGAACAACCAACGCCGCTAAAAAAGGTTTTAAACGGATAAAAATAGTCATTTTTCTTTCCTCCAATAATTTTTATCTTAAGATATCTTACTGGAGAAATTAAAAAATATAACCTTTTCCAAGCGCCCCACAGAGGTTGGCAAGACTTTTAACTAGCAATGATACATGGCTAAAATACCGTTAAGATTCATCTCCTTTGTCAGGGAACCACTGGCTGTGCTCAAAATATAACCTCCCCCCGGAGAACCGATTGCAATAGCATTCCGAACAGTTTTTTCAATACGGCTGAGGTCATTTTGCTCTAACAGCGCGGGGTCTATATTACCCATCAAGCAGAGCTGCTGTCCGTATTGTTTCTTTACGGTAGCCAAATCCATACCGGCGGCCGGTTCCAGAGAGTGAATACCGGCAAAACCCATTTCCTTGAGATGTGGCAATAAAAATTCTATATTGCCGTCGCAATGCAACATAATCGGTTGTTGAAACCTACTTAACAAAGCCAATATCCTTTTATAAACGGGGTAGAAAAGCTTTTCCATTGTCTTGGGAGCAATTAAAGGTCCTTGACTGGAAGCCATATCATCGCCGATAATTAAACCATGAGCACCGGCTGCAAAGGCTTTGGCAGCCAGTTGATACAACAAATCCCCGTAAGCATTAGCCAACAGCTCAATTTCCCTTTGGTTTTTAACTGTGGCCAGCAAAAAATCATTAAAATTCAGCAAACTCCCCAGTTCCTGAAAAACACCATCTAGCAAACCAAAAACAAATAAATCGCTACCGTTAACCCACTCCCCTACTTCCGTAAAATCAAAATACCCCGGTTCGGGGAACTGATACTGACAGATCCGGTCAATACTTTTGATGGCTGGCTCTATGATTTGCCAATAACTACCCTTGTTGATTAGTTTTCTGCCGAAGGGGTCTTTTGCTTTCGTACCTTCTTCAGCAGCAAAATTTAAGGGCTTCGGACTTATTGCCACAAAATCCATCCGCAGCCTGCTTAAAGCTGCCTTTTTTTGCTCAAATTCGGCCCCTTCTTGATTCGGCATCAAAGAACTGATGACCTCGCGATCAATTAACAATTCACCCCTGGGAACACGATCCGGTTGTTGGTGATTGATAGCTTGCAGCATTCTGGTTATTTTCATTTCTTACTCCTTAACTAATAATTATAGGCGGTCGGATAGCAGTGAAGCGACTGGTAGCGGGGATTTGCCTTTTTTATTGGCCAAGTAGACTCCATATAAAATCATAGCTGCCCCAAACCAATGAAAAAGCATTAAACCTTCCTGAAGCAGAAAATAGGAAAAAATAGCTGAAAAAGCAGGCACCAAGTTTTGAAAAATGGCTGCCCGGCTTGGTCCGATAGAGCCGATACCTTCATACCAAAAAACAAAACCGATGGCAGATGCAAAAATAGCTAAAAATGCAAGGGCACCGATAGTGACAAGACTAATTTCCTGCCACCGTACTTGGCTTAACTGGGGCAAGGCCGAAACCCAAAGTATTAAAGCCCCCAAACCGCAAGCGTAGGTTGTGGTCAAAAGACTACTCCATCGTTTAGCCGTAGCCTTCCCAATAATGGTATAAAGGGACCAGCCAAAGACCGCAGTAGCCATTAGTAAATCCCCGTGGTTGAAATTCAGACTAAATAGGGCACCGAAGGAGCCCTTGGAAATAATAATAACCACCCCGATAATTGACAATATTAAACCTGCAATTTGTTTATTGTTGATTGTTTCCTTTAAAAAGAGGGCAGAAATAATAGTTGTGATAACCGGCCCTGTAGCAACTAATAAGGAGCCGTTTACAGGGGAAGTATAAATTAAACCGGTGAAAAACAAAATATTATAAAAAGCTACCCCGGTTAAAGCTGCCCCCCAGAGTAACAGCCACTCCTTAGGATGCACCCAAGCCTTTTTTCCTTCCTTGGCAATTAAAAATACCAATAGCACTAAAAAAGCCAAAGTAAAACGGAGGGCGGCAGCCACAGTGGGGTGCAGCTCCATAACAACGAATTTGGCAGCTACAAAAGCCCCTCCCCAGCAAATAGCCGAAATTACCAACATGGTATAGATTTTATAATCAGATAGTTTGCTCATAGAGATTTCCTCGATTCTGTTAATTAATTAGTTAGTCGGCCTCCGCCTTCTACTTTCCACCTTCTACCGACCCCAAAAGGATACCCCAAAGCCTTCAACCTTTACCTTTCGCCTTCAAGGTAGAGTAAAAAACTGTGCTCAAAATTAACAGACCTCCGATCACTTCTTTAAAACCGGGAATTTCTTTAATCAGGATTATAGCTATGATAATACCATAAACCGGCTCCAAATTGGAAATGATACCGGCAGTATAGGTTCGAATGTTTTTAAGGCTTTGAATAAACAGGGTGTGGGCAATGCCGGTAAACACAATCCCTAATAAAACCAGCAGCAAAAGATCGTTTATTTGAAGCACCGGTCTGTATAAAAAATAAAAAGGAATCAACGCAACCAAGGCCACCAATTGTTCATAAAAGGCAATTACCGTGCTGGGATAGATCCGGGCAAATTTACGATTAAGAATGGATAAAACAGCATATGTAAAGCTTGACACCAGCCCGATTAATACCCCCTGTAAAATTTGACTTCCCAATTCAAATTTGGGGATAACAAAAGCTACCCCGGCAAAAGTTATCAAGGCGGTAAAGATATCAACTGTCTGCAATTTTTCTCCAAAAAATATGGGCTCCAAAAAAGTCACAAAAACGGGAAAGGTGGCAAATGTCAACAAACCGATAGCCACTGTAGACATTTGGATTGACTGAAAAAAAGCACTCCAGTGGACGGCTAAAATCAGTCCCATCAGGACTAAGTAATAATAATCCCTCTTTTTGTCCAATTTTACGTTCTGCTTTAAATATAAAATTAGTGCTCCTAGAAAAAGACTGGAAAAAAAGACCCTCCCCAATACAATTATAGCGGCAGGCAAGGAAAGAAGCTTTCCAAAAAGTCCTGCCACTCCAAATAAAAATACTGCTAAATGTACTTCCACCAAGCTTTTTGTCTTGCTGTCCATCTTGTCTCCTTCAAATTTAAACTTTTTATAGTAACAATTATATAACAAAAAACCTCCCTTGTAAGGAGGTAAAGGGAATTTAGCCTTTTTTCAACCGTCTAATACTTTTGCAATCCGGGCCTCCAGTTCTACTAAAGAAAAAGGTTTTGTCAAGTAATCATCGGCTCCCAGTTGTAGGCCCTCTGCAATACTATCTTCTTCCTGCCTTTTGGAAAGAATTATAATTTTTGCGGTACAATTTGTAATGTTTCTTTTAATTTGCTTGCAAACCTCAAAGCCGTCAATATCGGGTAAAATAAGATCAAGTATTACCACATCGGGGCAAAATTCCTCCGCCAACTTGATAGCTTTTCTGCCGTTTTCCGCGGTAACAATATTATAGCCGGCACGGGATAGCCTGTCCTTTAGCAAATCCAAAATTGCCGGTTCATCATCAACCAAGAGTAAGGTTTTCAGATATCCCTTAGCCAACATACCTTCGTCATAGACAACCACCCTATTGCGCCCAAGCTTCTTAGCCTGATACATTGCCGCATCTGCGTTGCAAACTAATTGCTCATCGGTTGTATCGCTACCTTCAACCTGGGCAATTCCCGCACTAAAGGTGGTCCTGATACCTATCTCACCAACTTTTATGAGCTCCTGGGCAAAACCTACTCTTAGCCTGTCTACAACAGCATAAGCCTTTAACTCCGGAGTATCAGGCAACAGGATGACAAATTCCTCCCCCCCGTACCGATACAAGCTATCACACCTGCGAATATTTCCGGCCAAATAGCTGACTAACTTTTTTAAAACATAATCCCCGACCTGGTGCCCGTATTTATCATTAACTGCCTTGTAATGATCTATATCTACAAATGCTATTGAAAAAACAATACCATTGCGCCTGAACCGATCCAATTCCTCTATAATGCGCAAATTAAAGTAATATCTGGAGTAGGCATCCGTCAATTCATCCTTTAAAAGCTTCTCCCTATAGCTACTGGACCTTCGCAGCACCGTTTCCACCCTGGTTAAAACCTCATCAATTACGAAGGGTTTTGTTATATAGTCATCTGCCCCGGCCTTCATCCCCTTAATTTTATCATCAATACCGGTAACTGCGCTGAGAAAAATTACGTGCACATCGGCGTATTCGGGCTCCCCTTTAATATCAGCCAATAACTGATAGCCGTCTATTTCGGGCATCATAATATCCAACATAATCACATCGGGCCTGATGATAGCGACAAGGTCAAAGGCTGTAGTGGAATCATCGCAAATATAAACATCATACCCTTCTATGGTCAGGGCATTTTCCAAAAGCTTCAGAATTGTAAGATCATCATCTACCAACAAAATTTTACCTTTATTGGATGGGTTTAAGTAATCCTTAGTTAAAAGATTATACATATCCACCGTTTTTGTTTTAGAAATACAGCCAAGCTTTTCTTTAATACCGGATAGCTCTTCCTGAATATCCTTAATAGTGGCCAAATCTAAATTCGGTTTTAACTCCAATATTTTTTTAAGCTCCAATTCCCACCTCCTGCCTATAATGGACAGGTGGTCTATACCCAAGGTAGAAGCCGTACCATTTATAGTATGAAAAAACTTTAAAATGGTTTGGGCATCCTCAAGACCACATTCCGTTCCGCATAAAATCAACATTCTCTCTATTTCCTCAATTTTAAAGCAAAGATCCTCATAAAAAGCTTTCTTCACCGTTTGCATCAAAGCATCAATCTGTTTCTTTTCCATTTAAAAGACCTTCTTCCTCATTTAAGGTTATCATCAGCATATTACCGGAATGTTCGATGCTCCTTACCTCAATCCCCTTATCTTTTAAGACCGCAAAAAGATACTCTATTAACTGTTCGTCACTATTAAGCACCATCTTGGCCTTTAACATTCCATTAAGGGCCTTTCTCACCACTTTAATCAACTGTTCGGATTCAAAGGGCTTTACCAAGTAGTCAGAAATATCGGCTTTAAAAATATCCTTTTTGTTTTCGTAAGCACTGGATATAATTATAGGTGTGTCCACCGTAGCCGGATTACCCTTTAACCTTTTAAGCACATCCCAGCCGTTTAGCTGCCCTTTCAAAAAGATATCCAGGATAAACAAGTTATAACCGTACTTGTTTGCTAATTGGATTGCCTCTTCGCCGTTATCAATGGAATGCATTTCCACATTTTCGTCCTTCAATATTTCCTTGATTAGTTTAACCATTGCCGCGTCATCTTCTACAATTAAAACTAATCCCTGATCCGTGGCATAGACATCAAAATCCTCTTTGACAGTTTCCACTTCCCTTGAACCGGAATCAAGGGTAGGCAGTGAAAAATAAAAACTGCTACCCTGACCATATGTTGAAGTAAAACCGATCTCGCCTCCATGGGCCTCAATAATTTCCTTACTGATGGCTAAGCCCAGCCCGGTGCCGCCTATCCTTCTTCTCTCGTCATTATTAACCCTATAAAACTTAGAAAAAACCTTATCTCCCGCTTCTTTGGGAATCCCCAAACCCTGATCCGTCACACTGACATGTGCCTTCTCATCTGCTACCGTCAAATCTATCTTTATATCCCCTCCGGCAGGGGAATACTTGATGGCATTGGAGAGGAAATTGGAGACAACCTGCAGTATTTTATCCCTATCACAAAAAACCCTTAAAGAATCATTGTTGTTCAGATTAAAAACAATTTTGTGCTTTCCGCTAATGTTGCCAAATATCCGGATTGCTTCCTGAATAATCTCGGCTAGGAGATTGTCTTCCTTTTCAAATTCCGCTTTACCGCTTTCCATCTTTTGAATATCAAGAAAATCATTAATCAGGTTTGTCAACCTTTTTGACTCCGAGTTGATAATACTCAAAAATTCCTGGTGGCTTTCCTGAGGCAGCTCCCTGGTAAGCAGGAGCTCGGAAAAGCCCATAATGCTGCTCATAGGCGTTCTTAACTCATGACTGACAGTACTGATTAACTCCAGCTTTAATCTGTCTACCTCTTTTTGATGAGAGACATCTCTTACCACCATAACCCTGCCAAAGACCTTTCCCCCCGCGCTGATACAAGGGTTGGAATATAGGCTTAAAAACCTTTTGATGGGGCTTAGCTGCTCCAAATCAACGGCGTATCTGCTATTCATATCCTTAGTTAACTCAACCAGTTTCGAGAAAACCTCATCTTTACCTTCAATGCCCGTCAACATATTCCGAATAAAAAGCTCTGTTCCAAAACTAGTTTCATTTTTTAAATAAAAATTATCTTCCAAATAATCGTCCTGGTCGTAATCATAATAATTGAATAAATCCTTCCAGGCCTCATTGATAAAGGTTATTCTGCCGGCCAGATCAAACATGACCACTCCCCCGCCCAGGGAATCTACAATAGCTTGTAATGTCTCTCTTTGCTCCAAGTACTTTTCGTTTTCTTCCTCTAATTGGGCGTTTAGTTCCTCAATCACAGCGTTTTGCTCCTCCAGGGAATACTGCTGTTCGGTTAGTTGCAAATTGATGGCTTCCAATTCTTCATATGCAGTTAGCAGCTCCTTTTCGGCTTCCTTTCTCTCTGTTATATCTGCAAAGGTAACCACCGCACCAACGATTTTTCCATCTTGAATCTGAGGATGAGAATAGTAAGCGGCAGGGAATGCAGTTCCGTCGGCCCTCCAAAAAACTTCCCCTTCTATATGTACGTCTTCACCATGGCTAAAAGCTTTAAATATATGGCAATCCTCCAGAGCAAGAGGGCTCCCGTCTTCTTTTTGATAATGGATCTGCCAATGCATATTTTTTCCTAAAAGCTCTTTTTCATCCGCATACCCTAATATTTTCAAGCAACTGGCATTGCAAAAAGTACAGTTGCCATCGGTATCAAGGCCATAGATACCCTCTGCAGCGGAATCCAAAATTAAGTGCAAATCCTCCTTAATACTTTGGATTTCCTTGTTTTGTTTCTGCTGTTTTTTAATGTTATTAAAAAACAGCAAGCTAATTGCTAACAGCAAAATAACAATGGCGAAAAGTATCCCAATAAGAGTTGCCTCTTTCTTTTCAAGTAGAACCCTGTTTGTAATATCATTAACAATTGCAACAAGCATTGTCCCTTTTTCACCTGTGTAAGGGTATGAATTTATTTCTACTGTTCTGATCTCATTATTGGCCAGCCTGTGCTCCAAAATAAAATTATGCCGATCTTGCTCCATTATCTCCCGGAAAACGGCTTCTACCTCCCCGACAGGTAAAGCGATTAAACTTTGGATTTTCATTGCTTCTAGTTGTTCAACCGTATAGCCGTAAAACCCTGCTGCTGCTTGATTAACATGCAGGATATTGCCTGTAAGCGGATCTACAACAAGCAAGATAGTTCCATGCTCCTCAAATATTTCATAACAATCAATACTTTCTGCATGCGCATATCCCGTTTGTGGAGCACTGGTTAAAAGAAAACCCAACAAAAATAGGCCGATAAAAATTTTTCCTGTTTTAATTGCTATCTTCATTTATCATCACCTAAAATTTCCTCAACCTTTAACAACAACTCCATGGGACTGAAAGGTTTAGAAATATAATAATCTGCCAGAGCTAATTTGGCAGCCTCTTTATCTGCTTGTTGGCCCTTTGCCGTTAAAATTAAGACCTTAATCTGTTTTAAGCCGGGATCGGTTTTTATTTGCTTGCATACTTCATAGCCTGTTAAACCGGGCATCATTACATCCAGAATGGCCAAATCTGGTTTTTCTCTCCCGGCCAACTCTAGGGCATCAAGCCCGTTATCCACTTCCAGTATGTTATAATTGCCAATTTTTAAAGTTTCCACTATTAACATCTTTAGTGCCCTTTCATCATCTGCCACCAGTATTGTCCGCAACTTTTTATCCCTCCCCCCATATTTCTAAATTAATCCTAATCTTCTAATTACTTCAACTAACTTTTCTGTGTTAATGGGCTTGGCGGCATAGGCCTCACAACCGGTTTCAAAGGCATTAAGCACCCGCTCTTTTTCATTTAATGCTGTGGTCATAATGATTTTGACACGGTCTGTCCCCTCAACACCCTTTTGCTTTTCGATATCCCGAATCATCTTAAGTGTTTTTTCTCCATCAAGATTGGGCATCATGATATCCAAACAAATCAGATCGTAGGGCTTACCCTCATCCCAAGCCATCATAAAGGCCTCCAATGCTTCCATGCCATCAACGGTGAGATCACATTCGCCATAGGCAGCCAAAAATTTTGAGAGAAACCTTCTGCTGGCTAAATCATCTTCTACAATTAAAATCCTCATACCAAAACCCCTTTCAAAATTTAAAAATTATTAGCATCAAGTTTGCTTTTAATTTTATCAAACTCTATGCTCACATAATCATAGTGCTTTGTTACCACGGCCAAATCTTCCCTTCTGGCAGCCAATTCCAGCTTAAATATAGCCGTTCTGATGCTACTGATATTTGCAGCCTGGGAAAGCTTTTTTATCTGGTGGGCGGCTTTCTCCAGCAACAGAAAATCCTCCTTTTCTAAGGCGGCCTTTAAAGCTGCCAGCTGAACTGCAATTTCTTCGATAGCTTTGTCAACATTCATTCGATAGGCCAGCAATAGGTCCTTTTGCTCCAGCTTTTCGGGTTCAATGTAAAATTCATTCTCCGTTAGGCTCCGAACCGCCCCGGCTGTTTTTATTTTCTGCTGATTTCTGTCAATTACCTCCAACAAGTCATTAATCTGAATGGGCTTTGCCAAGTAATCATCCATACCGGCCGCAAGATATTTCTCCCTATCCCCTTTTAAGGCATAGGCTGTTAAAGCAATTATCGGGGTGTATTTGCCACTGCCTTGCTCCATTTTTCTTACCCTTTTAACCACCTCCAGGCCATCCATCGCCGGCATTTGAATATCCATTAAAGCCAAATCTATCCTGCCTTCGGAAATTATTTTGAAAGCATCGGCACCATTGCTTGCGGTTTCAACCTGATGTCCGGCTTCCTTCAGTATTCTGCCGGTAACCAGTTGGTTAATTTTATCATCCTCTGCCAACAATATTTTAAGGGGCTGCTCAACCTTAGGAATAGTATCCAGTTCCTCTTGTTCACTTTTGGGTACTAATAATTTTTGACCGGACCGGATTGTAAAGTAAAAATCGCTTCCCCTACCTTTTTCGCTGTTTACCCAAATTGATCCGCCCATCATTTCAACTAATTGTTTGGAAATGGCTAGACCAAGTCCCGTACCCCCATATTTTCTAGTGATGGAGCTGTCTGCCTGATTAAAACTGCTAAAAATTCTTTTTAGTTCTTCCCCATCCATCCCCACCCCAGTATCGGATACTTGAAATTCCAGCTCCAAATACTCGGCGGTCGCAACCTTTAAATTGATTAAAAGCTTAATTTCGCCTGTTTCGGTAAATTTGACTGCATTTCCCAACAGATTATTAATTATCTGCTCCAACCTGTTGGGATCTCCGTTAATATATAAGGGGATTTGGGGATCAATACCATATGACAGCTTAACCCCTTTTTGCCGGGCTTTGATTTGATGCAAGGTTGTAGTCTGCTCTATCAGTTTTTTAAAATCAAAACTAATATTCTCCAGGTTTAGCTTTTTGGCTTCTATCCTGGAAAAATCCAAGATATCATTGATCAAGTTCAGTAAATTCGCAGCACAGTTTTTGGCAATAAACAGGTTTTCCCTTTGCTCTGTTGTGAGATCAGTCAACAAAGTTAAATCTATCATGCCCAGCATGCCATTTAAAGGAGTGCGAATTTCGTGACTCATATTGGCCAAAAACTCACTTTTGGCAAAGTTGGCCGCCTCCGCATATTCCCTGGCTTTTTCCAACTCTTGTTGAACCCGTTTTCTTTCGGTAATATCCCTTTGAATACTTAACAGGGCTTTATCACTGCCAATTTCCGCACTTTGCAAGCTTACTTCGGCCGAAAAATTGGTGCCGTCTTTTCTTTTAGCTATTGCTTCATAATACACTCCCTCGGCACTGCTTTTAAAGGGCTGAGTCCTAACCGGTGATCTGCTGTCCGGATAGACCAGTTCAAAGATAGATTTCTTTAAAATT
>JBBAFB010000012.1:0-27654 GCA_041655595.1 Bacillota bacterium
TGCCGCTACCAATGCTTTAAGCGATGTTTATGCCATGGGGGGGAAACCCCTAACTGCCCTAAACATCGCCGGTTTTCCCGTTAACACGATGGATTTGGGCGTTTTGACCGCTATTTTAAAGGGCGGCAGCGATAAACTAAAAGAAGCGGAAACCCTGTTGTTGGGAGGCCATACCATAGAAGATGATGAGCCCAAGTACGGACTGGCCGTGACAGGCTTGGTCCATCCGGATAGAATTTTGACCAATAGAGGTGGGGAACCGGGGGATAAGCTGGTGCTGACCAAGCCTCTGGGAGTAGGGATTATAACTACTGCCCTAAAGGGTGAAATGGCGGATAAAAAAGCTATTGAGGAAGCCATCAATTCCATGACTACCCTCAATAAAGGGGCGGCGGAGGCTTGTTTGGAAACTGGGATCAAGGCATGTACCGATGTTACCGGCTTCGGTCTTTTGGGGCATTTATATGAAATGTTGACTCCGGAAATTGGTTTCCGGGTAGAATTAAAACGGGTTCCTCTTCTGTATGGAGCGAGACAGTATGCTACCATGAAATTCGTTCCGGGAGGGGCCGGCAAGAATCTTAAATATTTAAAACCCTATCTGGACTGGGAAGAAGGAATCACAGATGTTGATCTGGATTTATTAGTGGATCCTCAGACCTCCGGCGGTTTGCTGATTGCCGTTTCATCCCAAAGGGTTTCTGCTTTACTGGAAAACCTCCATAAAAAAGGAATCCCTCAAGGGCAGGTTATTGGGGAGGTCACGGATCAAAATTTAGGAAAAATAACAATCAGCAGGTAGAAAAAACCTATGAGGGTACCGTTTTTAGGTCCGGATTCTTCTCCGTCACTCAATCGCTGCTTACCGGCTTTAGTGCTTTATTAAGTGCCGAATCAGTGTTTGCCGGTTGCCGCTCGCGCCATTATGAATGGAAGGGATAATAAAAAAACGAGATGCTTCACTAGGTTTAGCAGTTGACCAGGGCCTTCTATGATGTGACATTATCGCAGATCCGTGTTGTGCTATATTCCGGGTGGCAATCTTGTAGGGTTTTGCAGTAGACTGTTTTAATAGTGTTTTAGAGGGTAAGGTGTTGAAAGGCAGTATTTAGGTAGGCTTCAAGGGAATAGTAGCAAAAATTTCCTGTACGGTTTTAATAATGGGGTGTAGCCCGGGAGGTGAATCATTGGCCGGCATGGATCATAAAGAGTCAAGGAAGGACAGGAGTGCATGCTTAGAGGATCAGCAATTAAGTACCAAGGTCGAGGAAATCGGGGGGGACTATTATGTTAGGATGGGTAAAATGGAATTTATTGATTTAGAACCCCAATTAACCGGAGAGAGGAACTATCTATTGGTGATGGGCAGCCAATTTTTGGGCAGCGGCAGCGAGGAGCTGGGTAAGGCTTTAACTGAAAGCTTTTATTATGCTTTAACCTCGGAGGAAAACCTCCCCGCCCAAATTATCTTAATTAACGATGCCGTAAAATTGGCAGCTGAGGATTCGCCTGTTTTGCCAAGTCTGATTGATTTAGAAAAAAGAGGGGTTCATATCCTGGTCTGCGGTGCTTCTTTGGATTATTTTTGCTTAAGAGAAAAACTTTGTGCAGGTGAAATAGGAAATATGTATACTATTGCAGAACACTTAAGTCTTTATCCCCGGGTAGTAACTTTGCCTTAAGGAGGTAAATATGCCCTATTTAAGCTTAATACTGCTTGCTGTGGCAGCGCTGCTTGTAATTTTGCTAATTTTTTGGCTTAAAAAGAATCAGAATTCCAAAAAAACTTTAACTATGGATTCTTTCAGTGGTCTCCTGGCAACTACTGCTCCGGAGATGCTGGCGGAATCTTTTTTGGAACTGTGGAGAAACTCGGACCAAGCTGCTAAAAAAGAGCTCAAAGGCCGGGTCCTGCAGCAGGGTTGGGAAGCCTACTTTTTAACTGATCTTTATAGTCAAGACAGAAAAAAAAGAATGAAGGCGATAGAAATACTGGGCTGCTTGGGCGGGGAAAAATCCTTTTGGCCCCTTATGGAGATGCTTGCTTCCCAGGATGCCGAGCTATCCTTTAGCGGAACGGCAGCCTTAATGGATTTGGAGGCTCCTGCACAGCTTAGAAACCTTGTGCTTGCTTTTAGGGAGCCGAGGAAATGGCCGCCGGCTAGGGTGGCGGAGGTTTTGTTGAAAAAGGGTCCTGCAGTCCGGCCCTTACTTAAAAAGGAGCTGACTGAGGGGAATGAAGAAAGCAAAAGGCTTACTGCTGATCTTTTGACCGAGATGGAGCTGGAAGGAGGGGAAAAATTTGCCCTATCAGATTGGTGATATCGTAAAAATGAGAAAACCCCACCCCTGCGGTAGTGATCAATGGGAAATTACCAGAGTGGGGATGGATTTTAGAATTAAATGCCTTGGTTGCGGTCGCCAAGTCCTTTTGCCCCGGGCAAAGTTTGAAAAAGGGGTAAAAGCAGTTGTCAAAAAAGTTGATTCGGATTAGATTTCGTTGAAATTTAAGAGATTTAGCATTAGTTAAAAAAATTTAATAAATTATTCTTCTCACAAAGCAGGGAATTTTAAGAATAGTGGTGAAATAGGTTTAAACTTGGTATAGTTGTCAGACCAGGTAGCAAAATAACTTTTGTAATAGAGTATTTTTCGTGAGGGGGGTGGTTTTTGGAGAGGGGAAGGAGTGTTTTTAGGTTTGTAGAGGACTTATTTCGGCTATTTTTACATTAAAAAGGAGGTTAGCAACTAATGAGTTTAACTTTATTAGCTATATTGGCTTTGATGCCTATTATTGCTACGTTTTTCTTTTTAGTTATCCTGCGTTGGCCCGCAAGTAGAGCGATGCCTATTGCCTACATTGTAGTTGTTATCATTGCCCTAACTGTTTGGAAGGTGGCGCCCCTGGTAGTGGCTTCGGCTACTATTCAAGGATTACTTGTTACTTTTGGCTTACTCTATATTATTTTCGGCGCATTATTACTTCTGAACACCTTAACGGAAAGCGGCGGTGCCAATAGAATCAGGCAAGGTTTTTTCAGTATTTCTGCCGACCGCCGGGTTCAGGCCATCATCGTAGGTTGGTTGTTTGGTAGCTTCATTGAAGGATCATCCGGTTTTGGTACCCCCGCTGCAGTGGTGGCGCCGTTAATGGTTGCCCTGGGCTTTCCTGCTATGGCAGCAGTTATGGTGGGGATGGTTATTCAAAGTACTCCGGTTTCCTTTGGGGCTGTCGGTACTCCCATGTTGGTAGGAGTTTTCACCGGCTTGCAAGGCGCACCGGAAGTAGCCGCCTATGCAGCTTCCATCGGAATTATGGAGCATCGTGAATTTGTGCTGCATATTGCCGCTAGGGTTGGTATGATTCACGCTATTGCAGGTACCTTAATTCCCTTGTTCTTATCAGTAATGTTAACCAGATTCTTTGGAGAGAAAAAGTCTTGGTCAGAAGGTTTAAAAATGTGGAAATTTGCCCTTTTTGCAGCTTTCTCCATGACTATTCCCTATGTAATTACAGCAGTTTTCCTAGGACCGGAATTCCCCTCCATGGTTGGAGCGTTGGTAGGTTTGGCCATTGTAGTGCCGGCCGCCCAAAGAGGATTCTTAATTCCCAAGGAAATCTTCGATTTTCCTGCTAGGGAAAAATGGGAAGACAGATGGATTGGTACAGTTAAATCAACCATTGGCGACAATGGTAAGCAAGTCAGCCTGATTTCAGCTTGGACACCTTATCTGTTCTTAGCTGCCGGTTTGGTTATCAGTCGTACCGTTCCCGTCTTAGGCGACTTTATGAAGAGTGCTACCACCACCTGGAGCAATATTTTAGGGGTGAGCGGTATCAGTCAGGGTGTTGAATGGCTGTGGTCCCCCGCTTCCGTCTTGATTATAGCTGCGCTGTTGGCGTCCTTTATGCACGGCATGAAGGGTGCACAGATTAAAAAGGCTTGGATCAATTCCCTCAAAATGGCGGCCGCTGCGGGTTCCGCTTTGGTCTTCACTGTTCCCATGGTGCGGGTTTTTGTTAACAGCAGCATCAATGCTGCCGGTTTAGACAGTATGCCCATGGTTTTAGCTGAGTGGACTGCTCAATTAGCCGGTTCCGCCTGGCCGGCCTTTGCGGGCATAATTGGTGCCTTGGGAGCCTTTATTGCAGGCAGTAACACGGTAAGTAATATGATGTTCAGCTTATTCCAGTTCGGAGTTGCTGAAAGAATTATGGCAGCACCGGCAATTATCGTTGCCCTGCAAGCTGTGGGCGGCGCTGCCGGAAACATGATTTGTGTCCATAACGTTGTTGCTGCTTCTGCCGTTACCGGTATGTTGGGCAGAGAAGGGGATGTTATCAGAATGACCTTAATCCCCACTGCTTATTATTTAACTGTTGCGGCGGTGGTCGGCTTCATCTTCCTTGGTATGGGAATGATTTGATGGGCTTTTAGTTTTATGATATGCTGGCCGGGAGGAGTATCTCCTCCCGGTTTTTTGCCGAGGGTGGTCAGACCACTACTATGATGGTAACGGATGCTGAGGGGTAGAAATAAAATTTTTTAAAAATGAGGTGAGTGCTTTGATAGAGGAGCTTTACCGGGATTTTAAAAGAGAGGCCGAAGCAGTTGGATCCAATGTCTACCGAGTCGAAAATGCTGATCAGGCTTTGGTATTAATAACAGAGCTTTTAGGAAAATGGGAGTCCGACAGAAAGCCTCAAGGTCTAGAGGTGGCGTGGCAAAGAGGGCCTATTATGGCCGATGCGCAGGGTTCCATTGCAATTAGGGGAAGGGTTCACGAAGAGAATTTACCTCATTTTTCAAAAGAGGCGGATGTGGGTATTGCCGAGGTGGATTTGGCTATTGCCGACACCGGAACCCTTGCTCAAAATGCTACGGATGTAGTCAAAAGATATGTTACAACCTTACCCGAGTTAAATATACTTTTATTAACAGCAGATAAGCTGGTGCGCAGTATGGAGGAAGCTTTTGCTGTGATGAAGCCGGTAGAAACACCCTTTTTGGCTTTTATTACCGGACCTAGCCGAACGGCTGATATTGAAAGGGTTTTAACTCTTGGTGTGCATGGGCCCGAATGGCTTTGGATTATTTTTGTCGGCGGGGAGGGAGCATAAATGGCAAAGAGCGTTCTTAAGAAAGATATAGATGTGGCCTTGCAAAATGAAAACCTAGGCGGGGCCTTGGACCGCTTTGCTGACGATTATGTCATAAGTCGCGCCAAGGCTTACGGTGATTTGGATTTTCAGGAAATCAGAAAGGATATCATTGAGGCCAAAAATTATGCCATTGAACATTTGGCGGAACTGGCTGATCAGTTTACCAAGGAGGCGGAGAAGAAGGGTGCCATCGTTTATAGGGCCCATTCCCCTCAGGAGGTCAAGGATTACATTGCTAAACTAGCAGTGGAAAGAGATGTCAAAACCATAGTTAAATCTAAATCCATGGCCACCGAAGAGATCCATTTAAATAAGTATTTAATAGAAAAGGGCATTACCACCAAGGAAACGGATTTAGGGGAATGGATTATTCAATTAGCGGGGCATCGGCCCTCTCATATGGTGATGCCGGCAATTCATTTAACCAGGGAAGAAGTAGCGGATATTTTCTCTAAGGAAATTGATGAAAGGCTGGAAAGTGATATTCCCCGCCTTGTAAAGGTAGCCAAAAAGGAGCTAAGGCCCTATTATTTTGCAGCCGGAATGGGTATCACCGGCGCTAATATGGCAGTGGCCGAAAGCGGCACCTTGGTACTAGTTACCAATGAAGGCAACGCACGCTTGGTGGCAACTATGCCACCTATCCATGTGGCCGTGGTTGGCTTGGAAAAACTGGTCGCTTCCATAGACGATGTGCCCAAAATTTTAAAAGCACTGCCCAGAAGCGCCACTTCCCAAAAACTAACCAGTTATGTTACTGTAATTAACGGTCCGGTGCCTACCTTAGTGGAAGGACAGGAGCAGCCCAAAGAATTGCACATTATTTTAATGGACAATAACCGTAGTAAAATGCAGTCGGATCCCCTGTTCAAGGAGGCCTTGCGCTGCATTCGCTGCGCCAGTTGTCTAAATGTTTGTCCCGTTTATCGCTTGGTAGGCGGTCATGTTTTCGGCCATGTTTACGCAGGCGGTATAGGCACAATTCTGACCAATTATTTTAATGATTTTGAAGAAACTGCCGATATTCAAGCCCTCTGCATTTTCTGCGGTCGCTGTCAGGAATTTTGTCCGGCTGATATACCCCTACCGGATATGATTCTTAAGCTAAGGGAGGATAAAGCCGAGGAGGAAGGCCTGTCAACGATTGAAAAAGCTATCTTTGAAGGTGTGATGACTAACAGAAAACGCTTCCACGGCCTTTTGAAAGTTGCATCTAAGGGACAAAAACCTTTTGCTGCTAAGGATGCACCGTATATTAGGCATTTGCCCTTGTTCCTTGCCGGCCATACCAAGGACAGGAGCTTGCCCACAATTGCAGATGTTCCGCTAAGGGACAGGTTAAAAAAGAAGTCCGAAGGGGGGAGCGGGACTAATGAAAACCGATAAAACACCTATTAAAAAAGTGGCCCTTTATGCAGGCTGTTTAATTGATTTTGTTTATCCGGATTTAGGAGAGGATATTATAGAAGTTTTAAACCACTTTGGGGTAGAGGTTGTTTTTCCGGAAGGGCAAACCTGCTGTGGCGCTCCGGCTAAGTATAGCGGCGCAAAATCATCTGCCATCAAATTGGCCCAACAAAATGTCGAGGCCCTGGATAACCCCGAGTATGATGCGATTGTTTCTGCTTGCCCTACCTGTATTATAGTGGTGAGAGATGATTTTCTTAAGCTTTTAGGCGATGATCCTAAGTACAGTGAAGGGGCCAAAAGAATTCATGAGAAAACTAGGGATTTTACCGATTTGGTCATGGAGTTGGCCGGAGAGGAAAAATGGGCGGAATTAATGGAGGGGCCGAAGGTCACTTACCACGATTCCTGCCATTATAACCGCAGTCTAGGTCTAAAAGGGGTAGCTCGCAAGGCCTTAACCGAGCTGGCCGGATCCGAGCTAATAGAAATGGAGGGTTCGGATTTGTGCTGTGGTATGGGCGGTTCCTACACAGTGAAATTTCCTGAGCTTTCCGCCCCCATCCTGGCAAGGAAGCTTAGTTCGGTTGAACAAAGCGGTGCCGATGTGGTGGCCATGGACTGTCCCGGCTGTTTGATGCAAATTGGCGGCGGCCTGGATAAGCAAAATTCTAAGGTAGTAGCCAAGCATACAGCCACTATTTTGGCCGAAGCACTGAGAAAGCGGAAAAGCTGAAAGCTAAAAGCTGAAAGCTGAAAGCTAGAAGCTAGAAGCTAGAAGCTAAAAGCCGGGGGCTTTTAGCTTTTGTCCTTGCTTTTAAATAATCAGCTATGCTATAATCTGTTAATGGCACCCTCTTAGGGTGTCATTTGTCCCTGCCCCTTTTGGGGGCCGTTAGTCCAAAGGGAGGAGGTGACGCAAAATGCGCAATTATGAAACCCTTTATGTTTTGCAGCCGGGCTTGGAGGAGGAGCAATTAAACTCTGTTATCACTAAGTTTTCGGATTTAGTGGCTAATGCCGGTGGCGAAGTGGTCAGGGTAGACCGCTGGGGTAAGCGCAGACTAGCCTATGAGGTGAAAAAGCTACGCGAGGGATACTATGTTCTGATGTTGTTTAACGGAACAGCTTCCGTAGCCAAGGAGTTGGAGAGGGTCTTTAAGATTACTGATGAAGTAATTCGCCAACTTATTGTTCGTCTTGAAGATGGGCTGCCTGCCAATGAAGAGTCGGAAGAAGATGAAGTTAAAACCGAAACCGAAACCGAAATTGAAACCGAGACTGAAGTTGAAACAGAAACCGTGGAAGGGGAATAAGGCAAAAAACTCCAAAGGTGGTGCTTGCTTTGTTAAATAGGGTTATTTTAATCGGCAGACTTACACATGATCCCGAACTTCGTTATACATCCAGCGGGATAGCGGTTGCTAATTTTTCTTTAGCTGTAGAGCGCCCTTTTACCAATCAGCAAGGTGAGAGGGAAGTAGATTTTATCAGAATTATTACTTGGCGAAAATTAGCGGAAGTCTGTGCACAAAACCTTGGTAAGGGGAGATTGGTTGCAGTTGATGGCCGCTTACAAATCAGAAGTTATGAAGACCAAAACGGTGTCAAAAGACAGGTGGCGGAAGTAGTGGCCGATACAGTGCGTTTCTTGGATTGGCCCAAGGATAAGGGTGGGGGAGAATCTCGCACTGATGGTTTTGACAACTACGGAGATCCTTTTGCCGGCTCGGGCATTGATTTATCCGGTGAGGATTTCCCCCTATAAGATTTCCTGAGAAGGAGGGGAAAAAATGCGTCGAGAACGTAAACGTGCTCGCAAAAGAGTGTGTGCTTTTTGCGTAGATAAAGCTACTGCTATAGATTATAAGGATACACATCGCTTGCGTAGGTTTATAACTGAAAGGGGTAAGATTTTGCCCCGCAGAGTTACAGGTAACTGTGCTCATCATCAGAGAATGTTAACTTTGGCAATCAAAAGGGCCAGAAATATTGCTTTACTGCCCTTTACTGTAGATTGATTTAAAAGAGCCAAAATCTTAGTTCTAAAACCCGGGGAGCAACCGCTCCCCTTTTTTGGTATAAGCGGAAAGCAGAAAAGCTAAAGGCGTCAAGCCGAGGGCTCTAGGGTATTTTTTGGGGTCCTAGATTGCCGCGTCGCTACGCTCCTCGCAATGACACCAATGCAAGAAACTACAACAATGTCATTGCAAGCAAAGCGAAGCAATCCCAACCCAAAAGCAGTGCATTCAAAGGTTTTGGCAACTATTAGACCACGTTAGACAATGTTTGACCACTGCTAGACAAAGGCTAAAAGGCTCCGACTTTTAGCCCTAGCAGGAATCGGGTTTTAAAAAGAGAATTTTATATGAATAATAAGGATAACAGACAGCAAGGATAAAAAACCTAGCTTTAAATTCCCGGGAGGTGGTTATTTGCCTGTAAAAACCAGTAGTGTAGCTCAGGGAGCCTTGATGGCCGCAGTGGCTGCCATGTTGGGTTTGGTTTCCTTATTTATCCCTGTAATCGGTGCCGTTGCTACCGTTTTGTGGTCCATTCCCATTATTCTGCTGGCACTTCGCTTTGAGCTGCGAACAGCGGGCCTGAGCTTAATCGTTGCTTTAACCTTAATAGGGCTGGTTGCCGGACCGATTGCCGGCATCTCCCTAGGCTTAAAAAGCGGGCTGACTGCCTTGGTTTTTGGCTATGCTTTCAAAAAGAGCCTGTCCCCCGGTGTAAGCTTTTTAGCGGGGGGTTTAACATCAGCCATCGGCACTGCCTTAAGCCTTCTGATAGTTTTTTTAATTATGGGAGGAGCTTCTTTGGGTTTTGGGGAATTGGAATTGATGGTGGATCAGGTTTTGTCATTTTACGAAGAAACCGGCTTAATTAATGTGATGCTGACTCAAGGTCTGACCGTTGCAGAGTTTAGAGCCCAATTGATGCAGATAATGGCTTTAGTAGCGGCCTTAATTCCCGGTTCTTTAGTTTTGAGTTCTTTGTTTGCTGCCGGCATAACCTACCTTTTAGCCAGGGAAATTCTAAGAAGGATGGGGCAAACTTTTAAGCCGCTCCCCTCCTTTCAAAATTGGCAGCTACCCTGGTGGACTGTCTATGGGTTAATTGTCGGTCTGGCATTATTCTTGGGCGGGGATTATTTGGGCAGCAATTTTCTGAATGCCGCCGGTAAAAATATTATTTTCATTTATCTGCCTATTTTGTTGCTCAATGGTTTAGCGGTGGCCGTCTATTTCTATCATCACTGGACCATAACCGCTTTTATCAAAGTCTTTTTAGTGATTATGTTTTTAATTAATCTGCCTGTAACTCTCCCGTTGGTGATTTTAATAGGGGTTTTCGATCCCCTGTTTGATTATCGTAAAATAAAGTTTATTAGGAAAGAGGGGGAATAACCAAATGAAAGTTATTTTGTTAAAGGATGTTAAAAAGCTTGGGGAAAAAGGCGATGTGGTAGATGTGGCGGAAGGCTACGGCCGAAACTACCTAGTCCCCAGAGGTTTAGCCAAACCGGCCACAAAGGGCAGCTTAAAAGAAGTGGAGGAGCTCCAGGCAAGGGAAGGGGCCAGAGCACAAAAGCAACTGGAAACGGCACAAGGGCTGGGCGGTAAGCTTGCCGGCAAGGTAGTGGAAATACCTGCCAAGGCAGGAGATAAGGGACGCCTCTTCGGTTCCGTAACTAATAAGGAAGTGGCGGATGCCATCGAGGCCCAATACAAAATAAAGATAGATAGAAGAAAAATTGATTTAGCGGACGGAATAAAATCTTTGGGGGATCACCCGGTTACAATAAAACTACATGCCCAGGTTACTGTGGAAATGATTGTTAGGGTGTTCGGACAGTAAGAGAGGGGATTCACGGTGGAAAAAGCAAAAACAGGAGGGGAGATACTTTTTGAAAAAGCGGAAACCCCTACCCTTTTAAAAGTGGGGCTGGAAAAGCAAATCAATGCCTTTTACGATCTTCTTTGCCAGATTTACGGCACGGATAAGGTGGTTTTAAAAGCTAATAAATTGGAGGCTTTAAATCAAATTCGATCCAAAGACCTAAGTGAAAGGGTGTTGGGTCTGCAAAAATTAGTTTATGAGGATCCCACCATTGATGAGCTTTTACAAGAGGAAGAATTGGAGGAGGCCCTGGCGGAGATGGAGGTTGTGGTGGCGGACTATATAGCCGCCCAAGCTCTGGAGGACCGCCTGGAGCGTCTGATCGGAGATCGGATGCAGGAAAAGCACGAGGAATATTATAAAGAAATAAAATTGCAGCTTTTAAGGGAAGAGGGCCATGTTGAAAGCCCTCAGAGCTTGAAGAAGCTGGCTCAACTGGAGAAGATGGACCGGGTAAAATTGGCCGAACCGGTAATGGAAATTTTACGCCCTAAAAAGCTGAAAGAAATTAAGGGACAGGAACGGGCAATTACAGCCTTGGTTGCCAAGCTAATCTCTCCCTTTCCCCAGCATATGATTCTGTACGGCCCCCCTGGAGTGGGCAAAACTACGGCGGCAAGGCTGGCCTTGGAGGAAGCAAGAAAAATCAAGGGTTCCCCTTTTGGGAGGAAGGCTCCTTTTGTGGAAGTGGATGGGACCAGCTTACGCTGGGATCCTAGGGAAATTACTAACCCTCTACTGGGTTCTGTCCACGACCCCATTTACCAGGGAGCCCGGCGGGACTTGGCAGATACAGGTATTCCCGAACCTAAACCGGGTTTGGTTTCCCAGGCCCATGGGGGTATCTTGTTCATAGATGAAATAGGAGAAATGGATCCTCAACTTTTGAATAAGCTACTGAAAGTGCTGGAAGATAAAAGGGTGTATTTCGAATCCTCCTACTACGATGAGGAAGATGAGCAGACCCCTGGGTATATTAGAAAAATGTTCAGGGAGGGGCTGCCTGCGGACTTTGTTTTAATTGGAGCCACTACCAGGGACCCCAATACCATTAGCCCTGCTTTACGTTCTCGTTCGGCGGAAATTTATTTTGAGCCCTTAACTCCCGAAGATATCCGGGCCATTGTGGCTAATGCCGGGAAAAAGCTGAAAGTAAGGCTGGCTAAGGACGTACCCGCTTTAATCAGTGATTACACCATAGAGGGCAGAAAGGCAAACAATATTTTAGCGGATGCCTACGGTCTGGCCCTGTATCAGAAACTAAAGGACAAGACAGATAATAAAATTAGAATCGATCAGGAGCATATTTACCAGGTGGTACAAAATGCCCGACTTTCCCCCTATGTCAGCCAAAAGGCTTCCCAGGATGCAGAAGTGGGCCGAGTGTTTGCACTGGGTGTGTATGGCTTTGTGGGCAGCTTGATTGAAATAGAAGCAATGGCCTTGCCTGCCGGCCAAAAGGGTAAGGGCAAAATTCGTTTTAATGACACTGCGGGCAGTATGGCTAAGGATTCTGTTTTTAATGGAGCCGCCTTGGTAAAGAAGGTGATGGGTATGGAACTTGAGGATTATGATCTTCATGTGAATGTAATCGGGGGGGGCAATATTGACGGTCCCTCCGCGGGCACGGCTATTACCTTGGCTATTTTAAGTGCCGTTTCCGGGCAAAAGGTTAAACAAGATGTGGCAGTTACCGGCGAGATATCCCTCCAGGGCAAGGTAAAGCCTGTGGGAGGAATTGTGGAAAAAATTTATGGTGCCAAGCAGGCGGGCATCAAAAAGGTCCTGATTCCCACGGAAAATCTTAAGGACGTACCCTTGACATTACAAGGGATTGAAGTTGTCGGAGTAGAACAAATTCAAGATGCCTTGGCGGAGATTGTTTTTGTGTAGATCTGTGCCAGCGCGGTTTTTCGCTGCATAAAGGGGGACAATAAATGAGTGCCATTTACGATCGAATGCCGCCACAAAACCTGGAGGCGGAGCAATCGGTTCTGGGTTCCATGCTGCTGTCAAAGGATGCGGTGGATCAGGCCTCCGGCCTTTTAACGGGGAATGATTTTTATCGCGACGGACATCGCTATATCTATGAAGCCATGTTGGGCCTTTACGAAAAAGGCGAGCCCATTGATTTAGTAACCTTGGCAGAAGAGTTGAAGCAAAGGGATCTTTTAGAACGGGCCGGCGGCGCTTCTTATTTAACGGTTTTGGCCAATGTGGTGCCCACTGCGGCCAATGTGGAATATTACGCGAATATTGTTTCGGAAAAATCCTTGCTGCGCAAATTGATCATTGCTTGTACTACCATTGTGCAGAAAAGCTACGAAGCCGGTGAGGAGGTCGTGGCGATTTTGGACGAGGCGGAAAAGCTGATTATGCAGGTTTCCGGAGAACAGCGTCAAGAGGGCTTCGTGCATGTCAAACCTATTCTTTTGGACGTGATTGCTCAATTGGACAAGTTGGCTAAGCATAAGGGAGATGTTACCGGGGTGCCCACCTTTGTCAGCTTGGACCGCTACCTTTCCGGTTTGCATGACAGTGATTTAATTATTTGTGCTGCTCGGCCGGGAATGGGCAAAACCGCCTTTTGCTTGAATATTGCCCAAAGGGCTGCTATGAAATCAAATATCCCGGTGGCTATTTTCAGCTTGGAAATGTCCAAGGATCAACTGACCCAAAGGCTTTTGGCTGCCGAGGCCTTGGTTGATCAAAGCAAATTGCGGTCCGGCTATTTAACCGGTGAGGATTGGCAAAAGGTGACTTCAGCGGCGGCAAAAATATCCGGCGCCCCTATTTATATAGATGATACTCCCGGGATTACCGCTATGGAGATCAGGGCAAAAAGCAGGCGCCTGAAAACCGAAAAAGGCTTGGGACTTTTAATTGTTGATTACCTACAGTTAATGCAAGGGAGTCGCCGCTCAGAAAACCGGCAGCAGGAAATTTCGGAAATATCCCGCTCTCTTAAATCCCTAGCTAGGGAACTGGAAATTCCGGTCTTGGCTTTATCTCAATTGAGCAGAGCGGTGGAGCAGACCCAGGATAAAAAACCTTCCCTGAGTCATTTAAGGGAATCCGGTGCCCTGGAGCAGGATGCGGATGTGGTTTTATTTATTCATCGCCCGGATTATTATGATAAAGAGAGTGAGCAGCAAGGCATGGCCGAAATTATAGTGGCCAAGCATCGGCATGGCCCTACAGGTTCAGCGGAATTGGCCTTTGCTGCAGAGTATACCCGTTTCCTTGATTTGGCCAAGGAGCAAACTTCCTAGAATTTGAGGGTGAATTTTTATGTTGCTGGTCAGTGCTTGCTTGGCAGGCGTTAAATGTAAATATAATGCCGGGGATAATTATGATGAGGCGGTGGCTGGCTTAGTAAGGGAAGGCAAGGCCATTTTGGTCTGCCCTGAGCAGTTAGGGGGTCTGTGCACCCCGAGAAAGCCGGCGGAAATTATTCAGGGCTCGGGACAGGATGTGCTTTTAAGCAAGGCCGGAGTGGTTACCGAGGATGGACAGGATGTGACGGCAGCTTTCCTGCGGGGTGCAGTAGAAACGCTGAAAATTGCCCAATTGGTGAAAGCCCGGGGTGTTATTCTGAAAGACGGAAGCCCATCCTGTGGGAGTAAACTAATTTATGACGGCAGCTTCAAGGGTCTTAAAAAGCGGGGAGAAGGGGTAACCGCCGCCCTGCTGAAGAATGAAGGATACCCGGTTTTTTCCGAGCAGACGGATTTAAAAAGATTCTTGGAAGAAGGGGGTTGACAGGGATGCAAGGAATTGCAAAAGGCGCTATTATAGCAGCGGTGTATGTGGTCTTGTGCCTTGCTTTTCAGCCTTTGTCCTATGGTGTGATTCAGCTTCGTTTTGCAGAGGCGCTGACTCTTTTGCCGCTACTCTACGTGGAAGCTATTCCGGGGGTTTTTCTAGGTGCTCTGATCGCCAATATTTTTGGAGGCTTGGGCTTGGTAGATATTTTGGGGGGCAGCTTTGTCACCTTAATTGCCGCTTATTTTACTTACCAGCTAAGGGATTCCTTTTTAGCCTACCTTTCTCCCGTGATTTTTAACGGATTCCTGGTCAGTGCTTATTTACATCTTTTATTTGGTTGGCCCTACTGGTTGACGGTCTTTAGCATCAGCCTAAGCGAGGCTTTGGTGGTCTTTACCCTAGGAAGGGGTTTAGTGCATTTATTGAGGAAGTATTCCATTGGCCTTGAAAGGTAGCTACAGCTGTTTAAAGGCTATCGGCTGTTAAGTGCAGTATATTTTTAATTTCAAGATAGGAGGCGATAGGGGTGAAAGCACGAGAACTGGCATTAGGGGGGCTTTTTACCGCCTTTTCCCTATTAATACCCCTAACTTTTGGCCCGTATTTAAGAATACTTGTCGGTCCCTTCAGTGCAACTCTGGCTTCTCATGTGCCCTTGTTTTTAGCGGCTTTAGTGAGTCCTATGGCAGCGGCCACTGTTGGGGCTGCTTCGGCTTTTGGTTTTTTGGTAACTACCACCCCGGTAATAGCGGCCAGAGCCCTGAGCCATATTGTGGTAGGTTTTACGGCTGCAGTTGTTGTTAAAAATGGGAAACCGCTTTATTCAGCCCTCTTAGTGGCTCTGCCCGTTCATGCCATTTTAGAAGCCCTGGTGGTAGTGCCCTTTGGCTTTGATTTATACAATGTAGGGGTAGTGGTCGGGGTGGGAACAGCTTTGCACCACCTAATGGATTCCGCAATTGCTTTAGGGATTGTTAAAGTGTTGGGTCTGGAGCGGTTGACTGCTTGGGCCAGATATGAGTAACAAAAAGGCGAAAAAGTACGCCATTAGCTGCTCTTTTTAAAAAAAACCGGCAAAAAGGAGGAGATAACCGCCTTTACGTCGAAAGTTTGTCAAGTTCTGCAAATTCCACGGGAACAAGAGTTGTTGAGGAAGCAGTTACAGAATTAGCAGCAGCAGTTGCTATAATGAACCGGGGGTCTGTTAAAATGGAACGACCGGAGGCAAAAATTCTAATAGTAGATGACAGCAGGCTGGAAAGAAAAATGTTAAACGGTTTTCTGGCTTTTTTAGGTTACGAGGTTGTTGAAGATGACGGAAGCCAGGATACCATTGAGCTTGTTCGGAAGTTAAAGCCGGACTTGATTATTTTGGATTTAATTTTAGGCGAAAAAGACGGTACGGAAATTTGTTATGCCATTAAGGCTGATGAAGAAATACGCTTAATTCCGGTGGTTATGATTACCGGTTATGCAGATAAGCAAGCCCGCCTAAGAGGTATTGAAGCCGGGGCCGAAGATTTTTTAATCAAGCCCATTGATCGAAGTGAATTGGCCGCCAGAGTCAGATCATTGCTTAGAGTTAAAGAATATTATGAATATGCTAAGAAAAAAGAGTACTATCAGGCCTTGGAGGAGCAGGTTAAAAAGCAAACCCGTCAACTGGAAACTGCCCTAGCCGAATTAAAGGAAAACAACGTTAACCTCACTAAAGCCCATCTGGATACCATGTATCGGCTGTCCATCGCGGCGGAATACAGGGATGAGGATACGGCAGGTCATATTAGAAGGATTAGCCATTATTCTTCCGAAATTGCAAGGCAATTAGGGCTGCCCCCCAAAATGGTGAATAATATTTACCATGCCAGCCCTCTCCATGATGTAGGTAAGATTGGAGTGCCCGACCACATACTTTTGCGTCCGGGAGAATTAAGCCCGGAAGAATGGCAGATCATGAAATCTCATACAGTAATAGGGGGCAGAATTTTAGAGGGCTCTAAATCAGAATTGATGCAGATGGCCGAACAAATTGCCGTTTCCCACCATGAACGTTTTGACGGCTCCGGCTAC
This sequence comes from Bacillota bacterium, assembly GCA_041655595.1. Classification (GTDB taxonomy): domain Bacteria; phylum Bacillota; class DULZ01; order DULZ01; family DULZ01; genus JBBAFB01. The sequence continues at coordinate 16,316 of JBBAFB010000012.1, forward strand.
CCCCACGGGTTGAAAGAGAACCAGATTCCTTTGGCAGGCAGAATCGTTGCCTTGGCCGATGTTTTTGATGCCTTGACTAGCAAAAGGATTTATAAGCCTGTCTATTCCAATGAATATGCCCTGGAATACATAAAAAAATCTTCAGGTAAGCATTTTGATCCCGAGATAATTGGGGCCTTTTTTAAAGGACAAAATGATATTTTAGCCATTCAAGATCAATTCAAGGAAGACTTTGTGGCTAAAGCCACCACGAGATAAGCCGGGTTAATAAGTCTGTTTGAAAAAATCAGTGCTGCGGGAAATTCTTTGGGATGGGAGATTATTGGAATGAGCTTAAAAAACGGTATGCCAATGGATTTGAAACCGATTAGAACAAAAAAAATTTACATGGAGATTGTAGAGCAAATTAAAGAGTTATTTGCTTCCGGCAATCTTCGCCCCGGGGATAAACTTTTATCCGAAAGGGAGTTGGCCGAGCGCCTGCAGGTAAGCAGGGCCTCCGTGCGTGAGGCTTTGAGTGCTCTGGAAGCTATGGGTTTGCTGGAAATCCGCCCCGGAGAGGGAACCTTTATCAGGCTTACCAGCGTGGATAGCATTATTGAGCCCCTCGCTCTGTTGTTGCTGGTGGAGAAGGATCAGGTCCGGGAGCTTTATGAAGTTCGGAAAATTATGGAGGTTGAAACCGCAGGCTTAGCCGCCTTAAGGGCTCAGCCGGAAGAAATAGAAAGACTGGGCAGTATTGTTATTCGCATGGAATGGGATTTGCACCGGGGGGATCTGGGTGAGCTGGCTGATTTGGACTTTCATATGACAATTGCGGAAATGGCCGGTAACTCCATTTTATTGCGTTTAATGAACACCATTTCCGATTCCATGAGGCAGTTGCTCATTACAGCCAGAACCAGTCTGTATGCGGAGCCGGCAAATGCCCGTATCTTGTTAACTCAGCATAGGGAAATTATGAAGGCCATTGAAAACCAGGATCACATCGGCGCGAAAAAAGCCATGTTTGACCACCTGGTTTACGTAGAAAAGAATCTCCTCGGTTAGCTTGGGGCTGCTTAAAATAGTAAACAAAAAAAAGTGGTTGACAGGGGCTATTTTTTCATGTAGCATCTAAAAACGTGAGGCATGAGCCATTAGCTCAGTCGGCAGAGCACCTGACTTTTAATCAGGGTGTCCCGCGTTCGAGTCGCGGATGGCTCACCAAATTATGGCCCGTTGGTCAAGCGGTTAAGACATCGGCCTTTCACGCCGGTATCAGGGGTTCGATTCCCCTACGGGTCACCAGTTTTATTTGCAATAATCTTTGCCTCGGTAGCTCAGTCGGTAGAGCAGAGGACTGAAAATCCTCGTGTCGGCGGTTCGATTCCGCCCTGAGGCACCATTTTTGGTTAGGACTACGGCTTAAAATTGGCAGATAGGTAAAAAACTTTTGCCAATTTTGTGCTAGGCCTAGACTTTTTTGTAGTTTTGGTCTACTATAATAACAGACAAGCAAATACTTGTTATCAGGGCTTCGGCTTTAGAAAGGGGCGATATTGCATGTTTGGATTTTTACCTAGTATTGGTCCGTGGGAACTCATTCTTATTTTAGCGATTGCATTAATAATTTTTGGTCCCGGAAAACTGCCGGAAGTGGGCAAGGCCTTGGGCAGAGGTCTAAGGGAATTCAGAGGTGCGGCTAAAGATGCTACTGAACAAATTAGTATAGAAACTAAAGCGGAAGAAAAGAAAGAAACTCAAGAATAGGCCGAGGCTTATAATGGGATGGGTTAACGCCTGTCCCTTTTTTGTTGAAAAGCGGAAAGCGGAAGGCTGAAGGTTTTTGGGTATTTCTTTGGGGTCGGTGGAAAGTAGAAAGTAGAAAGTGGAAAGTAGAAAAAGGCCTTTGTCTAGCAGTGGTCAAACATTGTCTAATGTGGTTAAACATTGTCTAACATGGTCTAACGTGGCCTAACATGGTCTAATAGTTGTCAAAACCTTTGAATGCACTGCTTTCGGGTTGAGATTGCTTCGCTTTGCTCGCAATGACGTTGTCGTGGATTCTTGCATTGGTGTCATTGCGAGGAGCGTAGCGACGTGGCAATCTGGGACGCAAAAGGAATGTGCGTAGAGGTTTTCCCCTCCTGCCGCACGACCGTCCCCGGGAAATTAAAGTTGCCTTTATTCCTAAGTTTCGAGCCTTCAGCTCTAGGCTTTATGCTTTTAGCTAAATAATTTTAAAAAAAAGTGCAAGTTTTTTGTAGAAAAGTAGGTATGTTAATTATAGAGGGTAAGGAAGTGATAGGTTGACACAACACACTGATCTTGTCCTGATAGAAAAAACTCTAAACGGCGATAGAATAGCCTTTGGCGAGCTAATCGAAAAATATCAAAAGCAAATATATAGTCTGGCCTATCGCTTAACTAATAATGCAGATGATGCACAAGATTTGGCCCAAGAGATTTTTATCAAAGTTTATCAGGTTTTAAGCAAGTATGATCAAGAACGTCCCTTTTTCCCCTGGCTGTACCGGGTAGCCACTAATGTCTGCTACACAGAATTAAGAAGGAAGCCCAATGGGGAAGTTTCTCTGGAAAAGGTAATTGAGGTGGGCTCACTTATTCCTATCAGCCCTGAGCAACCGGAGGAGGAGTATGTTCAAAAAGAAACCCAAATGCTGGTGCAGCAAGCTCTGGCAGAGTTGCCTGAAAATTATCGCGTTCCAATGGTGTTGCGTTATTTGGAGGAGCTTTCCTATCAGGAAATTGCCGATGCCATGGAATTGCCTTTAACTACAATAGAAACCCGGCTTTACCGGGGAAGAATATTATTACAAAAAAGATTAAATTTAGTCTTTGAAAGGGGGTTAACAAATGAGATGTCAGGAAGCTAAAACAATGCTCTATGCTTACTTAGATCACAGTCTGAGGGATGAAATAGAAAGGGAGCTTTTTATGCATTTATCCCATTGTCCCGACTGTCGGCAAGAATTGGGCTATGCCAGACAAACTCATGCCCTCTTAGAGAAATATTGCACTATAGTGGAACCTCCTAAAAATTTTGGTGCCGGTGTGATGAAGGCCATTGGTCAGTTGGAGCAGCAAAAAGCTGCCCAAAGGAAGGCCGCTTCCAAAAAGCTTGGCAGGGAGAGCAAGGACCTTGTCTGGAACTTCAAAAGACTGGGACAGGTGGCCTCGGTGGCAATTTTGGCAACAGCTCTTTGGTGGGCCTCCTTTTCCGGCAGCGGTCCTCAAATTGCTAAAATATTTGGACCCGATCAGCCTTTTGCCGGCAAAATAGTTGAGGTGCCGGACCCCGGTGGCCATAAGTTTACAAATACGGACCCGGCCAATAAAGGTCAACAGGGCAAAATGCCCGATGGAGACAACCCGGAGCTTACCCCACCCGCCGATGGAGATTTTCCTGGTGGGGAGGAATCCTTAAAAGGACCCGGTGGTGAAGAAACGGGCGGCCTAGTTGAAATCCCGGAACAAAAGGGCGACGATGATGATTTAATTAAAGCAGGCGGCGAGACCGATACGGAACCGGCCCCCGGTCAAGAAGTTTATGATCCGGTACCCGTTCCTGAGATACAGGAACCCAGCGGCACCATAGTGGCTGCCGGAGCAAAGCAAAACGAAGTCATTAAGAGCGTTCTTCTGGAGAAGGTCAATGTTAAAGAATTAGGAGACACCTATAAATTTGTGGCAGCAGAGGTAGAAAAAGAGATAGGATTAACGGGTTTGGATGGCAAGGCTGTTGGCTCACCGGCGGGTAGCGAACTGGTCTACGGAAAAGAAGGTAAAATCTATCTTGCCTCCAGCCTGGCTGACGAAGGAGAAATTATTGGAGAGCCGGGGGGCAAGGTATTAGGATTGGCCTGGGCCCGAGATGGTAAATCTTTAGCAGCTAATGTTATGGGCAGCAGAGGCCAGCAAGGCTTATGGGCCGGCAATGTTAACGGGGGCTGGCAGTTGTTGGTGGAAATTGGAGGAGGCAAGGAAATTTCCTGGTCCCCTGACGGGGAAAAGGTGGCTTTCACTGATCACAGGGGAATGGCCTATGTATTAACTTTCCAAGACGGGGTTAAGGACAAATTATACCCGATTACGCGAGAGCTCGGTAATTCGGAAGCCAGCGAGCTGGCTTGGTCGGTAAACTCGGATGCTCTGCTAATGAAATGGGCTGCTTCCGGTGAAGGAGTGGCTACCTGGATGGCAACCTTACCTTAGCGGGTGTGGTTACTAGTCTTGGTTAAACCGAAAAAATATTATTAAAAAGGTCCGTGGGGACCTTTTTTTTGATAATTTCCAAGTGAAAAACAAAAATGCTTCTATTAAAGGTCAAGCAAAGGTTGACTTGCCAATTTAGGGTGGTAAGATTAAAATAGTAAATTTTTTGATCACTAAACAGCTACAGGACTTTTAGTTCTGAGTCTTCAGCCATTAATACCAAGGGAGCGATTTTGATTGAGTATAGTTAGTAATCTGCAAAAAAACATTTGCTCGGCCTTAAAAAAAGCCGCTTTAACAGGCAGGGAAAAAGGGGAATTGGTTTTTGAGGAACTGCCTGACTTTGTTCTGGAAGTGCCAAGAGAAAAAAGTCATGGTGATTTTGCTACCAACCTTGCTATGCTGCTGACTAAAAAGGCAAAAATGCCCCCTAGGCAAATAGCGGAGGTATTGGTTAAGCATTTTTCCCGGCAAAATACCTGGGTTGAGGAGTTGGAGATTGCGGGACCGGGCTTTATTAATTTTCGCCTTGATACCGGGTGGCTTGACCGGGTTCTGCCCCAGGTGGAGCTTCTGGGAGAAAAATATGGACATTCCCGGGTTGGTGCGGGACAAAAGGTACAAGTGGAATTTGTCAGTGCCAATCCCACCGGCTTGCTGCACATGGGTAATGCCAGAGGTGCCGCTTTAGGGGATACCATTGCCAACTTGCTAGCTGCCGCGGGCTTTGAGGTGGAAAGAGAATATTATATCAATGACGCAGGCAATCAAATTGAAAACTTCGGAAAATCTTTGGAGGCCCGCTACTTACAAGCCTTTGGCCAGGATGTTCCTTTTCCTGATGAGGGCTACCATGGTGAGGATATTTTAGCGACCGTTAATAGAATTATTGAACAAGACGGGGATAAATACCTTGGCATTGACAGTGGCCTCAGGCGGGAATTTTTGATTAAGTTTGGCTTGGAAGAAAAATTGTCACATATCAGAGCTGTCCTGGAGCGTTTCGGGGTTCGCTATGATCGCTGGTTCAGCGAGCAATCCCTTCACGACAGCGGCATGATTGAGGCTGTCCTGAAAGAGCTGGATCAAAACGGCTATGTTTACGAAGAAGAAGGGGCCCTCTGGCTAAAAGGCACAGACCTGGGCCTGGAAAAGGATGAAGTCCTGGTTAAAAACAACGGCTTGCCTACTTACTATGCAGCGGATATTGCCTACCATTTGGATAAGCTGAAAAGGGGTTTTACCTGGATGATTAACCTTTGGGGGGCAGATCATTTTTCCCATGTTGCCAGAATGGAGGCCGGTTTGCAAGCCCTGGGTCATGACCCTAAACAGTTGACCGTAGTGGTGATGCAGCTTGTTCGTTTATTTTCCCAAGGAGAAATAATCAGGATGTCAAAAAGAACAGGCCAATATATTACCCTCAGTGAATTAATGGATGAAGTAGGTACCGATGCTGCCCGCTATTTCTTTGTGATGCGCAGCGCCGATAGCCACTTGGATTTTGATTTGGATTTGGCTAAAGAGGAATCAAGTGAGAACCCGGTTTATTATGTTCAATACGCCCATGCTCGCATATCCAGTATCTTAAGGCAGGCCGCCGAGGAAGGCATCCAACTGAAGTCAATTTCCCAGTGCAATCCTTTGCTGTTGCGGGATTCCTCCGAGCTGGAGCTGTTGAGGAAGCTGGCCGATTTTCCTGAAGTAGTCAGGGAGGCCGCTTTAGCATTGGAGCCTCACCGCCTAACACGTTTTGCCGGTGAATTGGCCGGGTTGTTTCACGCATTTTATACCAACTGCCGGGTATTGAACTCAGATCCGGAGCTAAGGGATGTACGCTTGGTACTGGTCAATGCCACTAAAACCACCCTGCAAAACCTACTGAAATTAATTGGCGTAAAGGCACCGGAAAGAATGTAAAATTGACAGCCTTGAGGGGAAAGGCTAAAATTAATAGAGCTAATTGCACAGGAGGAACAACATGGCAAAACATATTTTTGTAACGGGGGGAGTTACCTCCTCTCTGGGGAAAGGAATTACCACCGCGGCCTTGGGCATGTTACTAAAAAGCAGGGGCCTAAAGGTAGCCGTACAAAAGCTGGATCCTTATATTAATGTGGACCCGGGCAATATGAGTCCCTACCAGCACGGAGAAGTTTTCGTGACCGAGGACGGGGCTGAAACAGATCTGGACTTAGGCCACTATGAAAGGTTTATTGACACCAATTTAACCAGAAACAGCAGTGTTACCACGGGTAAAATTTATGAAGCCGTGATTTCTAAAGAACGGAAAGGGGAATATGGCGGTAGCACCGTCCAAGTGATTCCCCATATCACCAATGAGATTAAAGATAGAATTTACAGGTTGGACAAGGAAGGCAATCCCGATGTGGTTATCACGGAAATCGGCGGGACGGTGGGTGATATAGAATCCCTGCCCTTTTTGGAGGCTATCAGACAAATAAAAAGTGATATCGGCAAGGAAAGTGCCATCTATATCCATGTTACATTAGTGCCGTATCTGTCAGCGGCGGGAGAAGCCAAAACAAAACCCACCCAACATAGCGTAAAAGAGCTGAGAAGCATCGGTATTCAGCCGGATATTATTGTTTGCCGGGCGGAAATGCCTCTTTCCAGGGAAATGGAAGAAAAAATAGCCCTCTTTTGCGATATTGACCAAGAGGCGGTTATCCAGAACGTAGATGTGAAAACAATTTATCAGGTGCCTTTAATGATGAAAAACGAAGGTCTAGATGATATAGTCATAGAAAAAATGAAGCTTAATTGCGGCCCCACAGATTTATCCGGTTGGCTGGCTCTTTTGGATAAGGTAAATAACCCCCAACACTTTATTAAGATTGGCCTGGTAGGGAAATATGTTGAACTTCAGGATGCCTACTTAAGTGTAATAGAATCCTTAAGACATGCAGGTGCTCATCATCAAACAGAGGTTTCTATTAAGTGGATCAGCGCCAGTGATTTGGAACAAGCGGTTGAGCTGCAGGACTACTTTAGTGACATTGACGCTATTTTAGTGCCCGGGGGCTTTGGGGATCGGGGTATGGAGGGTAAAATCAGGGCAATTAACTGGGCTAGGGAAAAACAAATTCCCTTCTTTGGTATTTGCCTGGGAATGCAATTAATGGCAGTGGAATACGCTAGAAATGTTTGTTCCTTGGATAATGCCCATAGCACGGAATTTAAGGAAGATGCGGAACACCCGATTATCAGCCTCTTGCCTGAGGCGGCCATGCGCTTGGGAAGCTTTGCTGTTAATCTTTCTATGGGGTCTAAGGCTTATGCTGCGTATGGGCAAAGGGAAATCCAGGAGAGGCATCGCCACCGTTATGGATTCAACCTGGAGTACATAGAGCAATTGGAAAAAGAGGGAATGAAGTTTACCGGACTATCCTCAGATGGAAAGGTTGTAGAAATTATGGAGCTTCCCGACCACCCCTGGTTTGTGGGTACCCAGTTTCACCCGGAATTTAAATCCCGTTTAAATAGGCCCCACCCATTATTTACAGCCTTTGTAGCGGCTGCACTGAAGCATAGTGCGGCCAAAGTTTGATTTGTTAAATCATTGATCTTTTAAATGTCAACAAGAACTTAGTTCAAAGGGGGCTACCCTTTTGGCAAAAAATTTATATTGCCAATGGGGTTTAAACTCCCTTTTTTGTTTTTTGGGGCCCATGTAGTTAAAAGCAATTTTTTACAGCCAATAACGACTTAAATATTAGTAAATATTTAAGTTGAGTAGGAATAAGCATTTAGTTAGGGTAGCCTTTTTTGCGGCTTTTAAAGAAACTTTACACTGGTGGGAAGGATTATGCCATACAATTCCGAAGAATTAAAAGAAAAGGGCTTAGGTATTCTGATAGTAGATGATGAATCCCATATTAGGTTTTTAGTTGGTGAGGCACTTAAAGGAGAAGGGCGAACAATACACCTGGCAGCCTCGGGCAGGCAGGCGATTGCCCTTTTGGAGCAGGTAGCGGTTGATATTGTTTTTTTGGATTTAAAAATGCCTGGGTTGAACGGACTGGATGTTTTTAAGTTACTGCAACAGCAAGGCTTTGCCGGGAAAGTAGTTTTGATGACTGCCAACGGGGAAGGGGATCTGCTTGAGGAGGCTAAGTCTCTGGGACTAAAAAAGTTTTTAATTAAGCCCTTTGATCTTGCAGAATTAAATCAGATAATCGAAGGTAAATAGTCTATTTATCACTTCAGTTTAGCAGGAAATTTCTTTAGAGTCTAGAATAAAGAATAATGGGAGGTGATGCTGCAATGTTGTTTGATTTAAGTACCACAATAGTGTTGTTTTGCCCAAGCTGCGGCAGTTTAAGTTGGCATGTCCTTTCCTTGTTTTCTTTTAATAAGCAAAAGAGAGCTTTTATCTGTGATTGCAATGCTGTTATTTTGACCGTTGAAAAGAAAAAAGATTCCTACAGCTTTACCACCGGCTGCGATTATTGTGGAATGATGCATACCCATTTATTCACCAGAGAGGAATTGTTATCAAGCACCATACATGAATTGACTTGCCCTGAAGTACAGGGCGTTATCGGTTTAATTGGTCCCAGGAGCGAATTAAAGGCGCATCTGGAAAAGCATCAATCCTCTCTGTCGGAGTTGGCTTTAGAGATCGATTCAGGTGATTACTTTGAAAATTCTTCTGTAATGCTGGAGATTCTTGAAAAGATTGATGCTTTGGTAGAAGCGGACGAATTTCGTTGTGCTTGTGGTAACAAGCAAATAGAAATCGAGATCCTGCCGGATCAATTGGAGTTTCGTTGCTTTGAATGTAACCGGGAATTTTTTATCCCTGCTATTGAGGCGGTAGATTTGGATATCTTTGATCTTAATGGGTTTTTGCCCAAAGGCTGGCCAAGCGGGAAAGGGGCCGATCATAAATCTAAGGGGCGTTTACGGTTAAAAAGTCATCCCGAATAAAATACTATAAAGTCTAAGCATTACAAGGGTAACATTAGGCAAAAATAAAATTAAATAGAAAGGGGTTTTTAAATTGGCATTAGTAACTTTAACGGAACTAATGGAGAAGGCTGAGGCGGGGAAGTATGCCGTAGGGGCGTTTAACTGCAATAATATGGAGATTGTCCAAGCCATTGTTGAAGCCGCAGAAGAGGAAGAATCCCCTGTTATTGTGCAAGCTAGTCAGGGAGCTATTAAATATGCAGGTCTGGCTTATATTACAGCCATGACAAAATTAGCTGCTGCCAGAGTCAGCGTGCCTGTGGCACTGCATTTGGATCACGGCACCAGTTTTGAACAGGTAGTTCAATGCATTAGGGAAGGCTTTAGTTCGGTAATGATTGATGGATCAAAATTGGCATTGGAAGACAATATTGTCCTCACCAATAAGGTTATGGAGGTTGCCAGAAGCGTGGGTGTGTCCGTAGAGGCCGAATTGGGTAAAATAGGTGGTACCGAGGATGATATTTCCGTAAGTGACCGGGAAGCTACCATGACAGATCCGCAGGAAGCAAAATATTTTGTAGAGCAAACCAAGGTGGATGCCTTAGCGGTAGCCATTGGTACAGCCCACGGCCAGTATAGGGGTATCCCCGAGTTGGACTTTGAGAGGTTAATAAAAATTAAGGAATTGGTGGATATTCCGATTGTTTTACATGGTTCCTCCGGAGTTCCTGATGAGGCCTTAAGGAGAGCTGTAGAATTGGGAGTCAGAAAGATTAATATTGATACCAATATTCGAGAGGCCTTTGTTAAGGGAGTCAGAAGGGTTCTAGAAGAAAACCCGAAGGAAATTGACCCCAGAAAAATCCTTGGCCCCGCCAAAGCAGAAATGAAAGCAATTATTAGAGAAAAAATCAGGCTGTTCGGCTCCAGCGGCAAAGCCTAAAGCCGAGGGCTTTTGGCTTTTGTCCAGCGGTCGTCAACGCCCCTTGGGCGCAGTAGAAAGTGGAAGGTAGAAGGATTGTGATGCTTTGGAGATGATTCTTTACTTCGCTGTGCCGTATTCAAAATGACACAAAAATGGTTTTTTTCTACCTTCTACCACGTGTAAGCAATATTAGACCACATTAGACCACAGACCCAAAAGAACTACATGCAAGAGCAACCGATTGGCCATTGCTTGGCAACCGCTTGACTACATTCTTACAAGCTTGTCTATCTTCTACTTGCAACTTTCTACCGACCCCAAAGAAATACCCCAAAGCCACCAGCTTTATGCCATCAGCTTTCACAAAAAGGAGGAACAACAAATGCAACTTTTCTTAGATACAGCCAATTTAAACGAAATTCGTGAGGCATATGATTTAGGAGTAATTAGCGGTGTCACCACCAACCCTTCTTTAATTGCTAAAGAGGGTCGAAACTTTGAAGAAGTGGTTCAGGAAATTGCCGCCATTGTAGATGGCCCCATCAGTGCGGAAGTTATTGATCTAAAATGGGAGAGAATGGTTAAGGAGGGCCAAGAATTGGCCAAAATACATCCCAATATTGTAATCAAAATACCCATGACTGATGATGGCTTAAAGGCGGTAAAAGCCCTGGCTGCCCAAGGCATCAAAACTAATATGACCTTGGTGTTTTCCTCCAACCAGGCTCTTTTGGCAGCTTTGGCCGGGGCAAGTTATGTCAGTCCCTTTGTCGGTAGATTGGATGATGTGGGGCAGAATGGAATGGATTTAGTAAAGGAGCTTGTTCAGATTTTCAAACAGTATGGTTTCGCTACAAAGGTTATTGCAGCAAGCATTAGACATCCTCAGCATGTAATACAAGCAGCCTTGCTGGGGGCGGATATTGCCACAGTTCCTTACAAAACCCTTCAGCAGATGGTAAAGCACCCCCTAACAGATTTAGGAATAAAACGTTTTCTGGCAGATTGGAAAGGATTGCAGGCGTAAGTACGCGCCGGGGGTGATTATCGGTGGGGCGGGTAGTGGGAAGTGGAAAAATGCTTTGTCTAATGTGGTCAAATATTGTCCAACATGGTCTAACATGGTCTAATAGTTGTCTAACATGGTCTAATGGTTGTCAAAACCTTTGAATGCACTGCTTTTGGGTTGAGATTGCTTTGCCTTGCTCGCAATGACGTTCAAGATGCAAGAGGCAAGAGGCAAGATGCAAGAAGCAGG
>JBBAFB010000013.1:0-27483 GCA_041655595.1 Bacillota bacterium
GAGGGACCTCAAAACTGAATACAGGGAACGTTTAATTAATTTTCGTTAAAGAGGGCCCCCGGGCTCTCTTTTGTTTGAGCATATAGAGCCCATACCGCTAATAGGAGGATAAAGCAGTGCTTTACTTAGACTGACGCCAAAACTTATCCGCTTTGAAATTACTAAAGTTTCCCCTTATTACTTCCGATATAATATTAAGGACAATTATATTTTGCTTGGGCTAAATTTATAACGGAAATTATTGCGAATAGGAGGGTTATTGATGAGCTTAAGAATAGGCGGTTTAGCTACCGGCATGGACATGGAAGGTATTGTAAGAGACATGATGAAGGTCCAGCAGCTTAAGATGGATAAATTGGAGCAACAAAAAACTTTAGCGCAGTGGCAACAGGAGGCTTATCATAATATCAATAAAACCTTTGCCAACTTTATTTTAGATTCCCAAAAAGCCTTTGGATTGGTGAAAAGCGGCATTGCGGGACTTGCTAAGCAGTCTGTAACAAGTCTTGATTGGGTTAAGTCCGCTGTATCCGGGGATAAGAATATTCTGGAGGCTTCGGCTAGGGCGGATGCTGTCGCAGGTACCTACCAGCTTGAAGTGCATCAGCTGGCAACTAACTGGTCTGCCGCCAGCGGTGAAAAGGTTGGGGGAACTCTGGCTTTGCGGGCGGAAGAAAAGCTTGATTTCACTATTAATGTTAATGGCAAAGAAATCGTCATTGTCAAAGAAGGTCCCCGGGAAATTAAGCTGGCGGATATAGCAAAGGAAATCAACCAGCAGGCCAAGGACCTTGGGGTAAGTGTTTCTGCTCAGTTTGATGCAGGACTGGGGCGCTTTTTTTTCCAAACTACCGATACCGGAGACGGAACCGTTGTTTTGTTTGATGACAGAAGTAATGTGGATGGCAAAGGCTTTTTAGCGGGGGAGGATAATTTTTTAAGGCTGCAATCCAAGGATGGGGAGCAAATTGCTTTTCTTGAAAATAGTGTTGAATATCAAGGTAAAAATGCTATTGTGGATTTTGGAGCCGCCGTTGGTCTGGAGTTTTCCTCCAATCAATTTACTTTAAACGGTATAGCTTTTGATATTAAGGCAGAAGGAAAAACTTCCGTCACAGTAAGTACAGATGTGGATAGTGTATATAATAAAATTAAGGACTTTATAGACCAATATAATGAAATGGTCTCCCAGGTTCAAAACCTACTGGGTGAGAAGAAAGCTAATTCCCATTTGCCATTAACGGCAGAACAAAGAGAACAATTATCCGAAAAGGAAATTGAAAAGTGGGAGGAAATAGCAAAGACAGGTCTGCTTAATAGGGACATTTATTTAACACAAATGCTGCAAACTTTAAGATCGGGACTCTATGAAAAGGTGAAAGGCACCTCTGGTGAATACCATCTTTTTTCCTTTGGCATTACCACGGAGCAGTATGTTAGCGGTTCCATGGGAGGCAAGCTGCAAATTGACGAAGCTAAACTTAAAAATGCCATTAAAGAGGATGTTAATGAGGTGTTGGAACTATTCTTCTCTCAGCCTGATAGTACTATAACAGATAAGGGAGATAAAAGAGCACAAACAGGTATTGTAAGCAGGATCTATGAAGATTTAACCGAAGGAATGAAAAGTATTATTAATAAAGCTGGTATTGGGGCGGATGCGGCTTTGTATCGCAATGTTGACAGCAGAATGTTGCTGGATTTTGTAGTGGAGCAGGGTAGCATCAGTTTTTTACAAAAGGACATTTCCAGGCTGGATGCCCGCATTACCACCTTTCAACTGCAGATGCAGAAAACCGAAAGTCGTTACTGGGCGCAGTTTACAGCTTTAGAGAAGGCTATCAACCAAATGAATGCCCAGTCTGCTTGGCTGGCACAGCAATTAGGCGGGGGTATGAGGTAGTTTAATTAAAACTACGGGAAAAATTTTAAAAGGAGAGGAGCAAATATGCAAATTAGTCAGGTTGATTTTACTAACCCGACCGGCAGTCCTCGTCAAAACCGGGCTCCTGTTACTACACATGGTAGGGAGCAAAATGATCTGGTAGGTACTCGAATAAAAAAAACCAGATTGCCGGGGAGTAAACCGGAGGCAATTCCGGGCGAAAAAACCTCAATTGATCAAAGGCGGCCTATTGATTACCTTGATGAAAAGGAAACTATCAATGCCATCGAGCAGGCAAATCATGCCTTTGAAGGGGTGTTTACCCAATTTGAATTTTCTATTCATGAAAAAACCAGAGAGATTATGGTGAAGGTCATTGACAGGGAAAGCGGTGAAGTGATTAGAGAGATTCCCCCTGAGCAGGTTTTGGATCTAGTTGCCAAACTATGGGAGTTGGCCGGTATTTTAGTTGACGAAAGGGTCTGATCTAGGGTTTAGTGGGAGGCATTTGTAATGGTAGACAATAAAGAAAAAACCATTTTAGAACAAACAAAAACGGCTTTATTAGAAGAACTATATTTCAATACGCAGGAAAAGTCTCAGGCGATCAAAGAGCAGAATCTGGAGCGTTTAACACAGCTGCTGGAAAAGGCCAATGATTTGATGGCCCGAATTGACGTCGTTAATGGACGTTTGCAAACAATTACAGATGTTTTGTATGGTGGCAAATTCTCTCCGGAGTACTTAAATAGCGAACAAAAACAAATGCTGATTGAAACCCGCGCTCTTCATCGGGAAATAACGAGTGAGTTAATTAAGCAAAGATCTGCCGTTGTGGCCCAAATGCAGGAGTTGCGAGAAATAGAAAGCGTGATGGGGGTATATAATAAGGAACCGGTTTCGGAGGGGGCATTTCTGGACCAAAAAAAATAAGTAATTGCGAGGGAAAGGCTATGTTGCAAAAGATACCAGGTATCGAACCGGCACATATGCAAAACATTAAGGATCAAACAGAAAAACAAGTGGTACGAGGCACTAGAAACATTAAAGTGACGGATCGGGAAGATGAAAAAAAAGAAAGAGAGTGGATATTACCGGGCGAACGGGAGGAATTGGCCAACCTTTTAGAGGAAGTCAATCTGGAGATGGAAAAGGCGGGACAACCCCTGCGATTTGCCTTGGTGCTAATAGATGACAAATGGCTGGTAGAAGTTTGGGATTCGAGGGAAAAGAAAACGATTCGCTTAATAAGTATTAGCGAAGCCAGCAAATTATTCAATAAAAACATCAGGAAAAAAGGGTTTCTGGTTGATAAAAAGTTTTAGACTTTCCGGGAATTGGGGGAATAAGCAATGTATCAGACAAATTTGGCTTACCAAACATATCAACAAAATCAAATCAGTACTGCATCGCCGGAAAAATTAGTAGCGATGCTTTATGACGGGAGTATCCGTTTCCTATTGGGGGCGGAAACAGCATTTCAGGAAAAAGATTATGAGGGTATTCATCATAATTTAGTTAAGGCTCAATCAATTATTTTCGAATTGATGGCCAATGTTGATCGGTCAATAGGTGAGGTAGGCGAACAACTATACTTATTATATGATTTTATGTATCAAAGACTAGTGGAGGCAAATTTAAAAAAAGACCCTTCTATCGTGGCAGAAGTTAAGGAGCTGCTCCTTAGTTTAAAAGAAACTTGGTCGCAAGCCGTTAAGTTAGCAAAGTAGGACTGGTTGCCGGAAATTCAGTGCCGGATAGTAAAAAGGCCTGTAGAAATAGCCCCTTTTGAGGGCTATTTTTTGTTTTTAAGAAAGTTGGGACGGTCCCAATAGCAAAAAGGGACTAATTCCGCCAAATTTTGCTATAAGTTTAAAGGAGTTTTAAAGATTTATGTTGAATAATTGTCTAATATGCTTGATTAAGTAGATATGAGCTTTTATTTATATATTGAAATTTTCAAAGGGGGTAGGATCATGTCGGGCTTTCTGTCGGATGTTACATCAATTGCTCTGGAAAAGTCCTTGAATGTTGCCGGTGAAAGACATAGGGTTATTGCTAATAATATTGCTAATGTGAACACCCCAAACTTTAAACGATCCTATGTTGATTTTGAGGGGGAATTAAAAAGATCCTTGGGTAAAGGAAATCAAATTAAACTAAGAAGAACAAATCAGCGGCATTTGGGGGCCGGCTCCATTGAAAATTTGAGTCCCCAAATTAAACAGGACCGCAATTCTGTTATGAGGGCAGATGGCAATAACGTGGATATTGATCTGGAAAATGCTGAGTTGGCTATTAATACCATTATGTATAATGCTGCAGCTACTCGTTTGAACCAAAAGTTAGGGCAATTACGCTATGTTATCAATGGAGGTAGGTAAAAATGTCAGGTATTTTTAAAGCTATGCAAATAAGTGCCTCGGGTCTTACTGCCGAAAGGTTGCGTTTGGACACCATTTCTAATAACCTAGCAAATATTAATACAACTAGGACCGGGAAAGGCGGTCCCTACAAAAGGCAAAGTGTGGTTTTTGCGGAAAGGTTGGAAAGGGCTAAAGGGCCGAAAAGATATCAAGTTGCCGGGGTAAAAGTAGCTAAGATAGTGGAAGATCAGGGGGAGGCACGTAAGGTTTATGAGCCGAACCACCCTGATGCAGGAGCAGACGGTTATGTACACTACCCCAATATCAACATAGTTAACGAAATGGTGGATATGATTACTGCTTCCAGGGCCTACGAAGCAAATGTGACTGCCTTTAATGCCGCTAAAACTATAGCATTAAAAGCTTTGGAAATAGGTAGAGGTTAGGAGGGGGAAAAAGGTGAAATTATCAATGCTAATGCCTCACCCTTTGGAACTACAGCAAAATCAAACAAAGAGCATTACTGCCCAAAAAGAGGAGACTTCCTTTAGTAAAATTCTGATGGAGCAGCTCAAAGAGGTGGATAAGCTGGAAAAAGAAGCGGATGAGTTGACCCAGAAATTTTTAATCGGTGAAATTCAAGATCTCCACCAAGTAACAATTGCAGCCGAAAAAGCCAATCTAGCACTGCAACTAACTGTGCAGGTTAGAAATAAATTGTTGGAAGCGTACCAGGAACTTTCAAGGATGCAGATCTAGCCAAGTTGTATTGATGAGGTGAAAAGGTGAACGAAAGACTGACTGGATGGCTTGAGAAATGGAGAGAACTGCCTTCTTCCCGAAAATCCATTATTGCGGTCATGGTAATTGCCATTTTATTGGCAGGTTTCTTTTTGATTTTAGAAACCACAAAAGAAGAGTATGCTCCATTATTTACCGGCCTTGATCCAAAGACCGCCAATGCAGTAGTAGAAAATTTAAAACAATCCGGTATTCGCCACCGATTAGAGGCGGAAGGTACGTCAATCATGGTGCCTAAAAAGCAGGTTTATGATATCCGAATCCAATTGGCCGGGGAGGGGCTGTTAACTAACACTGGTTTGGGATTTGAGTTGTTTGATCAAAGCAAATTGGGAGTCACCGAATTTGAAAGAAGGTTGGATTTCCTAAGAGCTTTACAGGAGGAGCTCCGCCGTACCATTGTGCAATTAAAGGAGGTGGAGCAGGCGAGGGTTCACTTGGTATTGCCGGAAAAGAGTGTCTTTATTAAGGAAGACAGACCTGCTTCGGCAGCCGTTACCATCAGTCTGAAGCCTTTAGCTAAATTGAACTCCGAGCAGATTAAAGGCATCATTTACTTAGTGTCTTCCAGCGTGGATAATCTCCCCCCCGATAATGTAAAGATCATTGACCAGAGCGGTTTTGTGCTGAGTGATGGGGTATTACTTGCCGATTCTGAATCTTTAACTTATCAAAATGTGGCCCAATATGAGATGCGCCGTTCTTTGGAAAAGGATTTAGAACGGCGGGTGGAAAATATGCTGGAAAGAGTGCTGGGTCTTGATCGGGTGGTAGCAATGGTAACCGCCGATTTAAATTTTGATCAAAGACAGGAAACCAGTGTGGAATATGGAGAGGGCTCTGTTTTAAGCCAGGAAACCATCCAAGAGGAAAGCCAATCCAGCGGAGGCAGTCAGGGGGTTGCCGGAGTTGAAGGCAATATCGGTGTTCCCTATTATCCCAGCGGAGGGCAAGAAACAGAAACCTATATCAGAAGTGAAAATATAACTAATTATTTAGTGGACCAAACAGAAAGGACCACTGTGCAGTTACCTGGTCAGATTAGGCGTTTATCCACAGCGGTAGTGATTAATGGGCTTTTTGATGAGGAAGAAATGGAAAGGATTCGCACTATTATCCAGACTGCGGTAGGTTATGATTTTACCAGGGGTGACCAAATAATTGTTGAGAATATGTTCTTTGCGGGAGTTCCCGAACTGGAACCGCCGGTGGTAGAAGTTCCGCCAGAGGGAATTACCTTACCCCTGTGGCAGCTCATTGCTCTTGGTGCCGGTGTCTTTGTTTTTCTGTCAATCTTATTGCTTCTGTTGTTGCGCGGAAGGAAAAAGAGGGGTGCCGCAGGAGGTTTGGCTGAAATCATCGAGGATCGTACATTGGAGCCCATACCTTTGTCCAAGGTAATGCCGGAGATTAGTATAGAAGAAAGAATCAGGATTGAGAAGCAGAAAAAAATTGTGGATATCGTGCGAGAAAAACCCGAGGATGCGGTTTTATTGTTGCGAGCTTGGATCTCAGAGGATTAGGAGAGTGAATAATGTCTAGAGGAGAACTAACCGGTTTAGAAAAAGCAGCTATTTTACTAATTAGCATTGGTCCGGAATCTTCTTCCAGGCTCCTTAGATACCTTCCGGAATCAGAGATTGAAAAAGTTACTTATCAAATTGCCAATATGTCCTCTATTTCAAACGAGATGAAAGCTGCCGTTACCGAGGAGTTTTTGCAGCTCAATGAGGCCCAGGAATATTTGTTACATGGCGGCATCAGCTATGCCCGGGAAATCTTAGAAAAGAGTTTGGGACCGGCTAAGGCTAATGAAATTATTAGGAAGCTAACCGAAAGCTCAAAGATTCGTCCCTTTGCCATGATCAGAAAAGCTGATCCCAGGCAGATGGTTAATTATATACATAACGAGCATCCCCAAACAATTGCCTTAATTTTGGCCTACTTGGAATCCGAGCAGGCTTCGGTTGTTTTGAGTGCTTTGCCTGAAGAAATGCAGGCTGATATAGCCAGAAGAATTGCTTTAATGGAGAGAACCTCCCCTGAAATAGTCAAGGAAGTGGAGCAGGTTTTAGAAGACAAGCTATCTTCCTTAATGGAACAGGATTTTACTGCTGTAGGAGGGATTAAAACCCTTGTGGACATTTTGAATAGGGTAGATAGGGCTACGGAAAAGGTTATTTTAGAAACCATGGAAAAGGATGATCAGGAATTAGCGGAAGAAATCAGAAAGATGCTCTTTGTTTTTGAGGATATTATTAGCTTGGATGACACTTCCATTCGTAGGGTGCTGAGGGAAGTTGATAATAAAGATTTGGCATTGGCCGTTAAGGGATCGAGTCAGGAGGTAGCCAATAGGGTCTATAAAAACATGTCTCAAAGGGCAGGGGAAATGTTAAAAGAGGACATAGAGTTTATGGGTCCGATCAGATTAAGAGATGTGGAAGAGGCTCAGCAGCGAATTGTGCAGGTTATCAGAAGATTAGACGAAGCTGGGGAAATTGTTATTTCCAGAGGTGGAGAAGATGCTCTCATCATATAGTAAGAAGGTTTTAAAAGACACCGAACTAACTGAAAAGCCGGTGGAAATCAAGGTTAAGGATAAATTTAAATCAGATATTGATCTGTTTTCAAAAGATCAGGAACCAAGGGTTAAGCGGGTTTTACAAGCCGCAACAGAAGAAGCCGAACAGATCAAGGAGGCCGCCCAAAAAAAAGCACAGGAAATCCTGGTCAAGGCCGAAAGAAAAAGAGCTGACTATGTGGAGGAAGCTCGACAAGAAGGATTAAAAGTGGGTTATGCTGCAGGCTATGATGAGGGTTTAAAGGAAGCTGAGATGCTTAAAATGCAGGCTGAGGAACTATTGGTTCAAGCAAGACAGGCTTATCGAAAATTGATGCAGCAAGCAAAACCTAATTTAATTGAGTTAGCCGTTCTGATTGCGGAGAAAATTTTTCGGCAGCAAATATCTTTAAATCCGGAGGAAATTAAGGTAATTGTAAGAGGACTTCTGGAAGAGAACAGAGCCGGAGAAACTTACTATATTTATGTTCACCCTTCGGATAGCAGGATTTTGCAGGATTCTTTTTTTGAATTAAAGGAAGTAACCCCCAAAGGGGTTGCCTTAAATATAGTGCCTGATAAGAGAATCAGTATCGGCAGTTGTCGCTTGGAAACCGAGACGGCTTACTACGATGCCACCTTAGAAGGACAACTAAGGGAGTTAAAAAAGGTTTTGCAAAGCGGTGGTTTTGATGCTTAATGTTGCACGCTACCGGACCATACTTGAGGATGCCAACGCGATCAGGGTGTCCGGCAAGGTGGTGGAGGTTATAGGTCTAATCGTTGAGGTATCCGGCTTGGTAGCTTCCATCGGGGAGGTCTGCAAAATTTTTATAGCGGAAGACAAAACGACGGATGCCGAGGTTGTGGGCTTTAGGCAAGGCAAAACTTTAATTATGCCTCTTGGCTCCTTGGATGGGGTGGCGCCCGGGGCGGAGGTAATTGCCACCGGTAATAGTCATCAGATTAAAGTGGGGCCGGCAATTTTGGGAAAGGTGCTTGATGGTTTGGGCAGGCCGCTTAAAGACCCCCATCGTGGTTGGACAGGCAGTTGGCTGCCTGTTAACAATACTCCTCCAAATCCTTTAAAAAGGAAAAGGATTGCCGATATTCTGGTCACAGGTGTTAAAACCATTGATGGTTTACTAACCTGCGGCGAAGGACAAAGATTAGGCATTTTTGCCGGTAGCGGCGTTGGTAAAAGTACCCTTTTGGGAATGGTTGCCAGACATTCCAATGCGGATGTAAATGTAATTGCTTTAGTGGGGGAGAGGGGTAGGGAAGTCCTGGAATTTTTAGATCAGGACCTGGGGGAAGAGGGTTTGGCCAAATCGGTGGTGGTAGCGGCTACCTCGGACCAACCTGCCTTGGTTCGTATTAAGGGGGCCTTTGTAGCAACTGCTATTGCGGAATATTTTAGGGATCAGGGTTTAAAGGTTATGCTGATGATGGATTCCGTAACAAGATTTGCCATGGCCCAAAGGGAGGTCGGCTTGGCTATTGGTGAGCCGCCGGCTACAAAGGGGTACACACCATCGGTTTTCGCTTTGTTGCCCAAGTTGTTGGAAAGGTCCGGCAATGATGAAGTGGGTTCTATTACAGGTCTGTATACGGTTTTAGTGGAAGCAGATGACATGAATGAGCCGGTGGCCGATGCGGTCAGGGGAATTTTGGATGGGCATATAGTGCTGTCCAGGCAGTTGGCTGCTCGCAATCATTATCCTGCCATTGATGTTGCTAATAGTATCAGCCGTTTAATGGTAGATATTACAACAGCGGAGCAGCAATCCTTAGCAACAGATTTAAGGGAAACCATGGGGGCATATCAAAGAGTGGAGGATTTAATTAATATCGGTGCTTACCAAAAGGGTAGCAATCAAGAGGTAGATCGTGCTATTACACTTTATCCGGCTATAAATAGGTTTTTGAAGCAGCAGCAGGAAGAACACTTCACCTTTGAAGAAACGCTCCTAGCATTGAGTGAGCTTTTTAGCTAGCCGACAACTTTAGGCTGCCGAGGCCAGAAGGGGGAAAAACTTGTCCAGGTTTAAGTTTAATTTAGAAACAGTTTTGAATTATCGTAAGAATTTAGAAAGCACTGCCAAGGAAAATCTGGCGGCTAGTTTGGCTTTTTATCAGCAAGAAAAGGGTATGTTGCAAAAAATAGAGGTGGAACTGTCTCAAGCTCTAAACCCTAAGGAGCAAATTAAATTAAATTTGGACCAATTACTTCATCAAGAACAGTATCAAGGATATTTAAGCAGTCGGCTGGCGGAACAAACAATAAAGGTGAATACCGCCCAAGGCCAGGTGACCGTCAGGCGTCGTGAGTTGGAACAAAAGATGCAGGAACGAAAAGTAATCGAAAGCCTGAGGGACAAAAAATTTCAAGAATTTACCTATCTAAAGGATCAGGCGGAGCAAAAAGCTATTGATGATATGGCGGTTAATGGTTATATTAGGCAAAACAGAAAGGATTGAATTGTGGGTTTTGCTTGTTAAGATGCTTTAAACCCGGCATCTTTCAATAAAACACAAGCCTATGAAAGGAGGTGAGTAGATGCAGATGTTTTTCCCAGGTGACTTAACAGCTCTCAATGCAGTACAAAACGTATCGCCTTTTGCCGGTCCGGAAGGCGCGACAGGGGAGGAGCAGGCTTTTCAATTATTACTGGAAAGTATGCTTTTCCAAACAGTGACCAAGGAACTCTTTCAAGGCAAAGGGGGTTTATTAGCAGGTATGGGTTTGGGCCTCTTTCAGGAAGAGGATCAGGACAACAAGGCTCAAAGTGATAACATTTTATCCTTACTGGAGCTTTTGCAGCTTCCACTGATGGAACAGTTAAGGCCGATCCAAGGAGAAGTGGGGAGCAGTGAGGCGCAAATGACAACCTTAAGTTCCCCTCTAGAAGCGCAAAATGATCCGGAGCTTTTAACTGTTCCGTTGGAGGGGTGGCAGCAATTGCAGCATAGCTTAAGTGTGGATGAGGAAAAAGGAAATACACCCGAGCCTTCTTCCCAAAACTTGGCCTATGCAAACAACAAAGAAGAAACCCTTACACCAAGTGCCGCACAAAATGTTCAGGGAGAGCAACAAGCTGATTTTAAAGTAGACAATTTGGCGGCAAAAACAGGTGAAGGCAGGAGAGAAAACCTTTTTCAAGGATTCACCGGTCAAACTACCGAGGCTACTAAATCCGGTGAAGGGGCGACCACAGCTTCCCTTATTCAGGACCTGCCCGAAAAAATTAGCTATCGAAGCATTAGCGAGCAGATAATTCAAAGCGGCAAGTTAAAGCTATTGGGGCAAAAACAAGAAATAGAGATACAACTTAAGCCGGAACATTTAGGCAGATTAGCCCTAAAGGTGACGGCGGAAAATGGCATTCTGACTGCACGCTTTTTGGTGGAAAACTATCAGGTTTCCAGAGCATTGGATCAGAATTTGACAAATATTCGGCAGACCCTAGCAGATCAAGGCATTAGCCTGGATCAGGTACAGGTGGAAGTCGGAGACCCCCGCAGTAGCTTTCAAGAGCAGCAAAGAGCATGGGGTGAAGGGCGCGAAAATGGTGATTCCCAACCGGAGCGACCAAAAGCAGGAGGCGTTTTGGAAGAGCTTTTAAATCCCCAAGAACTGCTTACAAAAATAGGAATTGATTATAGGGCCTAGGAGGTGATTAGGATGTCGGAAATATACAAAACCGGTGCAAGGTATTTTGACATAGAGGAACCTAGGCAGGTCAACAAAGAGCTGGGCAAAGATGAATTCTTAAAAATACTGGTTGCACAATTCAGAGGGCAAAATCCGCTGGAACCTCTAAAGGACACTGAATTTATTGCTCAAATGGCTCAATTCAGCTCATTGGAAGAATTGCAAAATATTTCGGCTCAGTTGGACGCTTTTCAAGAAGATTCCATTTGGAGCCAATATCTGTCCTTGCTGGGCAAGGAAGTTCACGGTATAAACGGTCAGGGAGATTTTATTCAGGGTGTAGTTACCGGCGTAAACTTCAAAGAAGGCCAGTTTAGGCTTGCTATTAACGGACAAGAACAAGAGTTTGTTTCTTTAATTTCTGTCGGGTTGAGATCGGAGCCGGTCTCGGAGCAAGATCCAGAACACCCCGATGAGATAATTGAAGCCGGTGAGGCGGAAGAGGAAGGAGTTGAGCCCGGTGACTCAGAGGATTGATTTAACCAGGCCCATCATCCCGGACCTACTCCCTGGTTCCCAGGTAAAAAGAGGCAGTCAAAAGGCTGAAAAGGATTTTCAACAGGTTTTAAAAGAATCCCTTGAAATACAGCGTAGTAAACTGCAATTTTCAAAACACGCTGCAGAAAGGTTAAAGCAAAGGCAATTGGAGATTACACCGGAAAGGCTGGCCCGGGTTGAAGGGGGAATAGAGGCTGCCGCCAAAAAAGGTTGCAGGGAATCCTTGGTTCTCCTAGATGAAATGGCTTTGATTGTTAGCGTGAAAAACCAAATGGTAGTGACAGCAGTGGATGGTCAAGCTTTAAAAAATAATTTGTTTACTAATATTGATAGCGCTATTATTGTATAGGCCGGACCTCTCTGAGGAAGCCTAGGCTGCCGATGGATAGAAGCAGCCAATGAAAGGAGCGCTAAAATAAGGAGGTCATTTTTACTATGATGCGTTCAATGTATGCCGCCGTTGCCGGCTTAAGGACACACCAAACCAGAATGGATGTTATTGGTGACAATATTGCTAATGTGAATACTCCCGGTTTTAAGAGGGGGAGAGCCACCTTCCAAGATATTTTCTATCAGACCATCAGGGGCGGCGCTATAGGTAGCGATATTCGCGGGGGTACCAACCCCCAGCAGGTTGGACTGGGTATTTCATTAGGTACCATTGATGTAATTCATACCCAAGGCCAATCTCAGCCTACGGGAAAGCTGGACGATATTATGATTCAAGGTGACGGTTTTTTCGTTTTAAGAGAAGGTATAGATGATGGTGCCGGTGTCGGACAAGAATACTACACCAGAGCCGGTGCCTTTAGGTTTCTGCCTCACGAAAATGGCAACAACTATTTAGTTAATCCATCTAACGGAATGTATGTAATGGATGCGGAAGGTAATGCCATCTCCATTCCAGGCAATGCAAGGAGCTTTGATATAGATACCCTAGGTTATGTTCATTATGTGGATGCCGAGGGGGAGCCCTTTATTTACCCGGCAAATGATGAGGATACAGCTGCTGAGCCTATTCCCATCGCTGTCGCCAAATTTCCTAATCCTGCCGGTTTAGATAAGGCAGGAGAAAACCTTTACAAGTACTCCTATGCCGCCGGTGTTGAAGCCGGCGGTCAAGCAGGTGGACCTGATGAAATTAGGGGAGGCAGACCGACGGAAGACGGGCGGGGCAGTATTATACCCGGAGCTTTAGAAATGTCTAATGTGGAGTTGGCTCAGGAGTTTACCGAAATGATTGTTACACAAAGAGGCTTCCAGGCTAACGCCCGGACGATCACTGTTTCAGATGAGATGTTAAATGAGCTTACTAATTTGAAAAGGTAATTAACTGATGTTCCGAAAGGGGGTTAACCCCCTTTCGGGATTACTAAATGAGAACAGGGAGTCATGCTTTGAATACGGGGCCCTATCCTTTAGCCAGGTTCAAATTAAAGGAGGCTTTAAAATGATTAAGGTTACAGCCTTGGATAACAGAATCATTACCGTTAATGCGGAGTTGATAGAAAGACTGGAACATGTACCGGAAACGGTAATTACCCTGGTGGGCGGTAAAAAATTTATGGTTAAAGAAACCATGGATGAAGTGATTAATCTGGTGATAAAGTACCGCCGCAGTTGCAATTATCCGGTGATAGAAGAAGAGTAGGGGTGAAGTTTTTTGCGCAAATATGATATGATGACAATTATTGGATTGATTGCAGGAGTTTTTTTAATTGTTTTATCCATCTGGCTAGGCGGGGAGCTGGAGCTATTTTGGAATGTTCCCTCTGTTTTAATTACCGTGGGTGGTTCTCTGGCAGCCTTGATGATTAGTTACGATACCCCTAAAATTAAAAATGTTATCAAAATTACCAAACAAGCTTTTACCGAAACAGATACTGATCCTTATGAACTAATTGAAATGTTTGGGGACCTAGCAAAGAAAGCTCGCAGGGAGGGCTTACTGGCTTTGGAAGACGATATGGGAAGAATGGAAGATACATTTTTCCAAAAGGGCATTCAGATGATGGTTGATGCTCTTGATCCAGAGTTAATTCGGGATATTCTTGAAACAGATATAGATAACATGAGTTACCGCCACGAAACGGGTGCGGGAGTATATAAAACCTGGGGTGCCTTAGCTCCTGCTTTTGGTATGATTGGAACCTTGATAGGGTTGATAGGTATGCTGGCTAATTTGGATGATCCAAGCAAATTGGGTCCAGGTATGGCAGTTGCACTGATAACCACCTTTTACGGTGCTATCATGGCCAACCTGGTACTTTTGCCCCTGGCAACTAAACTGGAAATTAGAAGTCAAGATGAAGTACTAATAAAATCTATTATCTTGGAAGGTGTTATAGGCATTCAATCAGGTATGAATCCACGTATTTTGGAAGAAAAGCTAAAAGCATTTTTGCCTGCAGAGTTGAGGATAGAGGCTTCAGCCCAAGAGGTGAGTTTGGATGGCTAGAACCAGGAGGCCTAAGTCGGAAACACCAGGTTCCCCCTTGTGGATGACCACCTTTTCCGATTTAATGACCTTGATTTTAGTGTTTTTTGTGCTTTTGTTTTCCATGTCTGCAATTGATATAGTGAAATTTCAATCCTTTTTGGCCTACTTTCAGGGTGCAGGTGTCTTGGAGTGGGGTGAGATGCCTTTGGAAGAAATTTTGCCGGACCCCAATACCCCGGACCATGACATGCCCCCCGCTCCGGATTACAATTTAATGGAGGTTTTTGAAATGGTGGAAGAAACTTTAGCGGAGGCAGGCCTGGAAGACAGAGTTTTCCTAAGATATGAGGAAGCCGGAGTAGCCTTAGATATTCAAGACCGGGTTCTGTTTGATACAGCTAAAGCAGATTTAAGACCCCAGGCTAGGGAAATTTTAGATCCTTTGGCCACGCTGTTTCAAAAACTGCCTTTTCAAATCCATGTTGAGGGGCATACAGACAGCCGTAAAATTTCCAGTATTGTTTTCCCTAGTAATTGGGAGCTTTCCGGAGCCAGGGCATCAAGCGTTATTCGCTACTTTATAGATAATCATCAGCTGGATCCCTATCGCTTCGCTGCGGTTGGTTATGGTGAATATAAGCCGGTAGCACCTAACGACTCCGAAGCCAATATGCAGCTCAATCGGCGGGTAGTAATGGTTATCAGGGCTAAAGATGCATTTCGAAAGGAGGTTTTACCCATTGAGTAATGAGGAAACTAATCAAAAAAAACCGGGTGCACGCTTTTGGATTATTTTAACCTTGATTTTGCTTATCATTATTGGCGGAACAGCAGCCGGTGTTTGGTTTTATTTAAGCAAAAACCAGTTCGATGGCGAGCAGGAAAAGGAATTGCCTACATATAAAATCCCTCTTTCTTCTTTTACAGTCAACTTAAAAGACAATAATTATAAAAGGTATATAAGACTTGAAATAACTCTCGAAACCAATGAGAAAAACCTTTCAAAAGAGGTAGATAAAAATAATCATCGCATTCGGGATGTGATTATTACGGTGTTAAACGGAAAAGTTGTTGCGGATTTGGAAGACAGGGATGCTTTAAAAGCAGAACTGGTCGGGGCCATAAATGATGTTTTAGAAAAGGGCCTGGTTAGCGGTATTTATTTTGATCAATTTATGGTCCAGTAAGGGGGCGAGTAAAGCTATGATGAATCAATCAGAAATAGAAGCAATGTTTGAGGCGCTCCATCAGCCCGACAAAATAACTGTGGCTCCCGTTAAATTCCAAGTGTTAAAACCCGTTGAGAGCCTGTCAAAAAGTGCTAAGGGGATTGAGCACTTGGGGGAAATAGAATTAACCATAGATGCTGAACTGGGTTCTACACAAATGACGGTACGAGAGGTTTTGGATTTGGATACCGGTATGGTAGTAGCTTTAGATTGTTTGGCAGGTGAGCCGGTGAATATCAATTTGAACGGTGTTCCTTTTGCCAAGGGTGAAGTAGTAGTGATTAATGATAACTTTGGTACCCGGATTAATGAATTATTGACGGAAGACACAAGGTAAAGTAGGGGAAGGGCGAGTGATTTAATGGAAGGGGAATTTTGGAAGGCCCTTTTAAGGATTGCAATTTTTTTACCTTTAGTTCTACTGTTGGCCTACTGGAGTATTAAGTTGGCCGCAGTCAGAGGACCCTTCTCTCAAGGTTCAAAAAACATGCAAATCATTGAAAGGCTGCCCTTGACAACTAAAAATAGCCTTTATGTGGTCAAATTATCCGAGCAGTATTTTTTGATCGGGGTATCTGAGCAAAGAGTGGAATTACTGAAAGAATTATCTGATTATCCGGAAATAAAGCGCAATAGTTCACTTGAATGGGAAAGATTACAAGGCTCTTGGATTAAAAGAGTTGGCTTAAGGGGTAAGGAATGAATTTGATGAATAACAAAGGGCGTTGGAAATACTTTATTCTTATAGGCGGGGGTCTTTGGTTAATTTGGCTCGGCACAGCAAATGCGCAGCCCATACCCTTGCCGGAAATTGATTTACAGATTGCCCAAAGCGATGATCCCCTTAAGGTGGTAGGGACTCTCCGCTTGTTGGTGCTTTTAACCGTTTTATCATTGGTACCGGCAATCTTAATTTTAATGACTTCCTTTACCAGGGCTGCAATTGTATTAGGATTTGTCAGAAACGCTCTAGCTACACAGCAGTCGCCTCCCAATCAGGTCATCATTGGTTTAGCACTTTTTCTAACTTTTTTTACGATGGCACCTGTTTTCCAAGAGGCTAAGGTTAATGCCTTGGACCCGTATTTGGCGGGAACAATTGAACAGGAAGCAGCTTTGGAGCTGGGGGCTAAACCTTTTAAAGAGTTTATGTTTAAACACACCAGAGAAAAAGACTTAGCCCTTTTTGTGAACATGTCCAACCAGGAAAGGCCGGAGACCAAAGAAGATGTTGAGTTGACTACCTTGGTCCCCGCTTTTGTAATTAGTGAGTTGAAGACTGCCTTTCAAATGGGCTTTATAATTTTTATACCTTTTTTAGTGATAGATATCGTGGTGGCCAGCACCTTAATGGCCATGGGGATGTTTATGCTGCCACCTATTATGATTTCTCTGCCTTTCAAGTTAATGCTCTTTGTTATGGTAGACGGTTGGTACCTGGTAGTGAAATCTCTTTTAGAAAGCTTCACCTAAAATAATTTTTGGTTTTTAAGTTTTAATTTTCAACCTGTTGCTTTTGACTTTAAGCCTTCAGCTTCCAAAAAGGAGGGAGCATATTGTCACAAGAATTTGTATTGCATTTAGCCAGAGATGCCCTGTATGTGGCATTATTGATTGCTGCCCCACCGTTAATTATCGGTTTAGCAGTAGGTTTGCTGATCAGTATTTTTCAGGCAACAACTCAAATACAGGAACAAACTTTGACCTTTGTACCTAAAATTGTGGCGGTGCTCTTTTCCATTTTAATTTTTGGCTCTTGGATGCTGACCACCCTAGTTAGTTTTACTTCGGAGCTCTTTTCCAACTTGAGCACCATGATAAGATAGGAGGCAGGGAATGGAGCTTAATCTTTGGTTGGTTTTCTTGCTGGTCCTGGCTAGAATAACAGCCTTTGTTGCCACGGCACCTTTGCTGTCTAACCGCGGGATACCTCCATTGACCAAAATTGCTTTAGGAATGGGCCTGGCCATAGTGCTGACACCTTTTGCAGGCAATCCCCCCTTATTGGAGCTGGAAACCGGGGTTTTTGTAACCTTATTGGTGGGGGAGGCTCTAATGGGATTAACCTTAGGCATTATAGCTAATTTAATCTTCACCGGGATCATGGTTAGCGGTCAAATGATGGATATGAGTATAGGTTTTGCTATGTCAAACTTATTTGACCCCGCCAGCCAGATTCAATCAACCTTAATCGGGCGGTTTTTAAATATTGTGGCATTGATGATGCTGCTGGCAATGGATGGCCATCATAGCTTAATCTTGGCCTTAGGGGCCAGCTTTGACCTGGTGCCGGCGGCGGGAATTCAAATGCAGCTTTTTCCTTTTGAACAGATTGTTAAAATATTTTCAGGAATGTTTCTGCTGGCCTTTAAAATGGCCGCTCCCGTGTTGGCAGTTATTTTTGTCAGCGAAATTTCTTTAGGTTTGGTAGCAAGAACAGTTCCCCAATTGAATGTGTTTATACTGGGTTTTCCTTTGAAAATAGGGGTAGGTGTTTTAGTTTTAGCCATAACCATGCCGATTATGGCTTTAGTCTTAGGCAATATGATAAGCCAACTGGAGAGGGATTTAATTACAATCATAGGGAGTTTTCGCTGATGGAGGAGAAATGGTTTTTAGAAGCTATTGACTTACAACTCTTTGCAGATAGTGAAAAAACAGAGGAAGCGACTCCCCATCGAAAGCAGGAAGCCCGTAAAAAGGGGCAGGTAGCTAAAAGCACCGATTTGAATGCTGCTTTGGGTTTATTAGTTGTCATGTTAATGGTCTTTGCTTTGAAGGATTACTTTTTAAAATATATTCTTGGCTTCCTTGACCTTACCCTAGGACACTGGCTATCCCAGCCCTTAAGTCAAGAAAACCTAGGACATCTGGGAACGGAGATGACGGCAACTTACTTTAACTTAATGGCACCGTTATTTATTGCAGCTGTTAGCATCGGCATTTTATCAAATGCAGGGCAAGTAGGTTTGAAAATATCAACGGAGTCAATTAAACCCAAACTGTCTCATTTAAACCCCATTCAGGGTTTTAAAAGGATGTTTTCCCGTCGCTCTTTAGTAGAACTGGCAAAATCTCTTTTTAAAATTATTCTTGTTGGCTTTATTAGCTTTAAAATTATAGTGGGAGCCTTGGAAAACTTGCTCTTTTTAGTGGACATGCAGGTTTTTCAAAGTGTTCAGTTAGTTGCCGGTGTTATTTTCAAAATAGGGATGGCGGTTATTTCTGCTTTTTTGGTGATTGCAATTTTGGATTATATTTTTCAAAGGTATGAATACAAAAGAAATATCCGCATGTCGAAGCAAGAGGTTAAAGAAGAGTACAAGCAGTTAGAAGGGGACCCCCTGTTAAGGGCCAGACTTAGGGAAAAACAAAGGCAGTTGGCCTTGCACAGGATGATGCATAGCATTCCCGAGGCAACAGTGATAGTAACAAACCCAACTCATTTGGCAGTGGCTTTACAATATCAGTCAGGACTAAAGGACAGGGCACCGATTCTTTTAGCAAAGGGTGCGGGGACAATTGCAGCAAGAATAAAAGAAAAAGCGGCGGAGCATCAAATTCCAATTATGGAGGATAAACCTGTAGCCAGGTTTTTGTATCAACATGTGGATATAGGGCAGGAAATACCGCCGGAATTATATCAGGCAGTGGCGGAAATATTGGCTATACTTTATAGAATGGGTAAAAATATTTAAACCCGGTAGAGGAGATAAGCAATGGCAGCATTGGGGACAAGTCTAACAAAATATTTAGCTAGGGTAAAGGGCTATGCAGATTTATTAATTGCAGCGGCGGTTATTGGTATTATTTTTATTATCGTGATCCCCATTTCACCAAATGTGTTGGATATTGCCTTAATTTTCAGTTTATCTATTGGCTTGATTATTTTGTTAACCACCATGTTTACGGTTGAGCCTTTGCAGTTTTCTGTTTTTCCCTCCTTACTATTAGTAGTCACCTTATTGCGTTTGTCTTTAAACGTTGCTTCAACAAGATTAATTCTGACTACCGCCAACGCCGGTGAAGTGATTAAGGCTTTTGGTGATTTTGTAGTAGGCGGAAACTATGTTGTGGGCATCATTATCTTTTTTATCATTACAATTATTCAATTTGTAGTGATTACAAATGGTGCCGGTAGGGTAGCCGAAGTGGCAGCCAGGTTTACATTGGATGCCATGCCCGGTAAGCAAATGAGTATTGATGCGGATTTAAACGGCGGCTTAATTACAGATGAGGAAGCCAGAAATAAAAGAGAAAAACTTCAACAAGAAGCAAATTTTTATGGGGCCATGGATGGGGCCAGTAAGTTTGTTAAAGGTGATGCCATAGCCGGAATAATTATTACCTTAGTTAATATAGGCGGGGGTTTTGCAATTGGGGCTTGGCAATTGGGGCTGCCTATTATGGAATCCCTTAAAAGGTATACGGTCTTGACCGTGGGAGATGGTTTGGTTACTCAGATACCGGCCCTGTTGGTTTCCACCGCTACCGGTATTTTGGTAACCAGATCCGCTTCCGGAACCAGCTTTGGCAAGGATTTATCGGAGCAGGTTACCAACTTTCCCAAGGTAATCGGTCTGGCATCCGTCTTGCTTGTAATCTTAGGTTTAATCCCAGGCTTGCCCACATGGCCTTTTCTTATCCTAGCCTTTGCTACCGGCTATGTATCCTACATATTAACTAAAGAAGAAAAAGAGCAGCAAGCAGCGGAAATATTAAAAGCTGCGGATGTGGTACAAAAGCCCAGGCAGCCGGAGAATGTTTTAAATTATTTTCAACTTGATCCTATGGAAATTGAAATAGGTTACAATTTAATACCCTTAACCGATGAAAGCCAGGGGGGAGATTTGCTGGACAGGCTGGCCGTTGTTAGAAGACAATGCGCTTTGGATCTGGGTATTTATGTGCGACCAATTCGTATTAGGGATAATCTACAATTGGGAGCAAATAACTATAGCTTCAAATTGCATGGTATTGAAGCCGCCGGCGATGAAGTTATGCCAGGGTATTGCTTGGTGATGAATCCGGGGGGCTTATCCGAACTTGCCACAGGGATTGCCACTAAGGAGCCAACTTTTGGTTTGCCGGCTTGGTGGGTGCCCGAGGGAGAAAAAGAAAGCCTAGAGCTTCAGGGATATACAGTAGTAGACCCCACTACAGTTTTAATCACTCACTTAACCGAATTTATCAAATCCCATGGTGCGGAATTACTGGGGAGGCAGGAGGTTAAGGAACTGCTGGATAAAGTGAAAGAAACTTCCCCGGCCGCCGTAGACGAGCTGGTGCCGGAACTGCTATCTTACGGTGAAGTCCAGAAGGTCTTACAAAATTTACTGGCTGAAAGAGTCCCGATACGTAATTTGTTAAATATATTAGAGGTTTTAGCAGATAATGCTAGAATTACCAGAGATATTGACTATTTAACCGAGAGCACCAGAATTGCCCTAAAAAGAACCATTAGTAAGCAGTATGGCGGGCTGGATGGAAGTTTAAAGGTTATAACCCTTCACCCGGAATTGGAGCAGGCACTGGCCGAGGGAGTGCAAAAAACGCAAAATGGTAATTACCCTGCTTTGGGAGCGGAGGCCACGGAGAAAGTCTATAATAGCTTAACCCCCTTAGTTGAAAAGATGGCTATGATGGGACAGCAGCCGGTAGTCCTTTGTTCTTCCAAGGCCCGACTTTTGTTTCGTCGTTTGACAGAGCGTTATTTGCCGAATTTGGTTGTGTTGGCCTACGGTGAGTTGTTGCCGGAGTTAGAAGTAGAATCTGTTGGGATGGTGAGCATTAAATGATAGTAAAAAGGTATTTGGCAAGTTCCATGCCCCAAGCTATGGAGCAGATAAGAAAAGATTTGGGCTCTGAAGCTGTCATTTTGTCTACCAGGATGGTTCCCGACAGCAGTTGGAGGCGCTTTTTTGGTTTAAAGCAGTTGGAGGTTACTGCTGCCTTGGAAGAAATACATTCAACGAAAAACCAAAGCTCCGAACTTGGGAAGGAAATTAAAGAGCTGGGCAAAATGGTGCAGGAATTTAAAAATAGTTCCCACAAGCCCGTAGCTGGTCAGGTTCCTTCCAAAGGGTGGCTAATGTTAATGCAGCAATTGGGTATCACCCCCGTTTTGGCTGAAAAATTAATTGAAGGTTTAGGGGAACCGGGGGGCGGCAGGGAAAGAGAATTGTTAATAGCTCAAATAAAAAGCTTTTTGGAAGGCAGGACAGGGAGAAAAGAAAATC
Source organism: Bacillota bacterium (assembly GCA_041655595.1). Taxonomy (GTDB): domain Bacteria; phylum Bacillota; class DULZ01; order DULZ01; family DULZ01; genus JBBAFB01. The sequence goes on from JBBAFB010000013.1 coordinate 21,737, forward strand.
GTATTCACTGTTTTGTCGGTCCCACGGGAGTAGGAAAAACTACAACCTTGGCCAAGTTAGCCACTCAGGCAGCTATTTTTCGGGAAAAAGATGTGCTAATGATTACAACAGATACTTATCGAATTGGAGCCGTGGAGCAGCTTAAAACTTATGCGGAAATTTTAAATACGGATCTGGAGGTAGTGTTAACACCTGAGGAGTTAATCGAGGTGCTGGAAAAGTATCAGGATAAAGAGGCAATTTTTGTAGATACCACCGGCCGCCCTTCTTATAATAGGGAGCAGTTGGTGGAGCTGAAATATTTGCTAGGGATGATTCCGTATAAAACTGTCTCCTTGGTTCTGAGTTGTTCTACAAAAGATGAGGACTTAGTGCAGATAGCGGAGGATTTCAGTCTTATAGGCTATGACCAAATTATTTTCACTAAAACCGATGAAACTACTACCTTAGGTTCAATTTTGAACCTGCTTTATAAAACCGGGAGACCTGTGGCCTACCTGACAACAGGTCAAAATGTTCCGGATGACATCCTAGTTGCTGATTCCGAAAAAGTGGCTAAATTAGTTTTGGGGGCGAAGGAATGATTAAAGATCAGGCCTTTGAGCTAAGGGAGTTAATGAACAGAAAACAGTTTGCCCCTTTGGCCGATGAAAGAAAGGGTGGCGATACCCGTATTTTAGCCGTAGCCAGTGGCAAGGGCGGTGTGGGAAAATCTAATTTAACAATTAATTTAGCCATTGCCCTGGCTCACCAAGGTAAAAAGGTCATTATCTTTGATGCTGATTTAGGGATGGCCAATATGGATGTTTTGGCCGGCTTAATCCCTAAATACAATTTGCAGGATGTTTTATACGGCAAAAAAGAGCTGAAAGATATTTTAATTGAAAGTTATGAGGGCATACAAATTATCCCCGGGGCATCGGGCATTCAGGAAATGGCCGGCATGGGACAAAAAAGACAAGCTTTACTGATTGAAAGCTTACAAGCTGTTGCCAATAATTCAGACTTTTTATTGATTGATACCGGTGCCGGTATTCATAGAAGTGTTCTAGCCTTTGCAGGTGCGGCCCAGGAAGTAATTATTGTTTCCACCGCAGAGCCTACGTCTTTGAAAGATGCCTATGGGATAATCAAAATATTAGTTAAATATGGCGACCAAAGAGATATTAAAACGATAATCAATAGAATTGCCAATTTGGAAGAAGGAGAAATTGCCTTTCGCAAATTAAAAACAGTTGCCAGTAAATATCTAGATTTTGAACTGCAAAATCTGGGCTTTGTTAGAGAGGACAGGCTAATGATCAAAGCGGTGAAAGAACAAGTACCTTTTATTGTGAGATACCCCTTGTCCGATGCTGCCGAGGATATTAAAGAATTGGCGGCCCGCATCTTAAACGTAGAAATAGAGAAGCCTTTAGGTGCCCAACGTTTTTTCAATCGCTTGCAACGTTTGTTTAGCTAAGGGAGGGAAGTAGCTTTGACCATAGAGAAAACCAAAAGTTTTCTTGCCGTTAATCGTAAGCTGGAGGTCAGGCCTGATGGAGATGAAGGCTGCTTTTATAAAAGCTTAGTGTTAAATGTAAAAGAAAATTTTGTCTTAATTAGTCCGCCTTACCGCGGCAGACATGATTTATTGCTTCATGCCGGCGATCAATTAGATGTGGTATTGCTTTCTGATAAAGAGAAATACCTGTTTAAAGGTTTCGTAAGGAAAAGAGAAAAAGCTCCCTTGAAAGGCTATGTAATTGAGGTTTCAGATGAGGCAAAAAGGATTCAACTGAGAGCTTTTGTAAGGATTAAAGTAGCCATAGTTATGGAATGGGCCAAATTACCGAATGTGCCTTTAGACAAAAAAGCGATGGATAATTTACACTTTTTTGAGGGGCTAATGGTTGATTTAAGTGGGGGGGGCGCAAGTCTGATAGTCAATGAGCTTTTGTCGGTTGGTAGCCGTATTTTAGTTCGGTTTTCCTTGGATAATGAGGACAAAGCAGTTATTTTTACATTGCCTGCGGAGATCCGGCGTTCGTATAGCCTTGATGAAAGAAATAAATTTGCAGCCGGAGTTAGCTTCTTTGCCATTTCGGAGAAAGAAAGGGACTTGATTGTTGAATATATTTTTTATCGCCAAAGAAAAGAACGTTTTCTTGAAGGAGAGCAAAAGCAAGGATGATTCTTTCCCGTGAAGAAATGATTGAAAAGCATCTAACATTGGTAAAACAGGTGGCAGGCAGGCTACCCATCAATCTTCCTCCCCATTTGGATGGTGAAGACTTGATTAGCTATGGAGTCTTTGGCTTGATGGATGCAGTGGATAAGTTTGATCCCTCCCGGGGAGTTAAGTTTGAAACCTATGCCAGTCAAAGAATAAGGGGGGCCATTTTAGACGCAATCAGGCAGCAAAGTTGGGCCCCAAGATCGGTGATTGAAAAGCTAAGAAGGGTGAATGATGCTTACAAAGCTTTTGAGGGGGGGGAAAGGGAACCAACGGAAGAAGAATTAGCGTCAGAAGCAGAAATGTCTGTCAAGGATTTTCGTTTGGCATTGGGGGAGGTTAACAGGCTCAGCGTGGATTCCCTCGAGCAATTTTTGCTGGGGGATTTAAGTGGTCAAGGCAGAGTGGGGGACTTGTTGGAGGATCCCGGCAGCCCCAACCCCGAAGAAGCATACTTGGATGAAGAAATAAGGGAAAGCCTGGCTAAGGCTTTGGCAGCCTTGCCCGAGAGGGACTACCTAGTTGTTTCATTATACTATGGACAAGAATTAACCTTAAAAGAAGTCGGAGGCGTTCTGGGAGTTTCCGAATCCCGCGTGTCCCAGCTGCACTCCAAAGCCCTTTTAAGACTAAAAGAGGAGTTAACGGGATTTTTAAAATGAGGTGTTTAGTAAATGTATGTTTTACCTTGGGTACTTTTTATAACAGGACTTTTATTAATTATTGTGTTTACGCCAAAGGCAATTAGGGGCCTACCGGTCAGGAGAGACATAATGGAAACGGTTTCAGCAGCTCCGTCAACGGTTACGACAGAGGATGTTGTTTTAGACTATCTACAATCCTTAGAGGGCGAAATTGCCCTGCTTAAGGGCGAATTGAGTAATTTAGGCGACCAAGTCGTAGGGAAGGCTTTAAAAGGGGAATTTGTGCCCCGGTCTGAGGAAGCGGCTACCTTTCAAAAGGTCCTGGAAGGCAAAAAGGAATTCAGCCCCCAGTTGGAAGCGTATAAGGTTATTTACCAGGCTTATGATCAGGGCAAAAGCGTTACTGAAATTGCTAAAGAATTAGGAAAAGGAAAGGGTGAGATTGAATTAATTCTAGGGTTAAGGCGCTAAAAGGGTTTTTAAACACATATGCACTCTTTTTTTCCGGCTTGGGTTTTGGTTTAGTAATCGCATCGATTTTTATGCTTACTAACACCCCTATCAAAAGTGTGCCGACAAAATACGAAATAGAAAGCCTGGCACGCAGTTATGGAATGGTTTATAAGGATGAGATATTGAAGCTTTCTGAACCGGCTGGGGAAAACGTGGATAAAGAAAATCAAGTTATGGCGGAGCAAGCGAAACCGGAGCCGGATGAGGCAGGGTCGGCAAAAATGGAGCCGGAGATCAGAAGGGTAGTAATACCGAAAGGAAGCTCTTCTGAAAAAATTACAGATATTTTATTGGAAACAGGAGCCATAGAGGAACCAAAAGAATTTACCAGGCGAATTAGGGAGTTGGGGGTAACTAATAGGTTAAATGCAGGGCAATTTGAGATTCCAACTGGTTTGACCGTAGATGAGATTATAGACATTTTGACAGTAGGAGGAAGGGGGTAAAAAAATGATTAGAGGACTTTACACAGCCGCTACCGGGATGACAGTTCAGGAGCTGCAGCAAAACAGGGTTGCAAATAACTTGGCTAACGCCAGCACAACAGGTTTTAAAAGGGAAAATTACACTTTACGCACTTTTCAGGAGGTATTACTGGATAGGGCCCAGCGTTCGCCCGATGGAATAAAAAGCAGAGCAAAAATAGGCAGCATTAATTACGGAGCGATGGTGGATTCCAGAGAAATTGATTTTTCCGACGGTATGCTACAAGAGACAGGCCAAAAACTCGATTTGGCTTTAATGGGAAAAGCAATGTTTACTCTCGATACCCCGGAGGGCTTGCGTTTTACTAAGGACGGCTCCTTTAACATTGATGGGGACGGGTACCTGGTTTCGAAAGATGGAAATTATGTTTTGGGCTACCAGGGTTTAATTAATGTTGCCGGTTTGGAGTTTAGCTTCACTCAAGAGGGGGAGCTGGTCACTGAGGATGGCTGGGAAGTAGATAGACTTTTGTTGGCTGATTTTAATAATTGGCAAAGACTTGAAAAGGCCGGTGACAGCATGTTTTATGCCCCTGATGATTTGGAAATACAGCCGGCCACCAGCTTTCAACTGAAACCCGGTTTTTTGGAAAAGCCCAATATCAATTTGATTAATGAAGTTGTTGATTTAATTACCATTACCAGGATCTACGAAGCCAACCAAAAAGCGATTCAAGCTCAGGATGAGATTTTAGGTAAAAGTGTGAATGAGCTCGGAGTAGTCAGGTAAGGAGGTGGATAAAAATGTTGCGATCAATTAATAGCAGTGCCTCTGGGATAAATGCCCATGCTAAAAAAGTAGATGTAATTGCTCATAATATTGCTAATATCAATACAACCGGCTATAAAAAACAGGCAGTTTCTTTTTCGGAGTTGTATTACAGACAAACGGTTGGTCCGGGAGCTCCGGTAGCGAGAACTTCTACAAATAACAGCCCTATTCTAGAAGGAAGCGGAGTTAGAGTTGCAGGGGCGGAAAAAAACTTTGAGCAAGGCCCGTTGGTGCAAACAGGCAGAGACATGGATTTTGCAATCCAGGGTGAGGGACTTTTTGAGGTGATGCTTCCCACCGGGGAACTGGCTTATACCCGGGACGGTGTTTTTAAAATAGATGAAAATGGCTGGATAACCACTGCTCAAGGCTACCGGCTGACAGCCCCGATAATGGTTCCCGAAAATTACCGGGAGCTAAAGATTAATGTGTCGGGGGAGGTAACCGGGAAAAATTTAGAGGGGGAAATAGAGGAGCTGGGTTCTTTGTTTTTGGTTAGCTTTACCAATCAGGAAGGGTTGGAGTCCATAGGAGAAAACTTGTTTATCGCTACGGAAGCCAGCGGTGACATTTGGGAAGCTATGCCGGGAGAAGAAGGGCTGGGGCAAATTCGCCAGGGTTTTTTAGAAAGCTCTAATGTGTTTTTAGCAGAGGAGATTACCAATTTAATTGAAGCCCAAAGAGCTTATCAATTGAATTCCAGGGCTTTGCAAGCAGCAGATGAAATGTGGGCAATGGCGAATAACTTAAGAAGGTAAGAAGAAACCTCCCTGAATAATGATCCTTGAACAGTTTTTAGGTTAACTTTAATAACTTTAAAAAGAAAAGTTGGTAGGATTTTGTGAAGGGGATTGTGGAGGATATTGGTTATGGCAGTGGAACGATCTAATAATGATTTAAAAGTTGGTATAGCTGACTGGAAAGTAGCTAAGGTGCCACAACAAATAATTACTTTGGGCCTGGGTTCATGTGTCGGGATAGCATTATTTGACCAATATGCGCGTGTCGGCGGTCTCGCTCATATAATGCTGCCCGATAGTACCCAATTTCAAAGAAATGAAAACCGAGCTAAGTATGCTGATACAGCCCTTCCTGACATGTTGGAGGAAATGCTGAGA
>JBBAFB010000014.1:0-26975 GCA_041655595.1 Bacillota bacterium
TCAAGTGTACGCCCTTCAATCATTTCAACCGTCACTATTGGCATAACTAAAACCCCCTTCAAAATGGATTATTTCTCGTTTTATTATTTATATTATTACGCCATCAAGTAGTCCTATTCCTGCATTATAGAAGGCTCAAGGCTGTTTTTTTTGTAATGAGTAAATTTAAAGTAAAAATGACAAACTAAGATACGTGTTCAAGGACAATTTTTTAAGCTGTCAATAAACTGCAAGGGAGATAAAGCATGAAAAAAGATACTGTCTGGAAGTTGGTTGCTTTAAGCGGTGTGCCTTTAATCATGGTTTTGGGGAACTCGATGCTGATTCCTGTTTTTCCGCAAATGCAAAAAGCCATGAGCATTACCAAGATGCAAGCAGGGCTGACTATCACCTTGTTTTCCCTACCGGCCGCCATTTCTATTCCCATCATGGGCTTTTTAGCGGACAAATTTGGCAGAAAGCCCATTATCATTCCGGCCCTCATTTTATATGCCATCGGGGGGCTGATCTCCGGCTTTGCCCCGCTAGTTGGTAAATCATATCCTTTATTGCTGGCAGGTAGGGTAATTCAAGGTGTGGGCGCCGGTGGGACAGGTCCCATAGCCATGGCTTTGGTAGGAGATATTTTTACCAGTTCCGAAAGGACAAAAGCACTGGGCACTTTGGAGGCGGCCAATGGAATGGGCAAAGTAGCCAGTCCGATTTTAGGGGCTGCTATCGCTTTGATTATTTGGTACGCAATCTTTTTTGTTTATGCTGTTTTGGCGATTCCGATTGTTGTTTTAATTTGGTTTTTAATCAAAGAGCCAACCCCAAAGAACCAAAATCAAGCACTCCCAAACTATACGAGCAAAATAAAAGGTATTTTTCAGGAAAAAGGGAAGGCCCTGATAGGCACCTACTTGGCGGGCAGTGTAGTCTTACTGGTTCTTTTCGGAATCCTTTCTTATCTATCGGATATTTTAGAAAAAGACTTTAATTTGGCCGGTGTTGTCAAGGGTTTAGCGCTAGCAGTCCCGGTTTTAGTCATGTCTACTACTTCATATTTTACGGGCCGCTACCTGGTTAAACAACTGCAAAAGATGAAATCTTTTATTATTTTTGGACTAATTACAGTTGCCTTCTCCATCTCAATAATTGGGCTTTTAAAAGGAAATCTGATTTTTTTCCTAGGTATTGTTGCTATGGGTCTAGGCACCGGCTTGGTATTGCCCGCTGTAAATACCCTAGTTACCAGCTCAGTTAGAGTTGAGGAAAGGGGTGGCATTACTTCCCTGTATGGGAGTGCCCGCTTTATTGGGGTAGCTATCGGCCCCCCCGCCTTTGATTTAATGCTTCGCCTAAGCCGCTCAACTATGTTCCTGGGAGGGGGAGCCTTAACCGCGGTCGCCGCATTGATTGCTTTTTGGCTAATCAACGAGCAATTATTATTAGGGAAGTTGGCCCAAAACAAAAAAACAGCTAAAAAACCCCCCAAGGTATCTCCTGAGCCCACCTAACAAGTTATTTTGTGAATGCGGCAGCTTATTATACAAGCAGGGAGGTGATTTCTTTGGCTGAATTGCAATCTTTAGAAAAATGCATTGCCTCCGTGGAGGACACCAAGCAAAACTATACGTCCATGGCAGATCTGGATGTGGATCCCGCAGGAAAGCTAATGTACAGTAAACTGGTGACCGCCTCGACCAAACATTTAGATGTGTTATACAATCGTTTGGAAGACTTAAAACAACAAGAAAATTATTTGGATAAATTACGGTAACCGACTGCTCTAAAAACTTTAAAGGGAGGGGCCTTGCCCCTCCCTTTAATACGGTCTATTTAAACCTTAAATTTTCCGACGATGGCATGTAAATCCTGAGCCAGCTCCGTTAGATTTTCACTAAAACTGGCCACTTCCTGTATAGAAGCTGCCTGTTCCTCTACCGATGCCATTATTTCTTCCGTGGAAGCTGAGTTTTCTTCCGCTATTGCAGATAAATTTTGCAAGGCATCTAATATTTCATTCTTCATCTTTGCCATTTCTTTTGAAGAATTATTTAATTGAGACATAGCCCTTTCAGCTTCAGCCATGGTGTCGGCAATAAGCTGATATTTTTCTCCGCTGGCAGCAGCACTTTTCGCCTGCTGTTCTGTAATAGGTGCCACCCTTTCCATAATTTGCACTGCTCCGCGAGCGTTTTTTTGCAACTCGACAACAGTGGTATCTATTGCTTTGGTTGACGAAGCGGATTGCTCTGCAAGTTTTCTGATCTCCTCCGCCACTACCGCAAACCCCCTACCGGCAGCCCCCGCCCTGGCAGCTTCTATGGCAGCGTTTAAGGCCAGTAAATTTGTCTGTTCTGCAATGGAAGCAATAACACCGCTGGCCGCCCCTATTTGCTCGGAGCTTTCATTAGTTTTTATAATTACTTCAAAAATTTCGCCGGCGGCCTGGTTGCTTTCCGCAGTGATTCTGGATAGCTGTTCCATCTCCTTTGACCCATCTTCCACCACCTTGTCCACCCTTTCAAAAACCTTATTAAGAGCGTCAAGATATCCTGCATCTTTTTCAATAGTTTCCCCCAGCTTAAATGCTTTAGTAGAACCGCCCTCGGTATTACGTGCCTGCTCGGAGGCGGCTTTAGCTATCTCCTCTATGGCCCTGGCAACTTCCGATGAGGCTCCGGCTGATTCCTGGGAAGAGGCGGTCATCTCCTCTGAGGCGGCAGCCACATGTTCCGCAGAACCATTTATTTCGCCTACAATTGCCCTTAGACCTACCATAACATTTTGAAATTCCTTGGCTAGGGTACCTACCTCGTCCTTTCTGGCAAAGAATTGTTGCGGCATATCCTTTGTTAAATCTAAATTGCCGATACTACCTGCATATTCTGCAGTAATAATGATTGGTTGCACTATATAATTGCTCAGCCAAAAAGTGAGCATAACTACTAGGAGTAAAATTGGACCCATAATAAACATTAGGTTATTTCTTAAGGCGGGAACAACCTGTAAAAATTCATCCTTATCTGCCGCAATACCAAAGAACCAATCTGTATCGGGTATTTCCGCAAATCCTGCATAGACCTCTTTACCGGCAAAGGTATAGGAGCCCACCCCGGCCTTCTCCCTAATGATCTGTTGAAAAATTTCGGCTAAACCCGCTACACTTCGATCGGTTTTGGCCGCCTCAATAGGGTTGTAGCCATCTAAGACTAACTCCCTATTAGAGTGGGCTATGACTACCCCTTGACTGTTAATCATATAAGCATAGCCTTTTTCCCCAAAACCTGTATCATCAGTAATCTCACTTAAGGCGTTGCCGTCACGCCGACCCACCAAGGCGCCTACAACCTCTTCACCCCTTTTGATGGGCACGGCATACATTACCACAACTTCACCCGTTAACCTGCTGACAATCGGGTTTGATACATTGGACTCGCCTGCCATGGCTTTTTGCACATAATCACGGTCACCCAGTTGGGCTACAGAACCGTCATTGTAGTAAGCAGTGCCGTCGGAGGTAACAATTGCCAGAGCCAGGAACTCATTTCCCTGGGCAGCCTGTCTTTGCAAAACCGGCATAAAGGTATCATAATCCATACTTTTTATTTGCGCAGTATCCGTTATCCTTCTCAGAATAGTTGTTAAAGAATCCACACGGCCGGCCGTAAATTTTGCCCCCTCTTTTGCTAGGGCCATCAGTGTGTTCTCTGCTTGTTCAGTCAAAGCATTGCTTGACCTCCAAATAGTCATAATACCCAGAGTAGCAAAAGAAAACACCATTAAAATAGTAAAAAATGTAATTAGCCTCGTTCTAATACTGTTCATCCTTCATCCTCCAATAAATCATACTTAAAATCGCATATGTGAAAGTTAGTTCTATAACACATACCCCTTGCCAGAGGCATAAACCGTACAAACACTGTATCCCACATTGTGAAATTTCCAAGCCTCGTAAACTCCGCAAATCTATTCGACAAAATTTTCCTTGCATCTATTATCCTACACACAACCGGCAAGACCATGACAAAAGTCAAATATTAATTTATTTTGGATTGCTTACTTACAAATCGGCATGAGTAATGATAAAATTAGCCTTGGTAATTTAACCTTTCCAAATCATCCATAAGGGGGTTTCCGTTAATGTATATTTTTCTGGGAATAATGCTTTTTTCTGTGGCGCTAATTGTAGGTCTTGGCATAGCTGTCAAACATTTTCAAGCTTATTGGCTGATTTCAGGCTATAATACCATGTCCAGGGAAAGGAAGGCTAAGGTAAATGTGGTTGGCCTAGCCAATTTTACCGGGAACATGTGCTATATTATGGGCGCCATTATGGCCTTAGCCACCATTTTAATAATGTTGGGACAAGAGACTTGGGGTTTTATTGCTTTTGGGCTTTTTGTACCCCTTACTATTTATATTGTTATCAAATCCCAGCAATTTGACAGTAATGCTAAAAACAGAGATGGTAGCCTGACTGCCAAATCAAAAGGCACTATTTTAGCTATTTCTGCTTTGATGGTCATAACTTTTTTGGGAATCGGCATACTTTTGTATTTTAGTAGCCAACCTAACAACATCACCATTAGCCAACAGCAACTAATAATTTCCGGTTTTTACGGAGAAAAAATTCCTTTAAGCACCATAGAGGAGCTTACATTACAGGAAGATCTACCAAAAATCCTAATGCGGACTAACGGATCTACTATTGGTACAAAAAATAAAGGTTATTATAAGCTGGAAGGCATCGAACGTGCCAAATTATTTCTTGACACTTCTAAGCCTCCCTTCATTTTCCTCCACCATGACGGTCAGCTTGTAATTTTTAATTACGACAAACCGGAAGAAACGAAAGCATTTTATGAAAAGCTCATGGCAGAGTATAAGGGTGGTCTTTGACCACCCTTATACTTCTATTTCCAAAAGCACGGGGCAGTGATCGCTGCCCATTACTTCCGGATGTATTGCTGCTTCTTTTATCTTGTCTTTAATCCTTTCCGAAAGTACGAAATAATCAATTCTCCAGCCCACATTTCTTTCTCTGGCTTTGCCGAAATACGACCACCAGGTATAGGCCTCCTCCTTGTCCGGGTATAAATACCTAAAGCTATCTACAAAACCCGCGGCAAGTAACCGGGAAAACTTATCCCTTTCTTCATCCGTAAATCCGGCATTTCTACGGTTGGTCTTGGGGTTCTTTAAATCAATTTCTTGATGGGCTACATTTTTGTCCCCGCAAATAATTACAGGCTTTTTCCTGTCAAGATCTTTTAGATACTTTTTAAAGTCATCCTCCCAGTCCAGCCGATATTCCAAGCGCGCCAATTCCCTTTGGGAATTTGGGGTATAAACATTGACCAAATAAAATTCAGGGTACTCAGCCGTAATTACCCTACCCTCCTGATCATGCTTTTCAATTCCCAGCCCATAGCTGATGTCTAGCGGCTCCCTTTTGGAAAAAACAGCAGTGCCCGAGTAGCCCTTTTTAACCGCATAGTTCCAGTACTGCTTATAACCGGGCAGTTCCAACTCAATTTGCCCTGCCTGCAATTTAATCTCTTGGACAGAAAATATGTCCGCCTCCACTGATTTAAAATAGTCTAGAAAGCCTTTGCCGACCGCCGCCCTCAACCCGTTAACATTCCAGGAAACTAATCGCATTCTTTCTCCTCCTTAGCAAATAACAAAAGCTGTAAATAATTATTTATCTCATCAGCCTTAAATTATAAATGAAACAGCCATTATAAACAACCGACTATTTAATATTTGCCGTATTTGCAGTACGAAACAAACTCCAGTTAATCAGCAACTTAAACGCAACCCCAAGCCCCGGTGTTAGTTGTATTTAGCTTTACAAACCGGAGGTTTATAATTAATTAGCAGCGGGCAGAGCTTTTGAAAAAACGGCTTTATTGAACTGTGAACCATAGATTTATAAAAAGAGCGGAAAGCCGCTGTTTTTAGCTGCTGCTTCCTGTCCCCGGCCTCTTGCATGACGGTACCCATCCCACTCTACACCTTACCCTATGTACATAGCAATAACAGAAACAGACTCCTTTAGCCGCTTCGGACAATTGCTGTTGCATATTTGTTGCACCGACAGCCAGCCCCAAAGCATCACTCGGTGCAGCATAAAATTATTACCGGGTTTAAAGGATTTAGGCCCTTGATGACGAAAATAATTTTACTGCACCATAAATGCTTCTAGAGGAGAGAAATCGTGACCAAGAAAATACTTTATAATTTAAAAAACCATCTGGGAACTACCTCAAAAATAAAATTTAATTCTAATAAATCAATATATTTATTATTGGCAGGTTGGACTATGCTGCTTGTTCTTTTTTTAGGTTGGAACTGGTCTCAAATTAAGGACGGCATCTATAAGGAAGCGGTAATCGCACTAAGAATGGCCTCTGATAACGACCTTTCTTTCCGGGCTTGGGCCACGGATCATGGGGGTGTTTATGTCCCCATCACACCCAGGACGGAACCTAATCCTTTTCTCTCTCACTTGGATAATCGCGATATTACCACTACAAAAGGTATGGAGCTCACCTTACTTAATCCTGCATATATCATGCGGCAAGCCTACCAGGTAAGGCTGGACAACACGGGAGTCCGCAACAGACTAACCAGCCTGGATCCCATAAATCCGATCAATACCCCGGATGCTTGGGAGAGGGAAGCTTTAATGATGATAAAAAATGATAATGACATTAATGAAGTCCACGCCATAACCAGTTTTGATCAGGTTCCCTCCATCAGATTGCTAAAGCCTTTTTACATTGAGGAGGGCTGTCTACAATGCCATAGTCACCAGGGCTACCAAATTGGGGACCTGCGTGGAGCTATCAGCGCGACAACTCCTTTGGCGCCATATAATTCCCTGATACAAACCCGAAGGCTTTCACTTCTGCCCGGCTACGGACTGATTTGGATTATTGGTTTAATCGGTATTTACTCGGCCGTTTCCCGTATTCAAGCGTCGTCTCTGGAACTGAAGGATAGGGAAGCTCGAAGCAGGGCCATGCTTCGAGCCATACCGGATATGTTTTGTCGTTATAGTGTGGATGGAAGGTATCTGGATATAGAAATCAAAAAAAGCTTCCCTGCCTATGAGTTGCTTTTGAAAAGAATTGAAAACAATGAGTTTGTAGGGCAAAACATTGCTTCTGTTTTACCGCTGGAAAACGCCAAAAAGCTTCTGGAGGCAATTAAAAAAGTTGTTTCTACCGGTGAAATGCAAATGGTAGAACACAACTACACGATTCAGCAAAAACAATTTTATTTTGAAGAACGTTTGGTTTTGGTATCAGAAAAGGAAGTCATTTCTATCATTAGGGATACAACCGAACAAAAAAATTTCGAATTGCAACTGGAATATCTAAGTTACCACGATTCCTTAACTAGGCTACATAATAGGTATTATTTTGAAAAGGAACTAACAAGGTTCGAGATCAGTCGAGAGTACCCAATCAGTATTGCCTCTATTGATGTAAACGGACTAAAAATAATCAATGACACCTTAGGCCATGTTGCCGGCGACTCCCTGCTGATAAACTGTGCGAAAGTACTAAGACAATCCCTGCGAGTTTCGGATGTATTGGCCCGGGTGGGGGGAGATGAATTTGTGGCAATTCTGCCAAAAACAAACAAGGAAGATGCCCAAAAGATTGTCCAAAGAATTAAAGATAATGTGCAAAAACAAAATAACAAGACCCCCTTTCTTCCCTTGAGTCTAGCGGTGGGGATAGCCACTGCAGTTTCGGATGCGGATGATCTAATGTTTACCTATCAAAGAGCTGATGATCTGATGTATGAGGAAAAACATAGAAGCGGCACATTGGAAAAAAACAATATTATCAAAATACTGCAGACTTCAATTGAAAAAAAGTAACAACAAGCTGAATTTGAGGGAGGTGTAAACACCTCCCTTAAACTTTTTAGGAGAATCTGGATAACCTCCAAACTAGAAACTGGGTAGCACAGAAAAATGTTTTTTGAATCGTAAATAAAAATACCCGATATGTTAATCTAATAAGTGACTGGAATTCCAATTCATAACTGAAAGGACATTTAACAACATGGATCTGAACCAATTCGCCCAGCGGGTGGAGCTTTTGAAAAAACGACTTTACCGAACTGCATACCTCTACCTGAATAATGAAGCAAGTGCCCTGGAAGCAGTTGATGAAACGGTTTATAAGGGGTTAAAATCCCTCCGAAAATTGCGTCAGCCGGAATACTTTGATACTTGGCTGACCCGAATATTAATTAATGAATGTAAACAGGAATTAAGAAGGTCAGCCCGGGTTCAACCTTCTGACTCTGTTTCCCTGGATAAATCAGCGGATTTTAACTATGATACTTTGCCCCTGAAGGAAGCTATCAACAAGCTTCCGGAAGAATTGAAGCTGGTTGTTATTTTAAGATATTTTGCAGGATACACCGTTTTAGAAACCGCTGCAAATCTTGATATACCCCAGGGAACCGTTGCCACTAGGCAGCGAAGGGCCCTGGCACTTCTTAAACTAGAATTAAAGGAGGAGGAATAGTAATGGATAGACAAGGCGAATATCTTGAACTGTTACAAGAACTCAGCAACACTCCGTTGGGTCTGGAGCATACCATAACCCGAGCCCAAGCTAAAATAAGTTCTATGAAACGCCGCCGCTTTGTAACTTTATCTTTCAGCAGTCTAGCTTCCTTGTTGATTGCATTTGTTCTGTTGGTGAATCTTTCCGTACCCTTTGCCCAAGCCTGCGGGAGGATACCCCTGCTGAAAGAACTGACTCAATTAGTAGCATTTTCCCCTTCCTTGACCAAGGCCATCGAAAACGAATATGTACAGCCTATTGAAATTGAACAAACCAAAAATGGAATAACGGTGCGAATAGAATATGTAATTGTAGATCAAAAACAGTTGGAGGTTTTTTATTCTATCGATGCAAAACAATTTACAGCTTTGGAGGTTACACCCAAAATCAAAGCTTTTAACGGGGACACCATAGATGGGTATTCTCTTTACTCATCTTCCTACAATACACCTAATAAAGAATTGCGAAGAATGACTGTGGATTTTATGGAAAAAGATATGCCTGGTAGCTTGCAGTTGTTTCTCATGATTTATAACAACGAAAGACATAGTTTAAATGAAAAGCCCGTACCGCTTGGACAGGAAAGGAATGCACTTTTGGATGATATACCAAACATTGAACCCGATTACATTGCAGAATTCACATTTTTACTGGAATTTGATCCTAGCTATACAAGTCAGGGCAAGCACATTATCCTGGACAAAACCTTTGATATAGGGAATCAAAAACTAAACATTAATAAGGTGGAAATCTACCCCACACACTTAAGATTAAATTTGGAAGATTACACAGACAATACCGCCTGGCTAAAATCCTTGGATTTTTATCTAGAGGACGAGAAAGGCAATCGTTTCCAGCCAATTTCCAATGGCATTACCGGCACAGCAGCAGAAGATACACCTATGATGGAATCTTTTTGGCTGGAAAGCCCCTTCTTCTATGAATCCATGGAATTAACTGCCTATATAACTGGGGCAACTTGGCTTGATAAAAAGCTTGATAAGATCGCTTTGGATTTAAAAAACACAACAACAGATTTTTTGCCGGAGGGTGTGTTGTTGGAAGATGTTGAAAAAATAGACGGAAGCTGGCTGTTAACCTTTTCTGCAAGGGAGTTCAAAGAGAATCATACCCATCAAATCTGGTCCCATACTTATTATGATGAAGAAGGTGAAGAATATCTAATAGGGGGTTCCTCAACTATAACCGGTGTGTATTATAGCGAAATTATCGGTAAGGACACAGAGGGGCCAAGGTTTATAGTGAAGTTTGCTATTAAGGATTACCCTTACGACATTGTCTACCTTTCCCCCGCATATTCATGGGTGGTTAAGCTTTCGACCCCTATCAAAATTAAAATAAAATAGCCTTAAAAAAACTCGGACACCAGCAGCAATTATCGGACAATTTTACGTTCCTCCGCCCATTTTAAAGTTAACGTTTAAATATTTTCTAGCTGCTATGACTTTTTAACTAACTCATAAGGTAGGTTTTTTAATCCGGGAGTGGTATTTTTTAATAAGGCACATTTTCTATATACTTCAGACCCTAGCCTAAATCCCTTATTTGGTGGGCAAAAAGGCTGGATTGTTTCTTGCCTGCCGGCTTTGACCTCATAAAAAATACGAGGGCATTGCCCTCGACATTCGTATGAAATAAAGGTTATTTAAAACTGTTTATCTAGATCACGTTTTGCATAAATTACTCTGCCTATTTCGACCAACTTTTCCTGTTCGCCGACGGTATAAAAAACAAGACAATTATTGATCTAATTCTGCTAACTATTTAAATCAAGAATCTTTTCAATTTCTATGGCAGGCATAGGTTTGTAATACAAATATCCCTGAGCTTCATCACACATTTTTTGACTGAGAAACTCTAACTGGACATTGGTTTCCACCCCTTCTGCCAGCACTTCTAAGCCCAGACTTTTTGCCAGGTTAATAATAACCTTGGTGATGGCCTGATCCTTTTCACTGCCCTCGATGCCTTGCACAAACTGCATGTCAATTTTGATACGGTCAATAGGTAGCATTTTTAACCGATTAAGAGATGAATATTCCGTTCCGAAATCATCAATGGAGATTGACACTCCCAGCCTTTTTAATCTGTTTAGAGTATCCGCGGTTGAGCCGGCTTCTTTTGTAGCTATACTTTCCGTAATCTCCAGCTCAAGGTATTTTGAAGCAAGACCGGTTTCTTGCAACATCTGTTCCACCATCTCTACAAAGCGTGGATTATTAAACTGAATAACCGACAAATTAACTGCCATCCTAAGGGGAGCAAAACCCTGATTCTGCCACCTTTTATTTTGGCTGATGGCTGTTTTTAAAACCCAGGCACCTATGCTGTTAATTAAGCCATTGTTTTCTGCCAGGGGGATAAAAATCGAAGGAGGTATCATTCCCATCTCCGGATGTTTCCAACGCAATAATGCCTCCAAGCCTATAATTTTACCTGTTTGCATTTTTACCAGTGGCTGATAATAGAGATCCAGCTCACCCCTTTCCAATGCCCTGTAAAGACTATTGGAAAGCATAATGTTTCTTCTTACCTCCTCCTTCATCACAGTGGTACACAAAACATATTGATTTTTTCCTTTTGACTTGGCCTTATACATAGCAATATCCGCATTTTTAATCAAGGTTTCTGTATCTTCACCGTCAATTGGGTAAACAGCAACCCCGGCACTGGCCGTAATATAGAATTCCTGCCCATTTAAATCAAAAGGCTTGGTAAATATCTCCATAATATCATCCGAAACCTTAATAATATCCTCGGGGTTACCAATATTATTGAGCATGATTAAAAATTCATCCCCACCGAATCTGGACACTGTATCTGTTTTACGCAAGCGATCCTCCAAAGCTTGGGCCACTTCTTTTAAAATGATATCCCCCGCACCGTGACCCATCGTATCATTAATGGATTTGAAACTATCTAAATCCATAAATAAAACTCCAATCAGGTTCCCCGTTCTTTTGGCCAAGTTAATGGCTTGATTTAACCTATCGGAAAAGAGAATACGGTTGGGAAGATTCGTTAGACCATCATAATAGGCCAAAACCTCAATTTCTTTTTCCGATTTCATTTTAATAAAACCGTTAGCCAACAAGTTAGAAAGAATACCTAACAATTCAAAGCTTTTGGGGGACCAATATTTTGTAGTCTGAAGGGAATCCAGACCGATAAAACCTATTAAATCGCCGTTTTCTTCAATGGGATACATGACCACCGTTTTGCTGTTTAACCGGTTGAGCAGGGCCGCCTCTTCTTTGGCCTCCTCCGGTAGCCTGTTTACATCTTCTATATAAATCGGTTTTTTTTCACTAAATCGCTGCCCCCACCACAAAAACCTGTCCCGCGGCAGTTCCCCCTTAAAACTTGTTTGGTAGCAAGCATTTTCCGGACACCATTCATAGCCATAGGAAAAGGTATTGTTTTCCCCATTAATTAAAACTATATAAGCTCGATCCACATTAAAGAATTCGCCTATTTTCTCTAAGGCATTATTAATTTTATCGTCACTGCTAGCCTGACTGACGCTCACGAAGTCAAATGATACTTCGGAAACTAACTTCTGAAAACTAACTTGGTAAATGTTTTCCCTTAACCTTCGGAGATAAATCTTATTAATGGCCGAACCCATCCAAAAAGCTATGATAAACATGCCTATACGCAAGAGGTAATCCAAGTTATGGGCATTAAGGGGCTCCTGCGCTGTAGCCTTCCATAACAGGGTCTGGGTTGCAACTATCACGACAGTCATAATGATTAAGGGGAGCCTTGTGTTGAAAACCAACGAAGCCACCATTAAAATAACAGGCAAGGCCCAAACCATAGTCACGGCTGCCGTTTTGATAAATAGCAGCATAACAATGGGGATGGATAAAATCAAGGTTGACATAATCAGCAGATCTTTAATTCTTTTATTTTTAACTAACTGCAGTGCCAGTATTAAAGCTCCTATAACAAACAAAGTGCCGCTAGCAAGTAAAAAACTACCCAAGGATTCCCCACTTTGATCCATTCGGGAAATAAAATAGGTCAGAAAGCTAAGACTGCTGGCGGCCATAAATGTCACCGCAAGGTGATAATACAATATTGCACGAGTCCTAACACTTAAGATTAGAGTCTTGTCTTCGTCTTCTGTTATTTCTACCAGCAGGCCATAACGCTTCATGGAATAATAAATTGCTGTAATGGGAATTAAAATAACCACCGGAGCCATCTGGGGCAGAGGAATTGGCAAATACGATACTAAAATAACATCAGTAAGGCTACCCAAAATAAGGGCCGTTAACATGGAATTAAAAATCAACCTTGATTGCTTTTGCACACTTTTTTCAGGTGAACCTTTGCGCCAAAGACCGGCAATTGCCAAAGAGGAAAGCATATAAATCCCATAATAAAGATAAAAAAAGATGTCCAGCCCGTTTTTTACGGAGATATTTATCCAACCATAATCCATTTTTATCAAGTTATATTGAACTGCCGTGATTGTTGGGGAAAGAGCAAAGGCATAGACGGCAATAGCCGCGGGAAGATACAAGAGAAATATAAGGGTTTTGTTACCAGTAATTTTGTATTTGTTTGTCAGCACTAAAAAAAAATGCAACAAAAAAGCATACATACTGCCCCAGCCAATGGCTGAAACTCGTCTCCAAAACAAGGCCGATTCCAGACTTTCTGCGGAGTTAGCAATTGAAAATCCGAAGGACCAAAAAACCAAAGAAATGCTAACTGCAAAAAATAGTCTGTTAACTAAAGCCATTGGATTTCGATAGATAATATACGCCCCAAAAAACACATACATTGTAAACACCGCGAAAAACATCAGTGAAAAAAACAGGGCAAAATCCATCACTGTAAAATCCCCCCGCTTACTCAAACAACTATTATTACTAATTAGTCTAATAACTTGTTCTTTCAACAAAGATCTACAAAATCCTTCCAATAAAAAAAGATAGCTGTAAATTACAGCCACCTTTTTCAATAGCGAAATACCAAGCTAATTCACACTAGCTGTTCTCAGCTAACTTTTCTTTAACCACGGGCAGGTTTAGCAACAGAAAAGCAACTAAAGCCAGCACCAGCCCAACTTTGTAATCAGCGGTATCCAAATGTCCGACTATTAAAATACCATTACCCATAATAGCGGCGGAAGAGCCAACCAAGCTCATTAACCAACCCTTTTTCATGCCTGCGGCAAGGGCCGGAATTGCTATTATAATTATAATGACAGCTACCCAATTAGTGACCGTTCCCACTGATAAGGCTTTGTCAATTATCTGGGGTTTATCTATCAAGGAGCTCCACAAAGCCCTTAATGCGGTGTGCCCGGTCATAAAACTAAGACCCGTGGTTAAAATAAGGGAAAGATAAAGGGCGAATTCGGTCAGTTTGTTTTTAAAAGTTGCCTTTTTGGATAGCAAAATTACGAAAAAAGGTATAATCCCTATCAAAAAAATTGATAAAGGATTAATCAGCAGTTCCTTGGCAAAAAAACTAATCTGTCCAAAGGAAATTTCACCAAACATTAACCTGGCAAAAAAAGTGACCGGCCAGATGGCATACATGCCAAAAACTGAAAGAAAAAATAATGATCCTAAAGCGGCCGGCCTGCCCCATTTTTCACCCCTGGCTATTGGCAAAACCGACAATAATAAAACCACACCTGCTACCACACCAAGACCGCTCCAAATGGGATACAAAAGCGATACCAGTTTCGGTGCTGCAATAATATTTGGCCTATTTAACATATCCATGGCCATTGAGGCATTTTTAGCAACTAGGTTTGCCACCTTCATAGCCAATTCGGGCACAACAATAATCGCTAACAAGCCGGCAATACCCGCTACTGCTGCCATAATCCTTTGACCCAGCTCAGTTATATTATTATACATGTTCTCCCTCCTTTCCGGTTCAGTCTTTAATCCGATTGCAATATTTGCCTACCATACCAAGCTTAAGAAAAAAAGCACAAAAAGTCTTTGCCTAAGAGCACAAATAACTCAATAGGAGGTGGTTTATTTCAAAAGATAAGGCTTTTTATCCTTTCAACCGGTAATCTGTGTTACAATATTTGTACAGTAAACAAATGCCATAATGATTAAATAAGGAGGAAACAAAATGCGTGCGCAAATAACCCTAACTTCCAGCGAATCTAAACGGCTAATTGCTAAAGGTGTGACAGCTCTACCAAACATACAACAAGCCCTCCGGGAACATACCATTATTTTGGCCGGAGGAACTACTAACGCTTTTATCGCGGAAGAATTGCTCGGGCAAACCATTGAAAAAAAGAGCACCTATTCCGTCGGTATCATAACTGAGGGAAAAACAGGTGTAAGTATTGAGGAAGGGCGAATTAATCCCTATGTTATAACAAAGGGGAAGGCAAGGGAAAAAAGCTTTCACTGGAAGGATTATCTACCGGAAATGGTGCCAGGGGACATTTTTATTAAAGGAGGCAATGCAATAGATCATACAGGCCTGGCGGCGGTCTTGGCCTCCAATGCCATGGGTGGCACCATAGGTATCGCTTGGGGGCCCGTTATGCAAAGGGGAATTGAACTGATTGTGCCCATTGGACTTGAAAAGCTGGTACCTGATGTAAGGGCCGCAGTGGAATTCTTGGCCGCCCGCCCCGCTGATGAGGCCATCGGTAACCGGGCCACCTTGATGCCTATGCTGGGGGCCACCGTTGTTACCGAGATCACCGCTTTAAAGGTCCTCTATAATGTTGAGACAACCTGTATTGCCGCAGGAGGAGTTGCCGGCTCGGAAGGGGCGGTAACCTTGGTCTTGGCAGGGGAAGAACAAAATGTACGCCAGGCTTTGGCGGCCATACTCGCCATCAAAGGTGAACCCCCGGTGAGCTAATCAGTTTAGTGTTTGCTTTTTAATCATAGGAAGGAGCTTTCGTCTACCTTCCTTTTTTTTTTACCCGAATAAGGACTCAAGATTATTAACCAGTATGATATTAGAAGCGCCTGTTTAACAACCCCGATTTCAACCCTGCCCCCGATTATTATATTTTTTTCTTTTTGCCGGTAACTATTTCCACCTTAAACCCCTTGCGGCTTTGACTGACAGTTGCCGCCATGAAGCCAAAAAACATTGCCGCCCAAACTGCTGCAGTTATCAACACCCCCGTCAATACCCCCGCCCAAGTAGGCCATAATAAGGGCCTGGTAATGAGATACAACCCATAGGTAATAATTGAGATAAACCCCCACTCAAAAGCTATGGGTTGGAACTGCTCTACAATCGAAACTAACTCAACAGGACGAGTGATGATTAGAATTCCTATTGACAAGAACAAGATAAAAACCAAGTTAATTAAATACATTACCAAGGAAGCCCCCGGAGCAATCCTTTGATGAGGGTTTTCCGGATTAAAGCGACTGTTATTAATAGAATAAAATAAGCCGACAGAGCTGGAACCGAGGGATAGGAAAACAGCCCCGATTGCCAACGCAAACAACACAGGCAGGCTAAGGCCAATAGCTATACCGCTTCCCACCAGTAAGACTTCCATTAAAACTAGGGTGGGCAAAACCGAGGCCACCAGCTTGCCAAAAACCACAGGCCAGCCGGTTAGGGGTACGCTGTTTAACAGCCAATCAGATTCACCTTCGCGCCCAAAAGACTGTAAAGCCATATTGCCGCTGAACATAATAGTATACATCACTAAGACTGTAATTAAAGAACTTTGAGACATGGCTGATTTTCCAAGGAAAAAATACTGGCTGATAAAAAAGGCCATTATAATTAAAGGCATTAAGTAGCCGAACCATTCTCTGATATCCCGCTTTAAGTAAAGCAAGTCTTTTTTTGCGATGGCCCATACTCCGAACAAGACCGAAGCTTTTTCACCGGGATTATCTTCTTCACTTGCAACCGCAAAAATCCTATTCAACAAGGAGGGCTCCCTCCGCTTAGAATAAGTTTTTGGAAAGGCTTGCAAATCATTAACACTTTTCGTTTTCCGGTTAGGCCTACGACTACGTCCCCCTTCCCCTTGGCTTAAGGAAATAAAACCCCGGCGAAAACCGCGTTCCACAAAATTAAAGGCCAGACCAAAGAGTACCACACCTAAAAAGAGGGTTAAAAAACTCCAACTAAGGCCACCGAGCCCATTCCCGGATGCGGAAGCCGCTAAAGCCTTGGAACCCCAGCCCCAGGGAAAAAGATCCATAATATTTAAAAGCTGTTTATTGCCTGTTAACCAAGAACTGAAATCAAATTGTTCCGCCCTGCCTGCCACCAAATTAGGTATCTGAAACATGAGGGCTATTATAACACCTGCTAGAGCACCTATTACCCCCACAGCCTCTTTGCTCCGATGGGGGGGAATAATGCGCATCACCAGTAAATTTAGTAATTCGGCAAGAGCCGTGCCGATAATCAGTAGGCCCAGACTAACTAAGATAGCTATTAGATAAAAAAGACCGCCGGCTTGAAAAAACAAGCCGTAAAATACGGAAGGCAGTAAAACAAATAAAATAGCGGTAACTAAATTACTGATAAACACATTTAATGACTTAACGGCAAAAACAGCCTTCAGTGATACCGGCGCCATAAAAAGAAGCTCCAGGTCCTCGGACATATAAAGGGAGGTGAAGGCGGCAGTGATGCCAAAAAATATTTGGGCAACCATACCGCTCATAAATATTAAACTTAATAACCCCCGGCCCAGCTCAGGTGAAACACTTCCTATGGCACCATAGGCCAGGGAACCTAAATAGATAACAAAACTCACCAGCCCGACCAGGGCAATAGCCATAAAAATCAAGTGTTTTTTTGGCAGATGCCGCCACTTATTCCAAGTAACTCTCATTTGGTTTTTTGTCAGTAATGTAAAATCGCTTATAAACGATTGGGGAAGGGGTGGCGTTGTCAGTGGGGGCGGTAAAATATGCTTCATTCCAAATCCCCCTCCAGGCTTTTAAGTAATTCATCATCCTCTTTGCCGGCTGTCAGGTCAAGAAAAATATCTTCCAGACTTTCCCCCGCGTGGCCGACGGTGTTGCGCAATTCCTCAGTACTGCCTTCGGCGATCAACTTTCCCCTGTTAAGTATACCTACCCGGTGGCACATTCTTTCGGCAATTTCTAGTATATGAGTTGAAACAAAAATGGCGGCCCCTTGTTTGGCCATTTCCGACAAAACATCTTTCAGTAAGCGCGCGCTGGCGGGATCAAGACCCACCGTTGGTTCATCCAACAGTATTACCTTGGGCTGATGAATAAGCGCGGAAGCTAAAACAACCTTTTGTCTCATTCCATGGGAATACCCTTCCAAAAGTTCATCTGCCCGATCTGAAAGCCCAAACATTTCGAATAAAGCCTCGGCCCTTTTTTTGCTCGCCTCCCGGGGCATACGGTAAAGGGCTGCTATTAGCTGCAAGAATTCCCAAGCCGATAACTTGCCGTATAATTTGGGCTGATCAGGCACATAGGCGATTAATGCCTTAGCTTGCGCCGGCTGTTTTCTAATGTTATAGCCGCAAATAAAAGCCTCCCCTTCACTGGGTTCCATCAGCCCCGTTAACATTCTAATAGTGGTGGTTTTGCCGGCTCCGTTGGGCCCGAGAAAGCCATATATTTCTCCCGCCCTGACCTCTAAATCAAGCTTATTGACCACAGGAGTTGAGCCATAACGTTTGGTTAGTTGATGAGTTTTAATCAAGATCTGCTCCACTGAGTACCCTCCTTCATAATCATCCGGATAGGGAAGACTGTTCCTGCATATAATATCTCTCCCCGTTTTCGTCCAACCTTTGCCAATTGGATCTTATAAAATACTTTCACTACCTAGTATAAAAGAAAATTGATGATTTGTCAGGTGGTCTTTACAAAATAAAAAGGACAGGTGCAATCCTGTCCTTTTATTCTAAGACCCTTGGCTTAAAAGTTTGTTGAAACTATTTAAACCAAATTCTTCTGATAGAAACCTTACCCATTAGATTTGTCCCTGTTTCTTTCGACCTATGTTTAATGTAAGATATAAATTCCCTTACAAATGCCTCCCAAAGCAGCACAATATTGTTCTTTTGATTAGTCCTCAAAAGGGGTATGCTCAGCTCAAGAGCTTCCTTGATAAGAGCCAAAGCCTGAACCATTTTTTCTTTGATATTCAGTGGTGTGACTTTGTTCATTTTGTCCTCCGATAGAAGTATTTGCAATAGGTGATCTAGCAAGCTGGGAATCAATTTTTCCTGTTAACAAAGAATTGGCGGTGAGCAAAGCCCAATCCCTTAGACCTATGGGTACCGTGGCAAACAAAGGACGCATAAAAGGAAGATACATTGTTGCGGCCAGCATAGAAACAGTTACGGCAGCAGCCGGCAAAACAAAAGGGTTTTTTTCGGTTTTCGAGGCTTGGGCGGCTTTTGTTTTTCGGTCACTAAGCAGGTTGAAAACCCGGTTGACCACCAGTTGTGAGAAAGCCATGGTCCGGGCCTTATTTAATGACCAGCCTCCCCATTTCAAACCCCAGGCAAAAAGACCGACAGTGTTAAGTCCGAATAACATACCCTTGCGTATTATCGTCTTGCCCCTATTAGGCAAAAACCTGCCCTCGGGGTCAAAAGGGGGCTGACTCATATAATTTTGCTCCGGAGGGTCCGCTGTAAGTGATATGGCAGGAAGGCTTTCAGTTACAAGGTTTACCCAAAGAATTTGTGAAGGTAACAAAGGTGTGGGTAGGCCTGTTGCCGCTGAAGTAAATACCGCCAGCAGTTGACCAAAGCTTCCGGACAGAATATAGCGGACTGATTTAGACAAGTTCATACTTACGGTGCGACCCTCCTCAACTCCGTTAACAATGGTGACAAAATTATCGTCACTTAAGGTAATGCCTGCCACTTCCCTAGTTACATCTGCCCCGGATAAGCCCATAGCTATTCCGATATCAGCCTCCTTAACAGCAGGGGCATCATTAACTCCATCTCCGGTCATGGCTACAATCTGTCCGCGGCTTTTTAAGGCCCGAACAATTCGTAGTTTTTGATCCGGTGTAGTCCGTGAATAGACAACAATACTTTCCACCCGCTCGAAAAACTCTGCATCGGGAATCCGGTCCAGTTCTTCACCGGTGATACTGTTGCCTTGCCCCAAAATACCCAGCTTAGCGGCAATCGCTTCAGCCGTTTTTTGATGATCTCCGGTAATCATAACCACTTTAATACCGGCGGTTTGGCATCTTGTTATTGCCTCTCCCACCCCTTCACGTGGGCTATCGGACATGCCGATCAAACCGCAAAAGGTTAAGTCGCTGTCTAAATTAATTTCACCCAGATCCGTCCCCAAGGGCAGCCGCTTATAGGCAATGGCTAAAACTCTTAAAGCCTTTTTAGCCATCTTTTCGTTAGTTTTTAAAATATTTTTGCGAATACCAGGTTCAAAAGCCCTCAGTTCATTCTTTTCGGCTACCGTAGAACAATAATTTATTACCGCATCCGGTGCACCTTTAACGTACACGCCGTATTGATCTTCAGATTCCCTACATACCACAGTCATCATACGGCGCCCATTATCAAAAGCGGTTTCCTGCTGGCGGGGGAATTCATTTTTAAGATCCTGCCACCAAAGACCTGCTTTTGCAGCAGCAGTAAGCAGTGCCCCCTCAGTAGGATCTCCTGTTATCTTCCACTCACCTTTGAGACCCGGTCTTAGCTCTGCATTGCTACACAAAGCCGCAATCTTGAGCATTTCCTTCACAGCCGGAAAATTATTTTCCCCGATACCTTTCCCCACCCCTAATATTTGACCTTTAGGCGTATAACCCTCTCCCGTAACCCTATAGATGGTGCCACCTACATACAATTCCTTGGCGGTCATTTCATTTTTAGTAAGGGTTCCCGTCTTATCTGTGCAAATTACCGTAGTAGAACCAAGAGTTTCTACTGCTGCTAGGTTTCTGACCACCGCATTGCGTTTTACCATCCTTTGTACCCCTGTAGACAAAGCAACCGTCAATACAGCAGGAAGCCCTTCTGGCACAGCGCCGACGGCCAGGCTAATTCCCGCCCGGAGAACTTCTATGACAGATCTTCCCCTGGCTAAATAGATAAGAGCTATCGCCCCGACAGATAGCGCCACCAACTGAGTGATTTTCTTGCCCAGACGGTCCAGCTGTTTTTGTAAATTTGTTTTCTCAATTTTGACATCACCTAACAAACATGCAATTCTACCCAACTCCGTTTGCATTCCGGTGGCCACCACCAATGCTACCGCTCGGCCCCCGATGATGCTAGTTCCGGAAAAAAGCATGTTGGCCTGGTCTGCGATTGGCGTTCGCAAATTCCCGCCTTTTTGATTTTCCTTCACTACCGGAATTGATTCCCCGGTTAAACAAGCCTCATTAGTCAGCAGGTTTGAAGCAGAGATAATCATAGCATCAGCAGGCACCAAATCCCCTGCATTTAACTGAAGTATATCTCCCGGCACCAGTTCCTTGCTTGGGATTCTTGTGACCGCCCCCTCTCTGAGAACGGTGGTGAGCGGGTCGGAAAGCTTCTTTAGTTTTTCCAAGGATTTCTCTGCTCGGCAGCTTTGTGCCGCCTCAACTAAAGCTTGTATTACTACAATTGTCCCTATGACCGCGGCATCTGTCGTTTCCCCAACCAATAAGGATACCCCACCGGCCACTAACAGAAGCTTTGTCATAAAGCCATTGATGGATTCGAAGGCTATTTTCCAAAAAGAAATCCTTGGAGTGCTTCCCAATTCATTGGGACCATAAGCCATTAATCGTTTTCGGACCGTATAACTAGATAAACCTCTATCTGGTGAGCTTTGGAATAACTCCAAGGCCTTTGAGCTGTCCAATGCATGCCAGGGTATGGAGGGCTTTCCCGAAATTGTTTTTATGCTGGCCTGTTGGTGAGGAAGCCGCGTTTTAACGGTGTTTTCAATCAACGTGGCCTCGCCTCTCCGCCCTCGCCCTTTACCGCTAATGGTGGAAATCCATGATAACAAAAGAGCTAAATCCGTTTTTTGTTGATCAAAGTTAAGCAAAAGCTGGCCTGTTGTGGGGTTAGCATAGCTTAGCCTAACACCCGGAAACTTCGCCAGGCGGTGGGCAAGAAAACCGGCATAGCTTTCATTATTTAATAAACCGGGCACGCCGATCCTAAGGCGGCCCGGGATCAAGTGAAAATTTATTTCGTTTCGCGGTAAAATGGTATTTTGCGGGATACTCACACTATACCTCCTAGGTTCCTATGACTGAAATCCTGTATCAAGGCGAGCACAGAGGTTCCTTCCACCTCCCGGCCCAAGACAACCCTTAACTACCGGGGGAAGGTTCCTCGGGATCAAAGTTTACAAAACCCGCCGGCGGGGGCTGTTGGTAATTGCCGTCAATAAAAGTTTTGGCCCTATCCACCATGGACATACCTTCCTCTACGGAACGCACTGCAATTGAGCGCATGTTATTACGGGCGGAAGGCCACAGCAAATAAAACAGGATCGCTGTTCCCATCCCATAGAGAAATCCCTTGCGCTGACCGGTGTTCAGCATAGTTGTAACCCTGCCCATCATACCGGCCCCCATGGGACTTTTTTGATCTAAACCGACAATTAATTGTTCTAGAGGAATGCCCCTTCTCTGCCCCTCCTCCAACAAAACATCAGCAACCTGCCTGACATAGGGATCAGCGGAGCGTTGGGTTTCCATTCTTTGAAATGCCTGTAGCTCCCTTTTGATATCTGCCTTCATGTTATCAATAGTGCGGTAACGTGCATCTACCATCCTTTGCAACCTTCGATCCGATAAGGAGCGATCCAAACCATAAACTTGGGCCGCTCGGTGCATCTGTTGGGATTCAACCTCTGCTAAAACTTCATTCTTGACACTATCTTTGATTGTTTGGTACATTTGATTATTTAAGTAGGGATTATGGTCCCCCCTGTGCCAGCTGGAGGTATGACCGCTATAGTAGGGATAGCCACCGGATCGGGAGGCATCGGTATAGTTATCCTGCCATAACTCAGCAAGAACTTCCCGTTTTACATCTTGGGCTAGGGCCCTGTCACTTGGATACAATGAAATTCCTCCTTTGTCATAATCATCTATAATTGGGCATATTCATTTCGGCAAGCACACTGTCCTTGATGGCTTGAATCAGCTTGGGATCAAACCGACCATAATGGTGATGTTCGGGGAAATTTCTCATTTCCTGCTCACCTGTTTCCTCTTGGGGCTCCTGTCCGGCCTCAATTTGAGCAATCACATCCCTTTTAATTGATTCAATTGTTGTCCTATTAGGATACTGGTGATCGCTATTAAAGCCCTGGTTAAAGTAGGGCTGGCTTTGAATGCCCGCTAAAACCTCATTTTTAACTGCCTCAACAAAGGCCTTGCTCGAATGGGGTGGTTGCCCATAGCGAAATTGATCGAGTTCCATCAAAACCTCCCTTTTTATACCGTCTATAAAACTATGTTGTTGATGATTGCCAAAATTTAATTCTGTCAGCACCTCCCTTTTAACATCTTCAGCGATAGATTTTTTGGTGTATGGGTTTTTCATCGAAGAAAACCTCCTTCATTCTAAAATTTTATTAGCCATGATTATTATGGTAAATTACCGGGTATTTATACTAGCACTTTTCCAAACAAAATGTTTAATTTACCTACAAAGGTGCATAAATTTTAAAATTTTGGTAAATTATTAAATAATAAGGCCGAATGCATTTGGGCCTATACCAACTACATTGTTCAATTAGGAAAGGGTGAAATAACTTGTACTATAATAGACCCCTCACCAGTGAAATGGAGGAACTGACTCAGGAAATCAGGCAGGAGATTAAAGATGAGATCATCAGGGAATTTTGGCTTAGACAAAGGGACAATCAGATGTTAGGAGCCAACCGGGAACAAGCTATTAACACGGTAACTACGGAAAACTACCAACAAGCAGTCAACCCATATATTATTACTGAGCCTGCTAAAACAAAGGGCAGTGAATTTTTATACGGTGTGGGTGCAGTGGCCGTTTTGGGTATGCTATTACCTAATTTTAGACGGAAAATCGGAACTGCCATGGGGAGAACCGCTACGGAAGGCGCTGAGCTATTGGAGAAGGCCCGTTCCATGATCGCTAGGGCCAAGGAGGATATGGAGGATTTAATTGCAGAAGCAAGTTTTAATGAAGCTACAAAAAGACCAAAATAATAGACAATTTTAGCATCAAAAAAACCGGCCGATGGGTGTCCCCATTGGCATCGCGGCAGGGCAATATTTATAAGCTTTTAATTACTATCACCGTTGAATTATTTCGTTACTTTACCCACCTAAACTTAAAAGTTAACATTTGATCTGCTGAGTCTGTCCACCATTTTTAAGACAGCGGGGATCCGGTTTGCACCTGCCAAAGTTTTGATTAGGTCCGCCGCGTAATTTTGCTCGACTCCAATGCTGCTGAAAAAGAGTGGCTTGTTACTGTTGCCCCGATACACCCGAAGATAATTTTGGCAACCCTTGTAAAAGGTCTTGGCAACCCCCATTACAGGAATTCTTTCACCCAGTGCCTCATACAGGTATTCGCCCAGCCCCTTTTTCCCCTTTTCAAGGAAAACAAAACCATCAACAATGGCCAGATCAATTTTTTCTTTGATTTCCCCATAAACCCCCAACAAACAGGGTAATTCTCTTTTATAGAATTCACCCGGAATGTATTCGCTAACAGGTGTTATTATTTTGTTATAGTGAGAAAGGATTGTTTCTTGGGGTTCAATTTTAAAAACTATACAACTTGCTTTTGCGGAACCTTCATGATAATAAACATCGAAACAAGCAATGTTAGGGGTATCCACTTCTGGGTTTTCACCTCATCAAAAAAGTCCTTCCAGCTGTATTCCGGAGGTGCGTCTAATCTATTGTTTACCTTGATAGCAAATTATACAACACCTGTGCCATTTCCGCCCTTGTAGTGGCATTCCCCGGCATGAGCTTGCCATCGCACCCATTTATGACCCCAGTTTCCGTAAGAAAGGTCATGGCCTCATCGGCCCAAGGTGCAATGTCCAGGACATCATCAAAGGCCGACAGCGGCCTAACCCTTGTTCCCAGTGGTAACCTCCCTGCTGTCCTTAAGACATTGTACAGTAGGGTGAACATTTCCTGCCGCGTAATCGCATCATCCGGCGCAAACATATTGTTGCCAACACCATTTGCAATACCTAAGCGTTTCGCCGCCGCCAGATAACCCGTACAGTAAGTAAGGTCTGCATCGGAAAAATTATCCGAAGGGTCCACATCCGGTGCTATACCGTATGCCCTCATCAGCATCACAATGAATTGCCCACGGGTTAGCTTTGATTCCGGACTAAAATTGCCGTCCCCGGTTCCCCAGGTAATTTCCCTTGCGGCAATAAAACTTACTGCATCTCCATACCAGGAGCCTTCGGCCACATCTTTGAAATTGATCTTGTTATAGCCCACTGCGTAATGTGAAAAATGTCCGGTGCTAAAGTTGACCCTCCCTGTTACGGGGTCATAGAAGCAATTGCTGACTAATTCCGGCTCCCCGGAATCGCCGATATAGTAAATAACAATGGCGTTGACATCCTCCCCTTCTTTGGGAGTGTAGGGGATGGACACTGTTACATCCCCTGCAAACTGGGTAACCGTTCCGCTTCCATCCGTTACCCGGAAATCGAATACCGGTCTGTCGCCAACCCTTTGCCGCACTGTCGCAGCAAGTGTACTTACCTCCACCCTTGCTGCGGTAATTACTACTTCGCCGGTTGTCTCCCTTGACAGGGAGGAAAGGGCACCGGCCCCAAAGGTAACGGTGGCAATAGGCGTGGTTATCGTTAAGGCGTCAATCCCTGCTTCTGTAGCTTGGTTGACGGCTGCTTGAGGAATATTTGTCACTATGCCGGCAGCGCCGGCGGGACCTTCAACCTTAATCTCGACTCTAGCTACCGTCCCTTCAGCTTGTTTTTTAACCTCTTCCGTTGCTTTGCTGATGGCGTCGCCTATCTGCGACTGACTGACTGCCACTGTCGTGGTGCCGCTACTATCAGCGGTTGCTTCTACAGTTGTGGTCGCAGTTACAACATTTCCCGCAACCTCAACCTCCACTTTTGCCGTTTCTGTGGGATTAGTCGTTCCTTTACCGCTCTCGTCCGAGGAACCCCCGCCAACGGTCCCCCACCGCGCCGTTAGCGTAATATTTTCAGCAGCCATGGTTGTAAATGTGTACGGTATGGTTAATTCAGTGTCAATGTACCAGCCTTTAAAGGCATAGCCCTTTTTTGTAGGATTAGAAGGTGCCACTACGGTTGTGCCATAATCCTGGGTGATGGATGCCACTGCACTGCCACCATTGCTGTCAAAGGTGATGGTATATTGATTGGCTTTCCACTGCGCCGTTAAGGTAATGTTTGCCGCCGGCATGGTCGGCGGGATTGCGGTACTCCAGCCCACAAAGATATAGCCCTCTTTTGTCGGATCAGCAGGCACAGTTATCGCTGTATTGTAATTTTGGGTAATGGGGTCAACTGCACTACCTCCATCGCTGTCGAAGGTGATGGTGTATTGATTGATTTCCCACTTAGCGTACAAGGTAAGGTCTTCCGCCGGTATGATGGTGAATGTATATGGCGTTGTTAGTTCGGCATCGCTGTACCAGCCCTTAAAGCTATAGCCTTCTTTTGTCGGATTTGCCGGCGCTGCTACTGTCGTGCCGTAATCTCTGGTAATGGATTCCACCGCACTGCCACCATTGCTATCAAAGGTGATAGTGTATTGATTAATTTTCCACTGTGCCTTTAATGTAATGTTTTCCGCTGGCATGGTGGTCGGAATTGCCGCGCTCCAACCGACAAAGGTGTAGCCTGCTTTTGTCGGATTGGCGGGAGCTGTAATCGTACTGCCGTAACCCTGGGTTATGGCAGCCACTGTACTGCCGCCATCGCTCTCAAAGCTGATGGTGTATTGGTTGATTTCCCATTTGGCGTAGAGTACCAAATCCTCAGCTGGCATGGTTGTAAATGTATACGGTGTTGTTAACCCAACATCGCTGTACCAGCCCTTAAAGGTGTAGCCTTCTTTTGTCGGATTTGCAGGCGCCGTCACGGTTGTATCGCAATCCTGGGTAATAGCGGCTACTGTACTGCCTCCGTTACTGTCAAAGCTGATGGTATACCTGCCGGCTTCCCATCTGGCATAAAGAATCAGATTTTCCGTCAGATTTGCTGAAAAATCATAGGGCGTACTCAAGGCGGTGTCTACGCACCACTCTATAAAGGTGTGACCGGATTTAATAGGTTTCACCGGTTCTGTTACGGGCCTGCCTTTTTCGACCGCTACAACTAGTAATAAATTCCCTCCGCCTAAATCAAAGGCAAGAAAGACAAGGTCAACAACAGA
>JBBAFB010000015.1:0-26550 GCA_041655595.1 Bacillota bacterium
GAGGGAGTAGAATACCTGGAAAAGGTAATAGAAATAGATCAATCCCCCATCGGCAGGACTCCCCGTTCCAACCCTGCCACTTATACCGGGGTTTTCGATGATATTAGGGCTACCTTTGCAGCCACTCAAGATTCCAAGGTCAGGGGCTACAAGCCGGGCCGGTTCAGCTTTAATGTCAAAGGGGGTAGATGTGAGGCCTGCAGAGGTGATGGTATCATTAAAATTGAGATGCATTTTCTCCCCGATGTTTACGTGCCCTGTGAGGTTTGTAAGGGTAAAAGATATAATAGGGAAACCTTGGAGGTAAGGTACAAAGGGAAAAATATCGCCGATATTTTAGCTATGACAGTGGATGAGGCTGTGGAGTTTTTTCAGCATATCCCCAAAATCAAAAGGAAATTGGATACCCTGCAAGATGTGGGTCTAGGTTATATTACCCTGGGACAACCCGCTACCACCCTATCGGGGGGAGAGGCCCAAAGGGTAAAATTAGCCACGGAGCTATCGCGGCGGACTAACGGTAAAACCTTGTACATTTTGGATGAGCCGACTACAGGGCTTCACACTGCCGATATTCACAAGTTGCTGGATGTTCTGAATCGTTTAACCGACGGAGGGGACACTGTTTTAGTAATTGAGCATAATTTAGATGTAATTAAAACAGCAGATTATATTTTGGATTTGGGTCCAGAGGGAGGCATCCGCGGCGGAGAATTAATTGCTAAAGGTACGCCGGAGGAAATTGCTTCTAATCCCAACTCCTACACAGGACAGTTTCTGGTGAAAGTTTTGGAAAGAAAGGGTGGCAGCGATGGAGGAGAATATCCAAAGGAAATTAAAGCTTCTTCCTGCTAAACCCGGAGTATATTTAATGCTGGCGGAGGACGGCAACATTATTTATGTGGGTAAGGCCGCTTCCCTCAGGCAAAGGGTCCGCTCTTACTTTAGAACCAATAGCAACCAATTACCCAAGGTTTCAGCCATGTTAAATCATGTGGTGGATTTTGAGTATATTTTAACGGACTCAGAGATAGAGGCCCTAATTTTAGAATGCAATTTAATCAAAGAACATCGGCCTAAATACAATATTAGTTTAAGGGACGATAAGCATTATCCCTATTTGAAGGTGGATTTAACCCACCCCTATCCCAGATTAACAATTGTGCGCTCTATAAAAAAGGATCAGAATCGCTACTTTGGGCCTTTTACCCAAGTAGGGGCTTTAAATGAAACCATAAGACTATTGAGAAAACTGTTTCCCTTGAGGACCTGTACCGACAGTACCTTGGCCAGGACCGAGCGGCCTTGTTTAAACTATCATATCGGCCGCTGCCCCGCACCTTGTGCCGGGGAAATCAGTATTGAAGATTACCAAGAAATAGTAGTGGAAGTGATTTGTTTTTTAGAGGGCAAGCAAGAAACCTTGCTTCGTCGCCTAAGGGGAAAAATGGAGCAGGCTGCCGATAAGCTTCAATTTGAAAAAGCAGCAGAGTTAAGGGATCAAATTCAAAGTGTGGAGCAGGTTTTAGAAAAACAAAAAATCATTTCCGCAGGGCAAAAGGATTATGATGTAATTGCTTTCGCCAAAGAAGCAGATGAAACCTGCGCCCAGATTTTCTTTATACGGGGCGGTAAGCTTTTAGGCCGCAATCATTTCTTTATGGAGGGTACGGAGGATTTAAGCCCGGAAGTTGTTATGTCCGCTTTTCTGAAGCAGTATTACAGCCGGGCAGAAGAAATCCCGGCAGAGATTTTATTAGGTGCCTGGCCGGAAGAGAAGGAATTGTTGGAGTCCTGGCTGACCGGGCTAAAAAACAAAAAAGTATATTTAAGGGTGCCTCAAAGAGGTGAAAAGCTTAAACTGGTGGAAATGGTCGTTAAAAATGCCAAGCTACTTTTGGAGGAAGAATTGACTGCTAGAAGAAAGAGTCAAATGCTGACCGCTGATGCAGTACTGGAATTGCAAAAAGTATTGGAACTGCCTAAACCCCCTTTTAGAATAGAGGGCTATGATATTTCTAACCTTCAAGGGGCCCTGGGTGTTGCCTCCATGGTAGTTTTTGAAAAGGGGGAATCTAAAACCTCCGATTATCGTCGTTTCCGTCTAAAAACTGTTGACGGTCCCGATGATTATGCTTCCATGAAGGAGGTTCTATCCCGGCGGTTTAAGCAGTTCAATAAAAATCAGGCAGGGAAAAAGGGGGAAAACAACTTTAGCCTCCTGCCGGATTTGATTTTAATTGATGGGGGTAAGGGACAATTAAATGTAGCTTTAAAGGTGCTGCAGGAGTTAGGTTTGGAGAATATACCTCTTGCCAGCTTGGCAGAAAAAGAGGAATTGCTTTTTAAACCGGGAGAAGCCAAACCCATCAGTCTGCCTGCCGATTCCACTGCTTTGTATTTGGTGCAAAGAATAAGAGATGAAGCTCACCGCTTTGCCCTAACCTATCACAGGGACCTAAGGAGCAAGCATCTGAGCAAATCTGTTTTGGATGAGGTGCCCGGAGTGGGTCCCAAAAAGAAAAAAGCTTTGTTAAACCATTTTGGCTCCACTAAGAGGATTAAGGAAGCTACCCTAGAGGAATTGCAGCAGGTGGAAGGGATTAACCAAAAGATAGCCATAACCATCAAAGAATATTTATGATTTGCAAAGGAGGAAAACCATGAAAAGGACATTATTAGTGATTGATATGCTGAATGATTTTTGCTCCGAAGAAGGGGTGTTGGCTTTAAATTCCCAAGGTCTGATCTATGCGGAGCCAATTATTCCCTTGGTGAAAGAAAAGATTTTGGAGGCAATTAAAGAAGACTGGCAACTGATTTTTATCAGCGATAACCATGAGCCCGATGATGAAGAATTTAAGAGATTTCCCCTTCACTGCGTAAAAGGTACCGACGGTGCCAAAATAATTGAAGAACTGACCGCCTTGTTGCCCCCGGATAAAGAAGTTCACTACTTAACCAAGCAGCGCTATAGCAGCTTTTACAATACTAATTTGGATGAATTGTTGGCAGGGGTGGAAGAGGTGCATGTTGTAGGTGTTTGCACCAATATCTGTGTCCTTTATACAGTGGAAGAACTATGTAATCGGGACATGAATGTTACTGTCTATAGGGAAGGTGTAGCCAGTTTCGATGAAGCAGCCCACGATTTCGCTTTAAATCAAATGGAGACGGTACTGGGAGCGCGAGTGGTTTAGGACATGGACTAACATGGTCTAGTATGGTCTAATGTTGTCTAATGTTGCTAAAATCTTTTGGGGTATTGCTTTGGGGGTGGTTTGTAGGTGATTCTTGTGGGCGAGATTGCTTCGCTTCGCTCGCAATGACGCTATTGTAGTTTCTTACATCATTGCTGTCATTGCTAGGGGCGTAGCGTTCAAGAAGCAGGAGGCCGGAGGCAAGAGGCAAGAAACCCACATCATCGTCATTGCGAGGAGCGTAGCGTTCAAGAAGCAGGAGGCCGGAGGCAAGAGGCAAGAAACCCACATCATCGTCATTGCGAGGAGCGTAGCGTTCAAGAAGCAGGAGGCCGGAGGCAAGAGGCAAGAAACCCATATCATCGTCATTGCGAGGAGCGTAGCGGCCGAAGCAACCTGTGACCCCAAAGCAATGCAAACAAGCAATTTTAGACCACTTTAGACCATGTTAGACCATGTTAGACCATTTTAAACCATGTTAGACCATGTTAGACCATGTTAAACCATGTTAGACCATGTTAAACAACCGTTAGACGAAAGCCAAAGGCTTTCAGCCTTTAGCTTTCTAGAAAGGAGTTAAAAATGAAATACAAACTTGTGGCTTTAGATGTTGACGGTACTCTAATCAATAGCAATAGAGAGATAACTCCGAGGACAAAAGAGGCAATTAAAGAAGTCCGTCGCCAGGGAGTGGAAGTTACCCTTTGTACAGGTAGAATGTTGGCCGCCACTAAACCCTTCGCCCAAGAATTAGAGCTTTCGTTGCCGATCATCACCTATAACGGTGGCCTGGTCGTTCACCACGGTAATGGACAGGCAATTTATGAGCGAACCTTGGCACGGGATTCCGCCTTGGAAATTATCAAAGGGGCGAGACAAAAAGGATTTGCCATTCATTATTACCATGATGACAGGCTGTTGGTGGAGGAGATAACCAAGGGTAGCCAAATGTACGCTGAATATTCCGGGGTACCTCTAGAAAGAATGGATGACCTTTTAAGTTTGCCCTTTAACCCTCTCAAACTGCTTTTAATAGGCGAAAAAGAAGCTTTAAATAGTTTTCAAGAGCAATGCCAAGAAAGATTGGGAGATAGAATCTACATCACCAGGTCTTGGCCCATTTTCTTAGAGTTTTTGGATCCCCAGGCTAATAAAGGCAGGGGCTTGAAAGAATTATCCAATTATTTGGGTATTCAGAAAAATCAAGTAGTCACCATTGGGGATAATTATAACGACTTGGCCATGTTTGATTATGCCGGAGTAAAAGTTGCCATGGGCAATGCAGAGGATGTTTTAAAAGAGGCAGCTGATTTTGTTACCGGAACCAATGAGGAAGACGGTGTGGCTCAAGTGTTAGAAAAGATTATCGAGGGTAAATTATAGAAGGTATTCCGGGTGAATTGGAGAAGGAATCCCAAGTTAAATATCAAGGGAGGAGAACGATTTGTTACCTGATGAAATTAGGTTGGTAATTGTCACCGGGATGTCGGGTGCCGGAAAAACTCAGGGAATCAGAAGCCTTGAGGATTCAGGTTTTTTTTGTGTTGATAATTTGCCTCCCGCCCTAGTACCCAAATTTCTGGAGTTATTGCTATCTCAGGGAAGAGTGTCCGATAAAGTTGCCTTGGTAATGGATGCCAGAGGAGGTACCCTTTTCGATGCCTTTGAGGGAGCCTTAGAGTACCTGTACCATGGCGGATTTCGCTATGAGATCATATTTTTCGATGCCAGCGAGGAAGCTTTGGTAAAACGTTATAAAGAAACAAGAAGGCGGCATCCTATCTTTTTGGAAGGAGGAATACTGGAAAGTATTCGCCAGGAAAAAGAAAAGCTAAAAGAAATAAGAGAAAAGGCGGATAAAATAATTGATACCAGTGATTTAACTACGACTCAATTAAAAGAAAAAATGCAGGCTCTATTTCATGATGTAGGAGACCGGAGGTTAGCTGTCACTGTCATGTCCTTTGGCTTTAAGCATGGGATACCCCTAGATGCGGATTTGGTAATGGATGTCCGCTTTTTACCCAACCCCTATTATCTTGATGAGCTTCGCCCTTTAACCGGCCTGAACGAGCCTGTTGTAGATTATGTGTTGGCCAACCCGCCCAGTCAGGACTTCTTGCAGCGTTTTACCCAGCTATTGCACTTTTTAATCCCTTATTATGTTCAAGAAGGAAAGGCCCATTTAGTAATTGCCATTGGCTGTACTGGTGGTCAGCATCGCTCGGTAGCCCTCTCCGGAATGATTGCTAGATCGTTAGAGGAGCAAGATTGCAGGGTTTATGTTACCCATCGCGATATTAACAGAGAGCGAGGGAATTGACTATGAGAAGGCCATTTAAATGGCTTTATCCTGGACTAAAGGTTAAGCGCTGGTTGTTGTTGAGCATTTTCGGCATGGCATTATTTTTAGTCGGCATTTTATTTTTGATCAGGTTTACGGCGGTAGTAGACTTTTTTAAAATTGCCAAGGGCTTTGCCAAGGGTTGGTTTTTTCATCCCCACGGTAAGATTTGGGGGTTGACTATTGCTTTATTGGGTCTCTTTTTTATTATCCTTGGGTTTAAAAAAATGCTGGATTCTATTTTAAATGTTGTTGTTCCGGCCAATCCGGAAAAACTTGTGGAAACCCTCTATAACCATCGCAGCTTAAAAAAAGGCCCGAAAATTGTGGCTCTAGGGGGAGGCACGGGACTCCCCGTTTTACTGAGAGGTTTAAAGAATTATACCAGCAATTTAACGGCTATTGTCAGTATGGCCGATGATGGAGGGAGCTCTGGCCGCTTAAGGGGGGAACTGGGAATTTTGCCCCCCGGGGATTTAAGAAATTGTTTGATAGCCCTAGCAGATAGAGAAAAAGTTATGGAGGAACTGCTGGGCCATCGTTTTGAACAGGGAGGAACCTTGGCCGGGCATAATGTGGGGAACTTGTTATTAGCCGGGTTAGCGGAATTAAGAGGGGATTTTAACTCGGCGGTGCAGGAGTTAAGTAGGGTTTTAGCAGTAAAGGGACGGGTAATACCCGCTACTCTTACCCCCGCAATCCTGGGGGCAGAGTTGGTTAATGGGGATAGAATTTGCGGAGAAAGCAAAATCACCCTTGCCACTACCACCATTAAAAGGGTGTCTCTGGAGCCTGAGGATTGTGCCGCTTTGCCGGAAGCACTAGAGGCCATCAAAGAAGCGGATTTAATAGTCTTAGGCCCGGGCAGTCTGTTTACCAGTGTGATTCCCAATTTGTTAATCAAAGAAATAAGATCAGCAATTGGGCAAGCTTCCGCCCCGGTCATCTATGTGTGTAACATTACAACTCAGTTTGGTGAGACGATCGGATTTTTGGCATCGGACCATGTAAAAGCCCTCCAAACTCACGGGGGAAAGGATTTAATAGACACAGTCTTAGTCAATACTGCTCCCTTTCGGGGAAGAAAAAAGAAAGGGATTGATTATCCCAAGCCGGTAGCAGTTGACTTGGTTGAGCTGCAGAAGCTCGGTGTTGAAATAATCGGGGAGGATTTAATAGATCAGCTTTCCGGCACCCAGCATGATGCCAATAAATTAGCTCGGCAACTGATACGGTTGATTTTCTGGAAAAAGGAGCAAAAGGATAGGTTTAGAATGTTGGAATTATATTTTCAGGACAGATTTAAAAAGCTGATGGATTCTTAATGTCAGTTTTGTTATAAGGAGGGAGTCAGTTGTCCTTTTCACTGGCTGTCAAATCCGAGCTAGCCCGGATAGTTCCAAAAAATAAATGTTGCCAAATTGCCGAACTGGCTGCCTTAATAAGCTTGGATGGTTCTATTAAGGATCTGGGGCAGCAAATGCCGGCCCTAGTGATGAGCAATCACAGCGGGTCCGTGGCAAGAAAGGTTTATAAGCTTGGCAAGCTTTTGTTAAAAAACCTAACCATCCAAGTAGCCGTTACAAAAAAGCCTTATTTGAAAAAACAAAATGTCTACCATATTATTATTCCTTATCAAGCCGGATTAGAGGAGGCTGTACTGCCCCTGGGTTTAGAAGTTACGGATTCTGGTTGGCAGGCTTCGTGGCGGCCCCTTGCGTTTCAAAAAAAATGCTGCCAGAAGGCTTATTTAAGGGGTGCTTTTTTAGGCGGCGGGTCGGTAAATAATCCCGAGGGTAATTATCATTTAGAGATCAGTACTAGGGATGCGATTCATTCCCAGGTGATTTCCAATTTGATGGAAGGTTTTGAATTAAAGCCCGGTGTTAGTAAAAGAAAACAATATTATGTGGTTTATCTTAAAGAAAGCGATCAAATAGTAGATTTTTTAAACATCATGGGGGCCCATAGAGCTCTATTGGAGTTTGAAAACACTAGGGTTTTAAAGGAGATGCGCAATCAGGTAAACCGCTTGGTGAACTGTGAAACCGCTAATTTGAGTAAAACCGTGGAAACAGGAGTCAGACAGGTTGAAATGATTCGCCTTTTAGAAAGAGAAATCGGTTTGGAAAAGCTATCGTTGCCTTTAAAGGAAATGGCCAGGTTGAGGTTAGAATTTCCGGATGTTAGTTTAAGGGAGTTGGGTCAGATGTTGGATCCGCCGGTGGGAAAGTCCGGGGTTAATCATCGTTTGCGCAAATTAGAGGCGATGGCGGAGGAACTTAAGACTGGGAAATGAAACTGTTGTTCAGGGCAGTGTTCAACGGTTAAATTATTAAAAACGGAGGGGACAAAAGATGCAAGTGGGGATGGGGCTAAACTTAATACAAACACAAAAGCTGATCATAACTCCTGAGTTTCGCCAGGCCATCGCTATTTTGCAATTGCAAAGCCAGGAGCTGGAGCATTTTATAGAGCAGGAGCTAATGGAAAACCCGCTTTTAGACCTGACCGACGAAACGGTCGAGGATACTGCCTCCCAAGAACAAGGGGAGGATACGGAAGAAAAATTTGATCAGGATTGGCAGGAGTATTTTGCCGATGGCAGTGATTTGGGGTATGTGGGCGGCGGCGAGATGCGGCCCGGTATTCCTTTTGAGCAAATGGTCAGGGGAGAAGCTAATCTTGTGGAGGATTTGCTGCTACAGTGGCGGTTTTCCGTTGAAGACCCTTCAACGAGAGCCAGGGGAGAATTTTTAATAGGGAACTTGGATGAGAATGGTTACTTGAAGATCGCCTTGGATGAAGCGGCGGAGATTTTGAAATGTTCCTTGGAGGAGGTAACCACGGTCCTGGAGCTTGTGCAGGATCTGGAACCCGTCGGCATAGGTGCCAGGGATTTAAGGGAATGCTTATTGTTACAGCTTGATAAAAATTATGGGGAACAGCCCTTAGCCAGAACCATTATCGAAAATTATCTGGAGGACTTGGGTGCAGGTCGGGTTATCAAAATTGCTAAAGAATTAGGCGTTACACCTATTGAGGTCCAAGAGGCAGGAGATTTAATCAGGTCGTTTAATCCAAAGCCGGGGGCTGGCTACTTGGACACCGATGAGGCAAATAATATTGTGCCCGATGTTCTTGTTCGACAGATTGAAGGAGAGTATCTGGTGCTGGTAAATGAACAATTAGGGCCTAGGTTGAGAATTAATTCCCAGTACAGCAGGCTTTTAAGCGGCGAAAAACAATTTGAAGCCAAGGATAAAAAATTCCTGGAGGAAAGATTGCAAGCCGCCCTTTGGGTTATAAAAAGTATTGAACAAAGGCGTTTAACCCTTTATAGGGTGGTAAACAGTATCATTAATTTTCAAAAGGATTTTTTAGCGGAGGGGGTAACAAAACTGAAACCCCTAACCCTGAGGGAGGTGGCAAAAGAGCTTGAAATCCACGAGTCCACTGTTAGTCGCGCCATTTCCAATAAATATGTACAGACACCCAGGGGGCTTTTTGAGATAAAATATTTTTTTGCCAGCGGGGTAGAAAAGTATTCCGGGCAGAGTACTTCCGCCGAAAGTATTAAAGATAAAATGGTTAAGTTAATTGAACGGGAGGATAAATTCAGTCCACTATCAGACAGGGCAATTACCGAAGAACTGCAGGGGAGCGGTATCAAAATATCCAGACGTACTGTGGCGAAGTATAGGGAGGAACTGGAGATTCCCACAGCAGGGCAAAGGAAAAGATTTTAAATAGGGAGAGTGGATGATACCAATTGTTGGAGGATTATCCATCCCAATGTGGAATTACAACTAAGTAATTCCTTTTTCAATAAAGGGTAATAATATAATAGCTTACAATTGGTGCTAAGGCGAGACCAAAAAGTAAGCAACAATCATTTATGAGGAGGAAGATCTATGAAGGTAAAGGTTGGTATCAATGGATTTGGCAGGATTGGGAGGCTGGTTTTTAGGGCAGCATTTGGGCATCCGAACATAGAAATTGTAGCCATTAATGACTTGACTGATGCAGAGACTAATGCCCATTTGCTCAAATACGATTCTGTTCACGGTATCTGGGATGCCGACATTGAAGTTGTGGGCGGCTTCATAGCCGTTAACGGGCAGCAGGTAAAGGTATTGGCCGAAAGGGATCCGGTCAATTTGCCCTGGGGTGACCTGGGAGTGGATGTGGTTGTGGAATCTACAGGTTTTTTTACGGATGCCAATAAGGCAAAAGCACATATTGATGCTGGTGCAAAAAAGGTGGTCATATCAGCGCCGGCTAAAAACGAGGATATCACAATAGTGTTGGGAGTCAATGAAGGGAAATATGATCCGGAAAGACATCATGTTATCTCCAATGCTTCTTGTACCACCAACTGCTTAGCACCCTTTGCCAAGGTTTTGCATGATAATTATGGGATTAAAAGAGGTTTGATGACCACTGTACACTCCTATACCAATGATCAAAAAATTCTTGACCAGGCCCACAAAGATTTGCGCAGGGCCCGGGCGGCAGGCATGTCCATTATTCCCACTACAACGGGAGCTGCTAAGGCGGTAGCTTTGGTTCTCCCCGAGTTAAAGGGCAAGCTGAACGGCTTTGCCATGAGAATTCCCACCCCCAATGTATCGGTGGTAGACTTAGTGGCTGAATTGGAACAGGATGTAACAGCGGAGGAAGTCAACCAGGCGATGAAAGAGGCGGCGGAGGGTCCCTTAAAGGGTATTTTAGGCTTCAATGAGCTTCCCTTGGTTTCTTCGGATTACAATGGGGATGTTCGTTCCTCTATTGTGGATGGTCTTTCTACCATGGTGATGGAAGGCAATATGGTAAAAGTGGTGTCCTGGTATGATAATGAGTGGGGCTATTCAAACAGGGTAGCGGAACTGGTGGTATTCATGGCTCAAAAAGGATTTTAATGGGGGCAGAAAGATGGATAAGAAAACCCTCAAGGAAATTGAGCTGTTTGAAAAAAAGGTCTTGGTACGGGTTGATTTCAATGTGCCCCTGGAAAATGGGGTAATAAGCAATGACACCCGTATTAAAGCATCCCTACCCACCATTCAGTATTTACAGCAGCAGCATGCCAGGATAATTTTAATCTCTCATCTAGGGAGACCCAAGGGTAAAGTCAACCCCGAGCTCAGCCTTGCTCCGGTAGCCAAAAGGCTGGAAGAACTGCTGCAAGAGCAAGTTAGTTTTTCTGCGGATATTATTGGAGAGGAAGCTAAAAAAGCCGTGGCGGCTTTAAAACCGGGACAGATTTTGCTGTTGGAAAACATACGCTTTCTGCCCGGCGAAGAAAAAAACGATCTAGAAACAGCGGCAGCCTTGGCTGATTTGGGAGAGGTTTTTGTCAATGATGCTTTCGGCACCTCCCATAGGGCCCACGCTTCCACGGCGGGGGTGGCCTCTTATTTGCCGGCGGCAGCGGGTTTTTTGCTGGAAAAAGAGCTTCGAATCATGGGCGAAGCCTTGGAAGCACCGGAGAGCCCTTTTGTGGCCATTTTGGGGGGAGCCAAGGTATCAGATAAAATCGGCGTGATCGAAAACCTACTTAGCAAGGTAGATTACTTGATTATAGGCGGAGGTATGGCAAATACCTTTTTGAAGGCTAAGGGGTATTCGGTGGGTAAATCCCTATTGGAAACGGATAAGCTTGATTTGGCAAAACGGCTTTTAGACAAGGCAAGCCGGCAGCAGGTGAAAATACATTTGCCGATAGATGTGGTTATTGCACCGACCCCGGGTGAGCCGGAAGCGTGCCAAGAGGTAAATTTGGAAGCAATACCGGAGGATCAAATGATCTTGGACATAGGTTCAAAAACTGCGGAAGCATTTGCGGACATAATTAAAAATGCCAAAACCGTAATTTGGAACGGGCCTATGGGGGTTTTCGAAATAGCGGCCTTTGCCAAAGGCACGGAAAAAGTTGCCGAAGCT
Source organism: Bacillota bacterium (assembly GCA_041655595.1). GTDB lineage: Bacteria > Bacillota > DULZ01 > DULZ01 > DULZ01 > JBBAFB01. The sequence goes on from JBBAFB010000015.1 coordinate 11,491, forward strand.
ATGGCAGAGGTACAGGGAATGACTATTGTAGGAGGCGGGGATTCCGTCGCCGCGGTAGAAAAAATGGGAATTGGACAAAAAATGTCCCACATTTCCACCGGCGGGGGGGCCTCCTTGGAATTTTTAGAGGGGAAAAATTTGCCTGGTGTTGAGGCCCTGTCCAATCGTTAAGGAGGTAGTTATTTTGCGTCAGCAAATTTTAGCAGGAAACTGGAAGATGTTTAAAAGTAATCTCGAAGCCGAGGAGTTTTTTGAATCCTTTAAACCATTAGTAGCCGATTCTACAAGAACTGTGTTAATTTGTCCCCCCTTTACTTCTTTGGAAACTGCGGTGAAGGTTTGTAAGGGAAGCAAGATTAAAATAGGGGCTCAAAATATTTATTGGGAAGATGAAGGTGCCTTTACCGGGGAAATCTCCCCACCGATGTTAACATCATTGGGGGTAACTCATTGCTTGGTCGGACACTCGGAAAGAAGACAATATTTTGGAGAAACGGATCTCAACGTTAATAAAAAAATTAAAGCGGCAATGAAGCATGACTTAATTCCCATACTTTGCGTGGGGGAAACCCTGGCGGAAAGGGAAGCAGGAAGCTCCAAGGAGGTTTGCCGCCGTCAGGTGGTAGCCGGTTTGGAAGGGGTAGTGGTAACTAAAGGGAGCGATTTAATCGTTGCCTATGAGCCTGTGTGGGCCATTGGTACCGGCAAAACCGCTACAGCAAAAGATGCACAGGAAGTTATTGGTTATATCAGACAGGTTGTAGCTGAATTATTTGGTAATACTATTGCAGAAGGAATTGCCATTCAATACGGAGGCAGTGTGAAACCCGAAAATATTGGAGAATTAATGGCTCAGCCGGATATAGACGGTGCCCTCGTAGGAGGGGCAAGTCTAAAAGCGGACAGCTTCGGAGCAATAGTAAATTTTTCATAAAATTGGTTAACGAGGTGCGAGATGAATAGCGGTCCTTTGTTATTGACTGTGTTAGATGGCTGGGGCTTAAGGGAAGATAAGGAAAACAATGCTATAGCCTTGGCTCACCTGCCCAACTATTATCACTTAATCGGCACATATCCTCATACTGCCCTGCAATGCTCCGGAGAAGCCGTTGGCTTACCCGAGGGGCAAATGGGCAACTCTGAAGTAGGTCATTTAAATATTGGTGCGGGGCGAATTGTCTATCAAGAGCTGACTCGCATTTCTAGAGAAATTAAAGAGGGCGGTTTTTTTACTAATGGGGAATTGCTGAAGGCCATCAATAGAGTAAAAAAGGGACGGCAAAAGCTTCATTTGCTGGGACTGGTTTCTGATGGAGGAGTCCATAGTCATTTGGATCATCTATTTGCCATCCTCACTTTGGCGAAGGAGCAAGGTTTAGCTGAAGTCTACATCCACGCCTTTTTAGACGGTAGAGATGTGTCCCCCACCAGCGGACTCGGCTATATTAAGGAACTGGAAGACAAATGCAGGGAATTGGGCCTTGGTAAGGTCGCCACAGTGATGGGGCGTTTTTATGCCATGGATCGGGATCAGCGTTGGGATAGGGTAGCCATTGCCTATCGGGCAATGGTAGAGGCCACGGGGGAAAAAGCCACCTCAGCCGCCCAGGCTATTGCAAGTTCTTATAGCCAAGGTATTACTGATGAGTTTCTGGAACCCGTTGTATTACTGGGCAAAGACGGGCAACTCCTTCCTCGGATATCCTCGGGAGATTCCGTTATCTTGTTTAACTTCAGGGCCGATCGGGCAAGGGAAATAACCAGGTCCTTTATAGATAAGGATTTTAATGATTTCCCCCGACAAGATGGTTATTTGGATCTTCACTACCTTTGTTTTACCCAATATGATAAAAAATTTAAAGCACCAATAGCCTTTCCCCCGGAACATTTGCAGGCTACCCTAGGGGAGGTCCTGGCGAAGGCAGGCCTAAATCAATTAAGAATAGCGGAAACCGAAAAATATGCCCACGTAACTTTCTTTTTTAACGGCGGGGTGGAGGCTCCTAACCCGGGAGAGGACAGGATTTTGATTCCTTCCTCCAAAGTGGCAACCTATGATCTTAAGCCGGAGATGAGTGCCTATGAGGTGACAGAAAGACTGTTAGCTGAATTAGAAAAAGATTTTTACCAGGTAGTTATTCTAAACTTTGCCAACCCGGATATGGTGGGTCATACCGGTAGCTTGGAAGCTGCCGTCAAGGCCGTGGAGACCGTGGATTTTTGTTTGGGAAGGCTGGTGGAGAAGGTTTTAACTAAAAAGGGGATAATGCTGGTTACAGCAGATCACGGCAATGCGGAAAACATGGTAGATGCCGAAACAGGGGGGCCTCATACTGCTCACACATCTAACCTAGTGCCATTTATTTTAGTCGCTGAACAGCTAAAAGGTGTACAACTTCGGCCAGGCTCCCTAAGGGACATAGCCCCAACAATGCTGGACTTATTAGGTATTAAAAAACCAACAGCCATGACAGGGCAGAGCCTGATTAAGTAGAAATCTTTGGGGTATTTCTTTGGGGTCGGTGGAAAGTAGAAATTAGAAAAGGCATTGGTCAAGCGACGGGGCGTTCAAGAAGCGGGAAGCCGGATGCAAGATGCAAGAAACCCCCACCAATGTCATTCTGAATGAAGCGAAGCGGAATGAAGAATCTCCTCGAAAGAATCACATGCAAAATAACCACAAAGGAAGGCATGCAAGTATTTTTTCTACTTTCTACTTACCACTAGAACACTCAAACCCACATGCAAACAATGTTAGACCACGTTAGACCACGTTAGACCATATTAGACCATATTAGACCACGTTAAATCATGTTAGACAAAGTAACCACAGGGAGGTAACAAAATGAGCAAAATCGCAAATATTTTTGCCAGAGAAATACTGGATTCCCGCGGTAATCCCACCATTGAAGTAGAGGTACAGCTTGAGGATGGCAGCTTCGGTAGGGCCGCCGTTCCTTCCGGAGCCTCAACAGGAGCTTATGAAGCCGTTGAACTGAGGGATGGAGACAAGAGCAGGTACCTGGGCAAGGGAGTTTTAACTGCTGTCAACAATGTTAACCAAATTATTAAACCTGTTCTGCTAGGCTTTAGCGGCTTAAATCAAGCAGCCATAGATCAGAAACTGGTTGAACTGGATGGCACCCCCAATAAGGGTAAGCTAGGGGCCAATGCCTTGCTGGGAGTTTCCTTGGCAGTAGCAAAGGCCGCCGCTGATTACCTGGGGCTACCCTTATATCGTTACATAGGCGGCAGCAATGGCAAGCAATTGCCTCTACCTATGATGAACATACTAAATGGCGGGGAACATGCGGATAACAATGTTGATATTCAGGAATTCATGATTATGCCGGTAGGTGCCAAGAGTTTTAGGGAAGGGCTCAGAATGGGCGCCGAGGTCTTTCATCAGCTAAAAAAGGTATTAAAATCTAAAAGTTTGAATACGGCAGTAGGAGATGAGGGAGGCTTTGCCCCTAATCTTAATTCTAATGAAGAAGCCTTAGAAGTGATCATGGAAGCAATCACAGCGGCGGGCTATCGGCTTGGTGATGACTTCGGGTTGGCTTTGGATGTGGCTGCTACTGAATTATATCAGGAAGGTAAATATGTATTTAAAGGACAGGGGCTTACTCGTACCTCTCAGGAAATGGTGGAATATTACGCCAATCTGATAGAACGGTATCCCATTATTTCTATTGAGGATGGCCTGTCAGAAGATGATTGGGAGGGCTGGAAAGCGTTAACGGCAAGGGTTGGGTCCAAAATCCAGCTAGTGGGGGATGATTTATTTGTCACTAACACTGAAAAACTTGCCAAAGGAATCGAAACAGGTACGGCAAACTCCATTCTGATTAAGGTAAACCAGATAGGAACCTTAACAGAAACTTTGGATGCTATTGAAATGGCGAAAAAAGCGGGCTATACTGCTGTTATTTCCCATCGGTCCGGTGAAACGGAGGATAGCACCATTGCCGATTTAGCGGTTGCTACTAATGCTGGGCAAATAAAAACCGGTGCCCCTTCCAGAACAGATCGGGTAGCTAAATATAACCAATTACTGAGAATTGAAGAAGATTTGAGGGACTCAGCCCAATACGCGGGCTCCAAAGCATTTTATAATCTTGGTAAAGAGTTTTAATTTGCCGCTTTTCTTGTATTCCCCTTATAAATATGCTAGAATAAATTTGTTTTAAAGGTAACGGGAGGTGACGGAATGAAAACCTTTATTATAGTGCTACAAGTAATTGCCGCTTTAGGTTTAATTGCCACAATATTGCTGCAATCTGGAAAAAGTGCTGGAATATCCGGAGCGATTGCGGGGGGGGCCGAGCAGATTTTTGGTAAGAAAAAAGGCTTGGATGATCTTTTATCCAAAATAGCGGCGGTTTCTGCCATTTCGTTTTTATTTTTCTCCTTACTTTTGTCTTTAATTTAAATTTTTTGTCTAAAAAACAATATTCTAGGAGGTTAGCAAAACAATGCAATTAAGTTATTTAGCCCCGGTGGCCGGTATACTGGCCTTGCTTTTTGCTTTTTATTTGGCCGGCAAAGTAAGCCGTGCCGAAGAGGGGACACCAAGAATGGCAGAAATAGCTGCGGCGATTCATGAGGGGGCGATGGCATTTTTAATGCGAGAATATCGTACCCTAATTTTCTTTGTGCTGGGTTTAGCGGCTTTAATCGCTATTCTAGGCTTTGTTACCCACGGAGAGGGCAGTTTGCAGCCTGCTACCGCAATTGCCTACCTACTTGGCACGGTTTGTTCTGTCGGAGCAGGTTACATAGGAATGAATGTAGCGACGAAGGCCAATGTTAGAACGGCAAATGCTGCTCGTACAAGTGCAAATGCTGCTTTGGGGATAGCTTTCTCCGGTGGGGCAGTCATGGGGATGGCTGTAGTTGGTTTGGGACTTTTAGGTTTAGGTATTGTTAATCTTTTATTTGATAATCCCAATGTGGTTAACGGTTTTGCTCTAGGAGCCAGCTCTATTGCTTTATTTGCCCGTGTGGGTGGCGGTATATATACCAAGGCTGCCGATGTAGGTGCTGACTTGGTTGGAAAAGTAGAAGCGGGTATCCCCGAGGATGACCCCAGAAACCCGGCTACCATCGCGGATAATGTGGGAGATAATGTGGGTGACGTAGCAGGCATGGGTGCTGACTTGTTTGAATCCTATGTAGGCGCAATTATTTCCGGTATTGCTTTGTCCGCCGCTTTCGGCATTGCCAACGGCACAATCGTACCTTTAATGGTTGCGGGGGCAGGTATTGTTGCTTCTATTATCGGCACATTTTTTGTTAAAACCTCCGAGGGGGCTAACCCTCAAAAGGCACTTAACATGGGAACCATCGTAGCGACCCTGCTTTCTGTCGCAGCCTCTTATTTCATTATTACCGGCTTAATTAAAACACCCTATGAAATCGGGGGCGTTTCCTACACAGGGTTGGGAGTATTTATCGCTACCGTGGCCGGTTTGGGAGCCGGTTTTGCTATCGGTAAAATTACAGAGTATTATACCTCCGAGGTTTACAAGCCGGTACAGATGATAGCCGAGCAATCCAAGACCGGTGCCGCTACTAACATTATCAGCGGCATTGCCGTAGGTATGATGAGTACCGCTTGGCCGATTATTGTGATTGCCGTTTCCATAATTGTGGCCTATAAATTTGCCGGCCTGTTTGGAATTGCCATGGCTGCCGTGGGTATGTTATCAACCACGGGCATGACGGTAGCCGTTGATGCCTATGGACCTGTTGCGGATAATGCCGGGGGCATTGCAGAGATGGCCGGTTTGGAACCGGAAGTGAGAAAAATTACCGATGCTTTAGATGCCGTGGGTAACACCACCGCTGCTATCGGAAAAGGTTTTGCCATCGGTTCTGCCGCTTTAACTGCTTTGGCTCTGTTTAGTGCTTATACAACAGCAGCAGGTATAGATACCATTGATTTTTTAAAGCCCAATGTTATTGCAGGAGCTTTCATCGGCGGCATGTTGCCCTTCCTCTTTAGTGCTTTAACCATGAATGCAGTGGGGCGGGCTGCCGGTCAGATGATTGATGAGGTTCGTCGTCAATTTAGAGAAATTCCGGGGATTATGGAAGGAACAGGACGCCCCGATTACGCTAATTGTGTTAGTATTAGTACGGATGCGGCCCTTAAAGAAATGATTTTACCCGGTATTTTAGCAGTGGCAGCACCCTTGGCAGTGGGCTTGCTTCCCGGCCTGGGCAAAGAAGCCTTAGGGGGAATGTTGGCAGGTACAACCGTCGCCGGTTTCTTATTGGCTGTGATGATGGCTAATGCCGGCGGTGCCTGGGATAATGCCAAAAAGTATATTGAGGGCGGCGTTCATGGAGGAAAAGGCTCCGAGGCCCACGCTGCGGCCGTAACCGGTGATACTGTTGGAGACCCCTTTAAGGATACCTCCGGCCCTTCAATCAATATCTTAATTAAATTGATGGCCATAGTTTCTCTGGTCTTCGCACCCCTATTTATGTAATCAACGAATGACAAAAGTGTTGAGGCCAAAGCCTCAACACTTTTTTAGTTGGAGGGTTGAAAGGCCGGAAAGGAAAAGATTTTAAAAGCTAAAGTTTCGGGCTTTTGGCGGTGGTCAGGCAATGGTCAAGCGATGGTCAAGCAATTGTTTTTGCATGTGATTTTATTGGGATACATGCTTTGTTTCACTCGCAATGACATTGATGCGGGAGCTCACATAGCTGTCATTCTGAATGTAGCGAAGCGAAGTGAAGAATCTTCCTAAAAGGATCACATGCAAAATGACCCCAAATAAATGCCCAAAAGCTTTCCGCTTCCTGTTTTCAGGCTTTGCATGCAAACAATGCTAGACAACGTTAGACAACGTTGGACCATATTAGGCAACGCTAGGCCATTGCTACATAAGGAGGTTTCCCATGAGTAAACTCCCAATCAAAGAATCCTTTTTTCTTCCTGGTAATGAAATCGGCTGCCTTATGGTACATGGCTTCGGCAGCACACCGGGAGAAGTTGCCGGTCTGGGGCAATTATTACATCAACAAGGATATACCATTAAGGGCACCCTCTTGGCAGGCCATGGAACATCACCGGGAAAAATGGCCAAAACCAGCTGGAGGGACTGGTATCACTCTCTAGAGGAGGATATAGTTTTTTTACGTACAAGCTGCTCGGAGGTATGGGTTTTTGGGCTGTCTTTAGGTGGGGCCTTAGGTCTTTATGCCGCTTCTCAAGGCTTACTGGATGGTTTAGTTGCTATGGCAGCACCAACGGGCTTGGTAGACAGGAAAGCCAGATATGCCAAATATGCCAGATTCTTTATGCCCTATACTAAACTCAAATTGACTACCAGCCAACAAGAATTTAATAGAAGATCAGGTCGCTATGTTTACCCGAAGTGGCCATTAAAAGCTATTGGCAGTCTATATGATTTTATTCAAATCTCCAATCAAAGTTTACATAAAATAATAATTCCCACTTTAATCATACATACAAGAATTGATGAAGTGATTTTACCCGGTAGCGGGCAGGAAATTTATCAAAAAATCAATTCCCCTATCAAAGAACTTGTTTTACTGGAAAACTCCGGGCATATCGTAACAGAAAGCCTAGAAAAAGATGTGGTCAATGAAAAGGCTGTGGGATTTATTAAGAGAATAGTGGAAAATAGAAAGTAGGGGTGTATTTTTAACATTGTCTAGCATTGTTTAACGTTGTCTAACGTGGTCTAATATTGTTTGGGCGTGGGTTTGAATGTTCTAGTGGAAAGTAGAAAGTGGAAAAAATATTTGCATGTCTTTCTTTGGGGTCTTTTTGGATGGTGAGGTTTGTGGCCTAGATTGCTTTGCTCCGCTTGCAATGACGCTACTGCAAGCTTTCACGTTGATGTCATTGCGAGGAGCGAAGCGACGTGGCAATTTCATTCTAAAGGAAGTATCTGGGAATCCCAGGCTTTAAGCTTTCAGCCTTAAGCTTTGAGCTTTTTAAAAAAAGGAGTGTTTAAGATGCAAAAGAATGATTTGGATCATTATTGTTTTGGTTGCAGTGCTAAAAATCCCATCGGCTTAAAACTTGAGTTTATCAGGGATGGGGAGAGCTTTTACAGCGATTATACTCCCCGGGAGGAGTTTCAGGGCTACCCCGGTATCCTTCATGGCGGCATTACCGCCACCCTTCTTGATGAAGTAATGGCCAATAATCTGTTTACCCAAGGATTTTTTGTGGTAACCGCCGAAATGAATATTCGCTACCTCCATAAAATACCCATTGGAGAACAGCTCCGTATCCACAGTAAAATTCTTAAGCAAGACAGAAGGCTTTACGAAATGGAAGGCTGGGTAGAAAATAGTCAGGGCAAAGTTTTGGCCAAGGCCACCGGCAAATTATTATCCGTAAAACCAGGGGATTTAAAACAGAAGTAGCATGGCAAAAACAGAAAACGAGCACTAAACAGCTATCTTGCAGGCCATTCTACGCGCCGCAGTAAAAATAACCGGTAGTCCGAAAGGGTGATTTTGCTTGAAACCCAAGAAGCTTAGATTTCAATATCTAATCGTAGGAGTTATCTCCCTATTGATCACCCTCATAGTTGGCGTGTATATTTTTCAAATAAATATAGCCCAGCCACGGGGTAATTATATTGCTCAAAAAGGGGTATTGGATCTTAGCAATTGGCAAATGGATCAAGAGAGCATCATCACATTGGATGGCGAATGGGAGTTTTATCCCGGACTTTTGCTTAAACCGGGGGAGATTACCCGGGAGTATGCCAAGGAGGCCAAAACATATATACAGGTGCCTGCCTCTTGGAAGGGGTATTTAGGCGATAAGGAATTATCCGAAGGTTCGGGAACTTATAGATTAAAGATAAAACTCAAAGACGATTATCACTTTGCGGTTAAAATAAAAACTGTTAGGCTGGCCTACCGAGCCTACCTTAATGATAAGGAGATCATATCTTCAGGGGTGCCGTCTTTAAACCGCGAACAATTTAAGCCGGAAAGCCTTTACAAAATGGGGATGGCATCAAGTTCAAATCAGGAACTGGAGCTAATTATTCAGGTGTCTAATTACGACTATCCCACCGGGGGCATTTTGCGCTCCCTGGAATTTGGTGCTGCCGAATCAATGATCAGTGCGAATACTAAAGCCATTAGTCTGGAACTCATTATTATTGCAGCCTTGCTGGTGGTAGGTTTCTTTTTCTTTATGATTTTTACCCTGAATACAAAGGAGTATTACCTTTTGTATTTCAGCTTGGCTACCCTTACCTTAGTCTTGTTTGTGTCAGTAATGAACGAACAACTATTGCATCTATTGGTTGATTATGACTACTTCTCTAGGACAAAGATACAGGTTGTTGCTACAATTTTAACTACAGTTTTTTTGTTGCAATTTACTAATGGCCTATTTAAAGAATATCTAAATAAGAGATTTGTTAAAATAATTTCCCTTTTGCAACTAATTTTGATTGTTATTTTTCTGCTAACAAATGGTTTTAAAAATTCTCCTTCCATTACAACTATGGTTTTTCAGGTTGCGGTGGTTTTAGGCCTTGCTTTCGCCTGTTTTTGTATTTTTAAAATTCTCCTGAAAGCTAGCTTTAAAAAAGAAAATGATGTAGGAATTATCCTGGTGATTGTTTATTCCCTCTTGCTTTATTTGTCTTTGGCACTGACAAAGGCATTTGTCGAAATCAACTTGGGTAATGCACAAGCCTTTTTAGTGCTTTTTATGATTTTTGGAGCCGTAGTCTTAATTGCCCAAAGGTTTCAATTGAATTATAGAGCTGCGGTGGCCCTGTCAGAAAAACTTTTAGTCTATGATAAACAAAAAGATGAGTTTTTGGCCAAAGCCTCCCATGAACTAAAAACACCCCTCCATATTATCCTAAATTTAATCAGGAATTTACTAGAAGGCCGGAAAGGCACTCTTAATACTGATCAACAGGAGGAGTTATTATTTGTCCAACAAGAGGGCCAGAGATTAACCCGTTTGGTTGTCAATTTGTTAAATGCCTCAAAAATTAAAGAGGGGAAAACAGTCCTAAATTTTGTGCCTATAGATGCCTTTCGTGTGGTAGATGAATTATTGCAGGAAATGGCATTGTTGATTCCTAGAGAACAACCCTTGGTTCTGAATAATCAAATTTCCCGGGACTTTCCCCTACTCAAGGGAGACCCCGATGGTTTTAGACAAATAGTTTATAATTTGGTGCATAATGCCATCAAACATACTGAGGCGGGAGAAATAAAAGTAACTGCGACGGCTGTTGAAGGAGAGGCAATAATTAAAGTTGTTGATACCGGGGCCGGTATCAAGGAGTCCTGTTTGGATGAAATATTTAACCTTTTTTACCAGCAGGCCGAAGGGGGAAATGGCGCACAAGGTTTGGGTTTGGGTTTGCCCATTGTAAAACAGATAGTGGAGGCTCATGGGGGGAAAATTGAGGTTGATTCTACCTATGGGCAAGGAGCAAGCTTTATTTTTACCTTACCTCTCAATACCGATCCAATGAAAGGTGAACATTCAAAAAAGGCAACTATACTACCCGGTTCACCTGTAATTTACCCCAAAAAAGACAAACCAAAAGAAGGGCAAGCAGGAAGCCCCACCGTTTTAATAGTGGATGATGAACCTTTAAATCAAAGGATTTTAGTCTATATTATTGAAGAATTAGGTTGGAATATAGTCTTGGCAGATAATGGCTACCAAGCCTTGGATGAGCTTGAGAAAAATAAAATTGATTTAATTATTTTAGATTATATGTTGCCTGATATTTCTGGAGACATGTTATGTAAACAAATTCGGGAAAAGTATTCCCTGGTGGAATTGCCTGTCTTAATTTTAACAGCTTCTGAAAGTACCATAGATTTATTAAGAGGCTTTGATCACGGGGCCAATGACTTTCAACGGAAACCCATTAATAAGGATGAGCTAATACCTAGAATGCAGTCGTTGCTGTTGACAAAAAAGACTGCGGAAGCAAATTTGGCGAAAGAAATGGACTATTTCACCGCCCAAATTTCACCCCATTTTTTGTATAATACCCTTAACACCATCATAGGCTTAAGCTACAAAGACGGACAACAGACCAGGCAAGCCTTAAATAATCTGTCAATTTATTTTAGGGGAAAGCTGGGAAGCTACGGAACAAAAGGGTTTACCACTTTGGAAGAAGAATTAGAATTAATAAAGGCCTACTTAGAAATAGAAAAAATGAGACATGGAGCAAGGCTAGGGGTGGTCTATCAACTTGAACCCGGGTTAAAAGGAAAGCTACCGCCGCTAAGCTTGCAACCCTTAGTAGAAAACTCTATTCGACATGGCATTTTTGCTAAACATGACGAGGGCAGTATAAAAATTTCTGTTCGGAGGATAGAAAATGACATGATTGAGATTTTAATTGAGGATGATGGCATAGGGATGAGTGAGCAGCAACAGGCGGAATTATTAGAAGGGGAACATCAGGGTTTGGGATTTAAAAATGTGTTAAAAAAGATTCAGCGGTTACCTGGTGCGAAATTCATCTTAGAGAGTCAACCGGGTAAAGGCACTAGGGCCACAATCATAATACCGGAGGAGAAAAATGAGGGCAGTTCTAATTGATGACGAACCAATCGCTTTAGAAGTGTTAAGCCGTATGCTTAGCGGTTATAAGGAAGTTAGTGTAGTAGGCTCCTATACTTATCCGGCGGAAGCTTTGAGTGAAATAATAAAAATGAAGCCGGATGTGGTCTTTTTAGATATTGAAATGCCTAAAATTGACGGTCTGGCTTTTGCAGATACTCTACTTGAAGAATTAGAAAATGTAGAGATTGTTTTTGTGACCGCTTTTTCCCAATATGCTATCGAGGCCTTTGAGCTAAACGCTATTGATTATCTATTAAAGCCCGTTCAGGAAAAACGCCTTAGAATGACCATGGAAAGGTTAGAAGAAAAGTTTGTTAAAGTGAAAGGACTCGGCCAAGGACTAAAAATAAATAGCTTTGGTAGTTTTCGGGTTGTGGATTTTAAGGGGGAGCCCTTGATGTGGCGTACCCAGAAAACCAAAGAATTATTTGCATACCTTTGGATTAATAAAGATCATGGAGTTTCCAAAAACCTTTTATTGGAATACATTTTTCCTGATAAAGAAATTGACAATGCAACAACACTTTTACATACAACCATCTACCAACTGCGTAAAAACCTAGAAAAGGCAGGTTACCCGGGTGGAATAATTTTTAAGGATGATTGTTATGTATTGAATTTGCCTGTCAGTTCCGATCTGCAAAAGCTAAAGCAAATTTTAGAATCTAAAACATACCAAGAAGCTGATTTAAGGGCAGTTATGGAAATTTATCAAGGAGATTTTATTGAAGAAAGTTATTTTTGGGTGATCAGACTTCAACAAAGGTATAAAGAATTGGTAGTTGGATATTTAGAGAGATTCGCAAAAAAACTTTTATCCGATAGTAGTTTTACTTCTCTTCTTAAAGATTGTTTAGAAAAAATCTACGCCGTGGATCCCTTTAGTGATGAAATGGCAAAACTATTTATTCAATTCTATGGCCTCCAAAAAAAACGGGCCAGCCTTGATAGTTTTTTTCGGGAATATAAAAAAAATTTACAAATAGAACTAAATCTGCCACCTTCGAAAGAAACAGTCATTTTATATAAAAAATATATCGTGTAACAATGGAATAAAAGTTATTTTAACTCCACAAGGAGCGGCGGTCACGCCGTTTTTTTTTATCTGTTGCTTACTAATCACTAATCTACAAATTTTAATTACCACTTGTAACTTTTTACTCCTAGGTTTGTTCAGTGTTTGTTCAGTCCTTTTTGTTACAATTAAATATCATAATCATTCTCAGTAACAAATTAAATAATTTTTCTATTTATATACTTGATTTTTTAAAATTTGCAAAGCAAATTGCAAAATTAGGGAGGGTTTTTTGTGACAACAAACAGCATGAAGGTCAAAAGAAACGCAATGGGGAAAATAATTATCTTTGCTTTAGTGCTTTTAGGGGCAGCTTTTGCTTTTCAGTTAGGGGGGAATCTAGCCTTTGCTGATAATGATGGACTAAATGTTTCTATTTCCAAGGATTCCCAAGGGGTTATGGGGAAAACCAAGACGGTCACAATAAACCTTGAGAACAAAAATGAATCGAAGTGGATATTTAATGTTGGTTTTGAGGTTGAATTAGATGAGGGTCTTGAATGGAAAAGTAGTCCCATAAGTCCCAATAACGTTATAGAGGTAGGTGGTGAACAGGTATTAGCCTGGGTGGATATTAAGGATTTAGCACCGGAAGAAAAATTCTCCTTTTCCTTTGATGTGAAAATTAGAGAAACAAAAAGAAATACTGAAGAGGAAGAAGTGGAATTCGGTTCGGAAGTGACCGGTAAGGTAACGGTAGAAGGAAGCAATAATGCTCAAACCTTTGGTGGCATAAAATCTGAAGGTAACGAGTTTAAAATTAAAGTTATGCCTTATGAAGTGATTTTACATGGAGGAGGAAAGCTACTAAAGGGTGCAGGAGATAATACAGGGGCCGGGGATGATGGGTACAGGCAGAAAATAAGAATAGAGATAATAAACAATAGTAAGTATGCAGTTACGGTAGATGAGCTTACTAATACCATCGCTAATGGCGTGCAAGTTACGGATATCAACAGTTTAAATAGCGACCCCTATACTGAAAATCTTTATAAAGAAGAGAATTATGGACAATCCATCTTAGAATGGAAAAACATAGCTTTAGCTCCAGATGAAACGAAAAACATAAGCTATAATGCGGCTATTTTTGATACATTATTTGCATTTGATGAAGATGGTTTGTTAATAAATCAAGGTGAGATAATCGCAGATGGGAAAGCTTTGCCCATCGAAGTTACTTATAATGGATGTGTTGATGATGAAAGTTATGTCTACCCCGAAGGAAATGAAGGGGCAAAATGTGAGGGCACAATAGCAAAAAACCTAATTGCCAAGGAAATGATCATAGATAAATCCTTAAGCAAAACTGATCTCATAAGTTATGGTGGTGATTTTTACTACACCATAAAAGTAAGAGTTAATCAATACCATGACATGGGAGATATAGTTATTACAGATGCCTTGGGGGATGGATTAGAGTTTCAAAGTGATTATAAAGATGATGGCTATGAAATAACCGATGGTAGCTTTAAGGTTACCGAGTTTGATTGTCAAACAATCAACAATGGTGTAAGAAATCTTGTGTGGACAATATCCAATAGTGAAGAAGGCGAAACAAAGGGGCAATTTAAAAGAAACAGGTCTTATTCTTTGAAATTCCAGGCAAAAGTTAAAGATGAATGGTATGACGGTAAAGATATTGTGGCAGGAGATTCCTTTGTAAACAATGTTAAAATCCAGGGAACAAATATGGATACGGAGATAGAAGCGGTAGATAATGCTTCTGTCCATACGAATATACCCCTGCCTTCTATAGAAAAAAAAGTTATTAGTGTAAATGACGAAGAAGATTTCAAAAAAGAAGGTGAAAGAGTAAAAGCTAATATTGGGGATATTATTGAGTTCCAAATTACTTATAAAGCGGAAAATATTGGTGTTAAACAAAAAGATGTGGAAATAGTAGATATCTTTCCTCAAGGTACAGAATTAGTTGAAGGTAGCATTGTGTATGGGGATGAGCAACAAATAATTTGGGAGACTGCCCAAGGGGAAAATGACAAAGAGTATATATATATTCCCGGGAATGGCAATACAGAGCCAGATGTGCTTCGTTGGGAATTTACTACCCTTGAAGAAGGTGTAAACAACTTAACTGTTAACTATAAAGTTGAAGTTAAAGATGAGCCGGTAAATACAAATGCTAAACAAACCTTTAACTTAGCAAAATTAGCAGTGGAAAATACTGCAAGTCGCATTCAGTCTAAAAGGGCTGAGGTAGGCTTAATCTATACCGAGCCGATTTTAGAAATCACTAAAGTAGCCACCCCGGTTAGCCCCGCATGTTTTTTGCAAGTCCTATTTGGAGAAAGTTGCAAATAATTTTTCCATAGTATTGTATCTCCATTTTCCACACTAT
>JBBAFB010000016.1:0-25453 GCA_041655595.1 Bacillota bacterium
ATTTATCTATAATTTTCGCTACCCCGCGGGAAGACAATCGTTTGCCGGCATAATTAAGAAATAAAGCCTCTGTCTCGTTGTCACCTTTTAAGTTGTTTCTGCTTGTTTCAAGATATTTTTCCAACCAAATCATGCTTGGTCTGCCTAAAGGGGCGAGTCTCTCCCGTCCGCCCTTACCTTTAACTAAAACACTACCCAAATCCAAATTTAAATTTTCCACATCCAAGGAGACCAGTTCTGAAATTCTTACCCCGGACCCATAGAGGGTTTCCAACATTGCCCTATTTCTGATGCCTAGATCAGAGCCGACCTCTACTGTCTCCAGGATCAGTTTTAAATCGGGATAGTGTAAAAACCTAGGTAATTGTCGGTTTTTTTTGGGGGTGCTGATATTCGCAAAAGGGCTGGAATCTATAATTTCTTTCTTGAGCAGAAAACGATAAAACCTCCTAATTGAGGCTAATTTTCTGGCAACCGTATTTTTGGATAAGCCCTTTAGACTTAAATGCCCTAAATAGTTTCTAATTTGCCAGTTTTCAAGCTTTAAAACAGCAATTTCTTCGGCTGTATGGTTAAAATAGTTTAAGAATTCCTGCAAATCCAGCAGATAAGCCTTAGTAGTGTGGGCAGAATAGTTTTTCACAGTTTTTAAGAATAGTTGGTATTGGTGAAGCAAATCCCGGGAAGTATCCATTCCCCCACCTTCCTTTACTTAATTAGTTATATGTTGCCACACTTAGAGAATAAGTTCAATATTAAATATTATTAATTCTTATAAAGCTATCCAAAGTTTCTAACGCTCTTCGGGAAATGTGCAAATTACGCTCTTTTTTACTTTTAAGTTTTTTTGATAAAGGAGGAAACAAACCGAAATTTATATTCATAGGCTGAAAATCAGTAGCCATGGTGTTGACCAGGTAATAATGCAAGGCCCCGATTGCAGTTTCTTGTGGGAAGCTCAACAGCTTTTTATCCCTTACTAAGTTTACAGCATTTAATCCCGCCACCAAACCGCTCGCAGTAGATTCCAAATAACCCTCCACCCCGGTTAATTGACCTGCAAAAAAAACACCTTTTTCTTTTTTTAATTGGTTGGATTGCGTCAAAAGCCTCGGAGCATTAATAAAACTATTGCGGTGCATAACTCCATAACGCACAAAATCTGCTCTTTCCAACCCGGGAATTAAACTGAAAACTTTTTTTTGCTCCGGCCAAGTCAGGTTGGTCTGAAATCCCACCATATTATATAGGTTACCACGTTTGTCATCTTGCCTTAACTGGATGACCGCATAAGGCAGTTTCCCTGTCCGAGGATCTATTAAACCCACCGGCTTTAAAGGCCCAAAAGTAAGGGTTTTTTGACCTCTTAGGGCTAACTCCTCAATGGGAACGCAAGCCTCAAAAAATTTGCCCCTTTCAAAATCCTTCCTTGGAAAGACCTCAGCATTAATTAACTCTTGATAAAATTGCTGATACTCCTGTTCGTCCATAGGACAATTTAAATAGGCCGCTTCACCCTTATTGTAGCGTGAAGCTTCAAAAACCTTATTCAAATCAATGGATTCCTTGGTAATTATAGGTGCGGCGGCATCGAAAAAGTAAAAATAGTCCTCACCCGTCAGTTCAACAATTGCCTCTTTAAATGCTCCGTCAGTTAAGGGTCCAGTAGCGATAATTAATGGTCTTCCGTCCGGTATCTGTTTTAACTCAGAATTAATTACCTTAACCAAAGAGTGGGCGGTTAGTGCCTTGGTAACACCTTCGGCAAACCCTTCCCTATCAACGGCCAATGCCCCTCCGGCGGGAACCTGACTCTTTTCGGCAACTTTCATAATTAAAGAATCAAGGTGTTTTAACTCTTCCTTCAATAAGCCTGAGGCATTGTCAAGACTAGTGCTTTTTAAGGAATTACTGCAGACTAGCTCAGCAAAGAAACCCGTTTTATGGGCGGGAGTCAGTTTAACTGGTCTCATTTCCCACAGCTCTACCGGTATACCTCTTTTCACAATCTGCCAGGCCGCTTCCGCACCGGCTAAACCCGCACCTGCAATAACTACTTCCTTCATCTTTATCTCCTGTTAGCCCCGTTCTTTATTTAATATCAGCGAACTTTTATATTCGCAACCATCTTTTGAACAGACCCTTTGCATTCCCTTTTTACTCCGTTTTTCCACCAACATTGAACCGCAGACCGGGCATTTTTCTAAAGTTGGTTTGTGCCAAGAAACCCATTGACAATCCGGGTAATTGCTACAACCATAAAAGGCTCTGCCTTTTTTAGACCTGCGCAAAACTACTTCACCCTGACAGTTTGGACATGGAACACCAATTGTCTCCATAATGGGACGGGTATTTTTACACTCGGGGAACCCGGGGCAGGCTATAAATTTACCGTATCTCCCCGTTTTGATAACCATATTTCGTCCGCATTTTTCACAAACTTCATCCGTTTCCTCATCTGCTAACTCTATCTCTCCCATTTCTTGTTCCGCTTTTTCCAAAAGAGTTGCAAAAGGTTCATAAAAATCACCTACTACCATCTTCCAGTCCAGGTCGCCTTCCTCAATTTCATCAAGTTTTTGTTCCATGTCGGCAGTAAACGTAACTTCAATAATCTCCGTAAAAAATTCTTTCAGCAAACCTACTACAATTTGTCCAATTTCGGTCGGCACGAATACTTTGTTTTCTCGGATGACATAGCCTCTATTTAAGATGTTATCAATGGTAGGAGCATAGGTACTGGGACGTCCGATACCCAGCTCTTCTAAAGTTCTTACTAAGGAAGCTTCTGAATAACGGGGTGGAGGTTCGGTGAAATGCTGTTTAGGCTCTAATCTGTCCAACTTCAAATTTTCACCTTGTTCGAGTTTTGGTAAAACTCCACTTTCCTCCGCTTCTTCCTCGCTTTGTTCCTCCTGGTATATTTTTAAAAACCCCATAAACTTAATAATTGAACCAGACGCTCTAAATTGATATTTATTCGCTTCTATTTCAACAGTGGTTACATCCATGATTGCCGGACTCATCTGACTGGCGACAAATCTATCCCAGACTAACTTATATAATCTGTACTGATCCCGTGTAAGATGATCTTTAACCGCCTGGGGAGGCTTTTCCATAGAAGTGGGCCTGATAGCTTCATGAGCATCCTGACTCTTTTTACCCTGGATATATTGGGGTGTTTTTTTAGGGACAAAGTCGGCTCCGAATTCCGTATTTATATATTTTTTAGCCTCTTCCTGGGCAACCGTGGCAACTCTTGTTGAATCTGTCCTTATATAGGTAATTAAACCTTGGGTCCCCGCCTTTTTACCCAGATCTACTCCTTCATATAACTGCTGGGCCAAACGCATAGTTTTTTTGGCCACAAAACCTAATCTTTTATAGGCTTCTTGTTGAAGGCTGCTGGTAGTGAAAGGGGGAGAGGGGTTTCGCCTTTTTTCTCTTTTTTTAATTTCAACAATTTCATAGTTTGCATCCAGCAGGTACTCCAAAATTTGATCCATTTCTTTTTTGTTATTTATTTCAACATTTTTACCGGACTGATCTTTAACTAGTTTAGCTTTAAAACTTATTTGCTCCCTATTGAGCAGTTTTGCCGCCAAACTCCAATATTCCCTAGGTTGAAAAGCCCGAATTTCTTCCTCTCTCTCAACTATTAATCTGACGGCAACCGACTGCACTCTTCCGGCACTCAAACCTTTTCTGACTTTGGCCCAAAGAAGGGGACTTAATTTGTAGCCTAAAAGCCTGTCAAGAACCCGTCTGGCCTGCTGAGCATTTACCCTATTACCATCAATTTGACGGGGACTTTTAATAGCTTGTTGCACAGCATTCTTAGTTATTTCATTGAACTCGATACGACACTTTTCATGTTGATCAATTCCCAAACTATGTTGCAAGTGCCAGGCAATAGCCTCACCTTCCCTATCCGGGTCCGGTGCCAGCAATACGCGATCACTTTTTTTAGCAAGGGTACGCAGCTCTTTTAGCAGCTCGCCCTTACCTCTAATGGTAATATATTTGGGTTCGAAGTTCTGTTCCAAATCAACACCCAATTGGCTTTTGGGCAAATCCCTAATATGTCCCATGGAAGACTTAACCGTATAGTTTTTACTACCTAAAAAGTTACCAATGGTTTTGGCCTTCGCCGGAGACTCTACAATTATTAATACCAAAAAATTCACCTCATGTTCAGTACTGTTTATCTATATTATTTTGATCTAAGCCAATTTCTTTAAACATATTTAATAACTTTTTCTGATAAATTGTTTTCCGGGGCGTTGTTCTACTAAGCCTTGGAGTTCAAGTAAAGTCAAAATTGTTTGTATTTTACTTAAAGACCAACCAGTTTGTTTAGCAATTTCTTCAACCCGCAGGGCATTGTAGCCCAAAAGTTCATAAATTAAGCTTTCATCCGGAGAAAGTTTTTTTAAAAAACTCCCGGTTTGATCCGGCATTAGCTTATTAGAAAAACCATATTCCTCTAGAATATCCCCTACTTGGCTTACTAACTTGGCCCCCTGTTTGATTAAGCTGTTAGTTCCTTCGCTGTTGGGACTGGTAATCGGCCCCGGAACCGCAAAAACCTCCTTCCCCAATTCCATTGCAAAATCAGCTGTAATTAAAGCACCAGATTTAATTGCAGCCTCAATTACTAATATTCCCAAGGACAGGCCGGCTATAATTCTATTGCGGGCGGGAAAATTAATCGCCAAAGGAGGTGTGCCTAAGGGGTATTCTGTTAGCAATAGACCGGTTGATTTAATTTCATCAGCCAATTTAGCGTTCTCTTTCGGATAAATTACATCTAATCCCGAACCTAAAACCGCGATAGTTTTTCCTTTTGCATTTAAACAACCTTTGTGGGCATAACTGTCAACGCCCCTAGCCATGCCGCTGACAATTGTAAAACCGGCATCGGCCAGCTCCCTTCCGAATTTTTCAGCAATTTTTTCTCCATATACCGTAGTTCTTCTTGAGCCTACAATACCCAACATATGCTCGTCCTTTTGACTCCAATTACCTTGATAATAAAGGACTAAGGGTGGGTCGTAAATTTGTCTGAGGCTACCGGGGTAACTACTATCTAATAATGTCAATACCTGTACGTTTTTTCGTCGCAATTTTCCAACTATGGCGAAGGGGTCTTCCGAATTTTTGATTTTAAAAAAGTTGTCCATAAAATGAGCCGGCAAATCTGTAAGTTGCTCCAAATCCTTCCGTGTTGCCCCCCACAAAGCCTTGAAATTTTTGAAATATTTTAATAAGAGCTCCACTGTTTTTAAACGCAAGCCGGGAATCTGGCTGAGACCCACTAAATATATTCTTTCCTCAGCTGTTTTTTCTGTTTCAAAACCATTAAAACTCTCTTGCATAATATTTCCCCTTTTGCTCGTTAAATGATTATTGTTTCAGTTAATAAACAAAAAAGGGGAATCATCCCCTCTTAAAATTCAAAACATCTGAATATTTAAAACCAACGGCACTGAGAATCAAAGCTAAAGTGAAGAGCTGCAAAAACATTCCTATAAAGGCATACAGATAAAACATTTCCATGCTCCTTTCATGCTGTTTTATAGCTAAACCTTATCCATATTATAACAGATATTTTTTCGTTTGCCAGCATTTTTTATAAATTAAGCCATTTAGGGGACGCTAGCCACCATATTCATCTGTTAATTTCCTGTTTACTATAAAAAATATAAAACCCCCCGCCAAGATAAGAATAACTTGTTCTATTTTTATCCCCGTTTCATCATCCGGAAAATTAAGGTAAGGAAAACCAGGAAGGTAACGAACAGGAATGGTTGATATTTCAGCGGTTTCAAAGGAATCAGGCGTACCGATTTTTTTTGTAAAACCATCAACTGTTTCACCGTTTGGCAAGCTAAACGAATAAGTGATAGTATATGTAAATCTTCCGGAGGTGCCAATACTTCTTTCACCGCTATCCCTGCGAATAGTAGTAATTGTGGCAGTAGTATTTTCCCCCACGATACCCAAAGTAACTTGCAAACCGCCCATCAAGATAAAAGCCACGCCCAAAAAACTGATTACAACACGGAGCATCAAGCTTTGCTGCATTACTTCTCCTCCTAATAAATATTGTACCAATCAGCACTTGCCTATAAACTAAAGCCTAGTTTTTTTAGTACAAAAGGAGCCAAGTTTTTCAGCCAACTAACATAGATTAAATTCGGATATCAGTTAAATATAATTTTTCTTATTCCCATCATATATTACCACAATAGCAAGTTAAATACAAAAAAAACAAGGTACCGGGATACAGAATTTTAAAAATGACAGACTATGCTTCCCTATCCCACAATCTATATTGTAGGGCTTCTGCTATATGTTCTTGTTGGATTTGTTCTTTGCCGTCAAGATCAGCGATGGTGCGGGAAATTTTGAGGATGCGGTCGTGGGCACGCATGCTTAGCTTAAACTGATGGTAGGCTCTATGTAGTAACTCAAGACCACGGGAATCACTTTTACAAAATCTTTTTATTAAGGCACCTTGAATCTGAGCATTGTAGAAAAGCCCGCGTTTTTCTAGGCGCTTTTCTTGCCTTTTCCGTGCTTCCGTTACCCTTTCCCTGATGGTGGCAGAATCTTCGCCATACTCTTCTGTCTGAACTTCTTTTAAGGTCAACCGGGGCACTTCTATTTGCAAATCAATTCTATCCAGCAGCGGGCCGGATAACCGACTACGGTATTTTTGAATTTGATAAGGTGTGCAGCTGCATTCCCGCTCCCTATCTCCGTAATAACCGCAGGGACAAGGGTTGGCAGTTGATACAAGCAAAAAATCAGCAGGAAAATTATAGGCCGCTTGCACCCTTGTTACAGTTACTTGTCTGTCTTCGAGGGGTTGTCTTAAACCCTCTAAAACATCCCTACGAAATTCCAATAATTCATCCAAAAAAAGCACTCCATAAGTTGCTAAACTTATTTCTCCCGGACGCGGGTTTCTCCCTCCGCCAATCACACTGGCTGTAGAAGCAGTGTGATGGGGAGTCCTAAACGGCCTTTCTGTAATAAAGGGTTGATCTGGGCTTAATAAACCTGCAACGCTGTATATTTGATTAACCTTTATTGCCTCCTCGACATTCATAGGCGGTAAAATACCGGGTAGGCTTTTCGCCAATAAAGTCTTACCTGAACCCGGAGGCCCAATCAGCATTACATTATGCCCCCCCGCTGCAGCTATTTCTAAACCTCTTTTGACACTTGCCTGCCCGCGAATTTGGTTGAAATTGAAGGCCGTAGTCTGTTGATTTTTAAAAAAAGCACTTATGTCCACTTGGAAGGGCTCAAAGAATAGGCTCCCCTCTAAAAAAGATACTACCTCTAATAAGTTGTCAAGAGGAATTATTTGCTTGTGGTCAGTTAGAGCGGCTTCAAGGGCATTACCCTTAGGTACAATAAAAGAATCTTCCCCTTGATTTGAATTTGCCAAGGTAGCTGACATGGAAAGGACTCCAGGAATCCCTCTCAGTTCGCCTTTAAGAGACAATTCTCCGGTAAAATAACAATCTTTCCAGTTTTCTGTTTTTATTTGTCCGCTGCTGGCCAAAATGCCGATAGCTATCGGCAAATCAAAGCCGGGGCCTTCCTTTTTTAAATCAGCAGGGGCCAGATTAATTGTAATCCTTTTATTTGGAAATTGAAATCCGGCATTTTTTATTGCAGTACGTACCCTTTCCCTGGATTCCCTGACAGAAGCATCCGGGAGCCCTACTAAGTCAAAAGACGGTAAACCCTGGGATACATCCACCTCCACCTGGATTTCTAAAGCATCCATGCCTTGCAAGGTTAAGGATCTTATTATTGATAGCACTTTAAACCACCTCTATTGCCATCCCGATAGCGATTAAAAAGCATTTTTAATCAATTCTATTTCGAAAGTCTTTTCCCCTTCCGCCAAGATAGAAACAACATCAAATCTAAGATCAAAAATTCCCGGCCTCATTTCTTGTAAATAATGAAGGGCAATTTTTCTAATCCTTTGTTGCTTAACCTTAGTAACACTTTCAAAGGGCAAACCGTAATTAACGTTCCTGCGGGTTTTAACTTCTATGAAGACTAAGTCACTTTTTTCTTGGGCTACAATATCTATTTCACCGAAGGCGCAGCGATAATTCCGCATCAAGATCCGATAACCCTCTTTTTCTAAATAATTAACGGCAATATCCTCTCCCATTTTTCCTAAAGCCTGACGATTTGGCATTATTTTTGCCCCCTTAGAATAGCAAAAGCCTTAATTATTTTAAAACAAATTCGGCCCACCTCAAGGCAAGCCGAATTTAGTTCTGTCGCAACCTAAAGTATTTGCAGGTCACCTACTTAAAGCGGGTACCTAAAACGGAAAGAAAATCTGTGCTACATCTAAGGCCATATTTATTAACGGCGTGGAATAAAGACCAAGAAAAGTAACCCCGACCCCACAAAGAACCAAAGCCAGCTTCAGACTACCGGAAATTGTGATCGGCTTGGAGTTTTCCTTAGGTTTACCGAAATACATTGCTTTAACTACTATCAAATAGTAATAAACGGAAACCATGCTCATACCGATACCCAGGAAAGCTAGCCAAATTAACCCTTGATCTATCACTGCGGTAAAGAGATAAAACTTACCTACAAAACCCGCAAAGGGCGGTATGCCGGCTAAGGAAAGTAAAGAAGCCAACATAATAGCTGCAAGAAACGGTGAAGTCTGAGCCAGTCCACTATAATCTTTTATTTCATCACTGCCGGTAGCATTTCTAACTGCAATGGCAACACCGAAAGCACCCACATTGGAAAAAACGTAGATAAAAGAATAAAACAGTAAAGCTGCAACTCCCAGCGAACTGAAGGCTATCAATCCAAAAAGGATATATCCTGCTTGAGCAATACTGGAGAAAGCCAACATTCTTTTAATGTTCGTTTGCGGAATAGCTATGAAGTTACCTATAACTACTGTCAAGGCGGCAAGGACAATCACTATACCGCTCCAAAAGGGTTCTACTCCGGGTAAAGCAATCATGAAAACCCGTACAAATGCCGCCAGACCCGCAGCCTTAGAAGCAACTGCTAAAAACGCTGTGGTTGGCGTAGGAGCCCCTTCATAAATATCAGGCGACCACATGTGAAATGGTACTGCCGAAACTTTAAAACCAAAACCCGCTATTAAGAAAACCATTCCCAACAATAATAAAGGGGTTACACCGGTTTCGGTTATTTGAGCAGCTATCTCGCTAATTATCGTAGTTTGGGTGATACCAAAAACCAAGCTCAAACCATAAAGCAAAACGGCTGAGGACATGGCACCCAAGATAACATACTTGATTCCGGCTTCACCGGATTTCGCATCAGTTTTTTGGAAGCCAACCAAGATTATAAAGCTGATAGTCATCAGTTCCAATCCAATATAAAGGGTGATTAAGTCGCCTGCACCGGCCATCAGCATCATGCCAAGGGTTGCCGCTGCCAAAAGCCCATAAAATTCACCCTGGTTCCTTTTTAAATTATCTACATAATCTCTGGAGGCTAAGACAACTACTACTGCCGCCGTTAAAAACAGAAAGCGGAAAAACATCGAAAAGGGATCCGCCAGATATAGACCTCCCAGCACCTTTTCGTTTACCCCTAAATAGGTGAAGTTTAAAATCAAGATCCCAATAAAACCGGCTGTTGCTAAAAACCCAATACCCTTGGTTTGATTTCTGGGCACTAAAAGGCCAACTATTAGAATCCCCACGGCCAAAACGGCTGTCGCTATTTCAGGCATCATCAAAGCAAAATCGGATAGTTGTAGTTGCATTAGAAAATACCTCCAATCTCTACAGCAGCAGCAATTTTAGCAACTAGGGGCTCAATACCTACATTGATTGTATCAATTAAGAGGGAAGGGAAAATGCCGAAGAGCAATAAAACTCCAACCAAGATTACTATCGGCACCATTTCGACTCCCTTGGCATCCGTTAAATGATCCCACTTGGGGTTTCGAGGCCCAAAGAAGACCTTTTGTACAACTCTTAAAACATAGATCGCAGTTACGACAACTCCAAAAATCGCAAGTATTGAAAGGACGCGAAAATGCAAAAAGCCAAATAAAATCTTTTCTACTCGCCAGGAGCCAAGGAAAATCAATGCCTCTGCAACAAAGTTGTTTAAACCGGGCAAACCCAAAGATGCTAAGCCACCAATTAAAAAGCCGGCGGCAACTCTTGGCATTTGATGAGCTAGTCCTCCAAAGGCCGCAATCTCCCTGGTATGAGCCTTATGATAAACATTACCAACCAAGGCAAAGAAGAGAGCCGTCATAATACCGTGGGCAAACATTTGGGCTACTGCACCATCTAAACTCAAGTAGTTCATGGAGGCAATTCCTAACAATACATATCCCATGTGGCTGACACTGGAATATCCAATCACAAATTTCAAATCCTTCTGAACCATGGCCACCATAGCCCCATATACAACGTTAACTATACATAAAACGGCTATTAAAGGTGCCCAAAATTTTGCCCCTATTGGGAACAAAAATACACCTGCCCTTATTAAACCGTATCCCCCAAGCTTCATTAAAACTCCGGCGTGAAGCATACTTACTGCAGTCGGAGCGGCCACGTGACCGTCAGGAGACCAGGTATGCAAAGGCCACATGGGCACTAAAAAGCCAAAGCCTATCATCATGAGGAAGAAGGCAAACTTCTGGAAGGCTATATCAAAGTTTACAGTTGACAGTGTAGCAATATCAAAGGTACCATAGCCCAGCTGCCCTTTTGCATAAAGATACAGAGCAATAATGCCGATTAAGGCAAACGCACTGCCTACTAATAAATAAATTGTTAATTTCATAGCAGCATACTCTTTTCGTGTACTGCCCCAAACACCAATTAACACATACATCGGAATTACGGCTACTTCAAAGAACAGATAGAACCAAAATAAATCTCTAGAAACGAACACACCAAAGACACCGGCAACTAAGACTAACAAAAACACAAAAAATTCTTTACTGCGATTTTTCATGTCCCAAGAAGCAAAAACCCCGGTAAAAATAACAATGGCTGTCAATAGTACTAATGGCAAACTGATTCCGTCCACTCCAAAAGACAAGTTAATTCCAAATCGCTCAACCCAAATAAAATCTTGCAAAAATTGCAACCCGCCAACTGATTTGTCATAGGTTATAAATGCATACAGTGACAATACCAGGGAAACGAAGGTGGCTAGGGCGGCGGTAATTTTGATAACCATTTCATCCTTCTCCGGAATTAAAATTATTATCAAGGCGCCGATAATAGGTGCTAATACAATTGATAATAAGATTGGGAAGCCGTCCATTATATCCCTCCTAACACAGGTACTGCCAACCATAGTGCGATAATAACTACAGCGGCGAAAATAACTAAAGCATAATTTTGCAAATTACCGGTTTGAATGAATCTAAGTCTAGCACCCATTTCTCTCAAACCATCACCAAATCCATCAGCTATTCCGTCTACTATTGTTCTGTCAAACCAGCGGCAGCCATCTGCAATCCTTAGGAATACCTTATCAAAAAACCACTGATATGCTTCGTCTATATAGTACTTATTATACAAAAGAGTATGAATAGCGCTAAAGCGCACAGCCAGTTTTTCCGCGGAAATAGCTTTTTTACCGTATATAATCCAAGCGAACAAAATTCCGGCAAAAGCTACGATAGTGGAGAAAATCATGATAAAGTAATTAGGCTCCGGCAAATGTGGATGTCCATAATAAACCCAAGCTGCAAACCCATTATCGGTAAAAGGGGTGCCGATGAATCCGGCAAATATAGCAAAAACAGCTAAGATCACTAGGGGGAATGTCATGGAAATCGGCGACTCATGTGCCTCCTGCCCGGCCTGTTCTGAACCGAAAAAGGCAACAAATATCAAACGGAACATATAAAAAGCGGTCATAAATGCTACTAACAAGCCCAGTGTTAAAAAGAGTGGGCCAAGAAAAGGAACGCCAAAGATCTCACCGGCATTAAGGGCAGTAACCAAAATTTCATCCTTACTCCAAAACCCTGCCAAGGGAAAAATACCGGCCAATGATAAAGAACCTATTAGGAAAGTCCAAGTTGTTGTTTTCATCTTTTTAGCCAAGCCGCCCATTTCAAATATATCCTGAGTATGAACTGCATGAATCACACTACCTGCACCCAAAAACAGCAAGGCTTTGAAGAAAGCATGGGTTGTTAAGTGGAACATACCCGCGGTAATGCTTCCAAGACCAATCGCCATTACCATGTAACCGAGTTGGCTCATGGTAGAAAACGCAAGAATCCGCTTTATATCCCTTTGAACCAAACCGATGGTGGCTGCAAATACGGCTGAAAAACCACCAATGATGGCTATAATTAATAAAGCAGTTTTTGCACTTTCAAACAGGACAAAACCTCTGGCCAGCAAATAAACACCGGCTGCAACCATGGTAGCCGCATGAATTAAGGCACTAACCGGGGTTGGGCCCTCCATGGCATCCGGCAACCAAACATGCAAAGGAAATTGTGCAGATTTGGCTATCGGGCCAACAAAGACTAACAAGGCAACTATCGTCAATAGTGTTTTATTGGCAAATGCAGGAATAGCTACGGAGAGCTCCTGAAAATTAAAAGTTCCAAACAGCAAGAACAAGAAGAACATCCCTAACATAAAACCAAAGTCTCCAACCCGGTTAGTAATAAATGCCTTCTTACTAGCATCCGAAGCGGAATCTTTGTTCCAATAAAACCCGATCAAAAGATACGAACTTAAGCCGACCAGTTCCCAAAACATAAAGGTTAAAAAATAATTGTTTGAAATCACAAGACCCAACATGGAAGTACTAAACAGCGACAAATAAGCAAAGAAAACCGAAAAGCCGGGGTCACCTTTCATATAGCCTATTGAATAGATCATTATCAGAAAAGCTATAGAGGTTACCACAAAGAGCATCACAGATGAAAGCGGGTCTATCAGCACACCGGCTTCTATTAACAAAGAACCGGGCACTTCCAGCCAACGAACAACTAATTCAACAGGCTCTGCTATAGTAATATTGGTAGAAAAAACTTGTACCAAGACTCCTATAGCTATAATTAAAGAACCCGCCATAGCCACTATTGCAGTCAATGCGCTAACCATCTGCATGCGGCGTGTTAAAAAAACAATTACAGCAAATGCAATAATCGGCAATACTGGAATTAACCATGCAAATTGAATCATAAGTCAGTCCTCACCTACCTTCTCTACCTATCTACCATTTCAGCCAATCTAAATCATTTACATCTGTTGTCAAGCGCTGACGATAAATATTGAGTATTAATGCCAGGCCTACGGCGACCTCTGCTGCCGCAACTACAACAACTATAATTGCAAATACCTGTCCTGTAACTTCACTGGGGGTTAAAAACCGATTAAATGCGATTAGGTTAATATTGACTGAGTTTAACATCAACTCAATTCCCATTAAAACAGCTACTGCGTTTTTCTTTGCTACAGCCCCGTATAGACCAATACAAAATAAGATGGCTGCAAAGATGAGGTATTCATTAAGTCCTACCATTTAATCCCTCACCTCTTTCGCAATAATAATGGCACCGACTAAAGCTACCAATAACAAAATAGCGGCCACTTCGAAAGGTATAACATATTGTCCTAACAAATTCTGAGCCAACAAACCTACATTATTTTCAGGGACTATTTCCCGGCTTATAATCCATTTGGACTTCATAATTGAGCTGACAACCACAACAAGTAATCCCAAGGATATTACCCCACCGGAAACACGGTATCTGGTAAACAAATTACTTTCCCGGATATCCCCTCGCCTGGTTAACATAACCCCAAACACTATCAAAATTGAAATGGCACCTGCATAAACCAACACTTGGACCGCCGCCAAAAACTCCGCCTCTAACATCAAATAAGTGGCAGCTACTCCAACAAAAGCGGCTACTAACCATAGGGCACTATGAATTAGGTTTTTTAAACTAACCACCGCCAAAGCAGCTAGAATTGTTACCCCGGCTACAATCCAAAAAGTGATCGGTGATACCATTATAAAATCACCCCATTCCTTAAGCCATAAAAGAAATTATTCATTCTGCAACTGGACCTCATTCTCTTTCTCATAAAAAACATATTCCGTACCCTTGCGTGTATAACTGCTTAAATCAAACTTACTATCCACATGGAGGCAATCACTGGGACATGCTTCCACACATAATCCGCAATATAGACAATACTCCAAGCTCATTACATAACCGGTTAAAATGCGTTTTTTTGTTTCTTTATCCCGATAAGAAGAAACAGTAATAACATCATTAGGACAACTCATGCTACATAGTCCACAGGATGTACATTTTTCCGGTTCAAATAGAAAAAATCCATGGGAACGAGGAGGCAGATTGGGTTTACGTTCCGGATATTGTTCTGTAATGGTTTTTCCCACCAAATGCTCTCCTGTAACTTTTAAACCCTTTAACAGTCCTTTACCAAACATCCAATCACCACCTTAAAGTCTGAAGCCATTTATAGACTTCTAAACCTATTCCCGTTAAAAGCACATTGGCCAAAGACAACGGAACCAGGAACTTCCAGTTGAAGGCCATTAAATGGTCAATTCTAATTCGAGGAAAGGTCCAACGAATCCACATATAGGCACCAATCATCGCATAAATTTTAATCATAAACCAAAGCCAGGATGGCAACCACGGTCCCTGGGGACCTCCCAAAAACAAAGTTGCCGCTATCGCCGAGACAGCAATCATATTTGTATACTCCGCCAGAAAAAATAAAGCGTATCGCATTCCACTATACTCGGTAAGAGGACCGGCAATAAGTTCCTGTTCTCCTTCCGGCAGGTCAAAGGGTTGTCTGTTCAGTTCAGCTGTAGAAGCAATAAAATAAATCAAAAAAGCTATCGGCTGAAGCACAATAAACCAAATTGTTTTCTGAGCAGCCATAATATCCGAAATTTTCAAAGAACCCGTCAACATAATAATACCCAACAAAGAAAATACTATTGGCAATTCATAACTAACCATCTGAGCAACGGAACGCATACTCCCAAAAAGAGAGTATTTATTATTGGAACCCCAACCGGCCATTAAAAACGCAATGACTCCCGTGGACGAAACAGCTATAAAGTAAAAAATACCAATATTTAAGTCTACAGCTATCATCCCTAACCCAAAAGGAACTATGGCAAAGGCCATAATTGCCGGAACCATTACTAAAAGCGAGGCAACTATAAAGACCCATTTATCCGCTGCATTAGGAATTATATCTTCTTTGCCCAGTAATTTTAAAACGTCCAGAACTGTTTGAAACAAGCCTCGGGGGCCCACCCTATTGGGTCCCAAACGCTGCTGGACATAAGCTGATAACTTTCTTTCCAAATACACTAAATAAATTACGTTAACCAGTACAAAGACTATGATAGTGACTAAAAAGATCAGCGTCATAATAGATTCAACTGCCATTGTTGATAATCCCATACCAGTAAACCAATTACGTAGTGCACCGGAGATATTGACAAAAAAGTTTTCCATAGCTTTCTCCCCTACACTGATTTTTTATCGATCCACTTCACCTAAAATAAAATCAATGGAAGCGATCGTTGTAACAACATCTTGAACCATTAAGCCCGTACACATTTCCGGTAAAGCCCCCAAATTTACGAAGGAAGGCCCATGGATATGAATTCTGGACGGCTTATTGGAACCGTCGCTGGCAATATAATACCCTAAAAGCCCCTTGGAGCCTTCAATTTGATGATAAACCTCTCCCTCGGGTGGCCTGATAACTCGCGGTATTTTGGCCTGAATGGGACCGTCAGGAAGATTTGCAATGGCCTGTTCTAGAATTCTTAAGGATTGCTTCATCTCCTCAATCCTAATCACGAAACGATCAAAGCTATCCCCATTGTAAAAAACAGGGACATCAAAATCAAACTTCTCGTAAATACTATAAGGAGCAACCTTCCTTAAATCATACCCAATACCCGCCGCCCTTAAGTTTGGCCCGGTTACCCCATAGGCCAATGCTTTTTCGGCAGTTAAAATCCCCACTCCTTTAGTCCTGGCAATAAAAATTTCATTGCCGGTGACAATATTGTCATACTCCTCAAAAGAAGCAGGCATGCTGTCAATAAATTTTTTCAGTTCCGGTATGAATTCTGGATTAAGATCATCCATAACCCCGCCAACTCTCATGTAGGCTGGAGTCATGCGAGCGCCGGCCACCATTTCGAACAAATCCAAAATCTTTTCCCTGTCTCTAAAACAGTACATCCAAGGCGTGAAGCCCCCTAAGTCTAAAGCAAAACTTCCTATCATTACTAAGTGGCTGGCTATCCTTTGCAATTCTGCCATGATGATACGGATAAATTCCGCTCTTTCCGGCAGTTCGACCCCCATTAATTTTTCCACTGTTTGCACATAACCCAATTCATTCAACATCGCAGCAGCATAATCCAAGCGATCGGTGTACGGCAGGAATTGGGGGTAGGTCCTTGCTTCGGCCAGCTTTTCCATTCCCCTGTGGAGGTACCCGATTACATTCTCCATATTTTGAACATATTCCCCGTCCAAAACCAAAATAGCGCGGTAGACGCCGTGGGTACTAGGATGCTGGGGACCCATATTAAGCGTTAACTCCTCGGTTCTTAAAATCTTGTCCTCTGCAATTGACATTAAAACACCTCCTTATTTGCCTTATTTCCTGCGAGATTTTGTAACATAACTCTTTCGCAGAGGATGTCCTTCAAAGTCTTCAGATAATAATATTCTGGTCAAATTAGGGTGTCCATCATAGATAATACCGAACATATCAAATACTTCTCTTTCCTGCACATTAGCGGCAGGCCAAAGCTCAGTAATTGAGGGCAACCAAGGTTCTTCCCCGGAAGCATCAACCTCGATCCGTAATAAGCGATAAGGCTTCCACGACATTAGATGATAAATACCCCTAAACTTACCTTCTCCCAAATCAAGAGCCGTTAAGTCAGTTAAAAAATCTAAACCGTGCTCCTCTTTTAATTCCTTTGCCACTTGAAAAAAAAGCTGATCTTTGACACGGATAGCGGCATCTAAACTGTCCTCCACCCTCTCCAACCGACCTTCATATTTTTCTACCAACAAAGTGATAATTTCTTCCAATGAAGTTGTTTTATCCATGAGCTTCCATCACCACTTTCGGATTTTTAACCTTTTCCCTTAACGTTAATAACGCATCAATAAGGGCTTCCGGCCTGGGTGGACAACCCGGCAAATAAACATCCACCGGCAAAATAGTATCCGCACCAGGTACTACATGATAAGAATCCGCAAATGGGCCACCGCTAATAGCACAACTGCCCATAGCAATCACATATTTCGGCTCAGGCATTTGATCAAAAATTCTTTTTACTAAAGGAGCCATTTTATCTGTTATAGTACCTGCCACAATCATCAAGTCCGCTTGTCTGGGTGATGGTCTAAAAACCTCATAACCGAAACGGGCTATATCATACCTGGCACCACCGGCAGCCATCATTTCAATGGCACAGCAAGCAAGTCCAAAAGTAACAGGCCAAAACGAATGAGCCCGTGCATAATCTAATGCCTGATCAACAGTTGTCATGATAATATTTTTTTTGACTTGCTCTTCCACGGGGTCTATTTTTTCCAGATTATTGCTGTTTACTGCCATTCCAATGCCCCCTCCTTCCATGCATACCATAAACCAATTACTAAAATTCCTATAAAGACAATCATTTCGATAAATGCAAAAAGTCCCATGCGCTGGAACTCAACCGCCCATGGATATAAAAAGATAGTTTCTACATCAAAAATCAAAAATGCAAGTGCATACATAAAATAACTGATTTTAAACTGTACCCATGTCGGCCCTTGAGTTTCAAGGCCACATTCATAAGTCGATAATTTTTCCGGCGAGGGCTTTTTAGGTCTTACCCACCCGGCAACCACAAGTACAATTATACCAAACAAAAAAGCCACGATTAAGAAAATGCCCAGAGCCAAGTATTGTTCCATTATCATTTCCCTCCTCTCTTAAGTTATAATACTTTATAAAACAGTTGCGATTGCCGTACGGCAACAACAACGGCATTTCAGCCAAACAAAACAGGAGCAATCGGTACTTTAAAAACAACCAACATGGGCAGTTCACAAACACGGTGACTACCCTTGCCTATTATGACTGAAAATCATTGTTTTTTCAACCTCTATAAAGCTGGAAACACCTTCAATGTAGTCGGCACAAACATAATATGTATTCGACATGATCGAACAATTCCCTGCTACAAGGTATCAATATTTATTGTTCCAAACATTAATGCAAAAGATTGAAACTATTCACAATAAAAAATAGCTCCAAACCAATTCACTACATTACACCCTTAAAGGTTTGCCGATGAACTGGTGAAGAACCGTTTAGTTTAATGGCATTTAAATGTTCTTTTGTTGGGTAACCTTTGTGTTTTAAAAAGCCATAAACAGGATATTTTTGATGCAACTCCTCCATTACTTTATCCCTTGCGACTTTAGCAATTATTGAAGCTGCAGCAATCGAGGCGGAAATACTGTCACCCTTTTGAATGGCAATTTGAGGCAGGGAGAACTCCGGGATTTCAAATCCATCAACTAGAACAGTATTCGGCCTAACAGTCAAACCTGCTATTGCTCTTTTCATGGCTAAAAAACCGGCATTATGTATGTTTAAACAATCAATTTCTTCAACTGTTGCCCAACCTACAGACCAGGCAACTGCTTTTTCTTTAATTAATCTAGATAACCTGTCCCTTGTTTTGGCCGTAATTTTTTTCGAGTCATTTAAACCCGGTAAACAAATCTTGGAATCCAAAATTACAGCCGCCGCTGTTACCGGCCCCGCTAAGGGACCCCGCCCGGCTTCATCTACGCCAGCAACGGGTTGCGCAGAAGCAATCAAGCTTTCTTCCCATAAAAAAAGTTTTTTCAGCCTTTTTAATTCATCATTTTTCTTTTGTTGCTTTATCAGCAGGTCCCGGTAGAGCTTTTGAACCGAAAGCCTTCCATCCGAAGCCAGCTTCTTTTCTAATTCTTCCGATAAACTTTCTTCGCCCTGCAACATTTTTTTTAATTCGGCTATTGTTCCCAAAGATTCCACCCGCTTCTCGCCCTTCAAAACCACTCAAATTTTAAAAATTAACCAGTTGAAATGAATTCTTACTTATATTTAGCCATCAGCACCGAGAATCCTTTTAATATCTCTGATTAATTTAACTTGAGGGGTATTCTAATGTTAATTTTCCTAGTTTACCTTTTCTAAATTCCAGCAATAAACGGTCAGCAGTTTTCTCCAAATCAATCAGACCTCCCGCTTTTAAAAAGCCCCACCTTTTTCCCAAGGCTTGAAGCTGTTCTGATGTTGTTCTATTTTCACTAAGGTCCTTTATGTCATAAATATGCTCCAGTATATTTACTTCTCTTGCCTGCATCATTTTCAAAAACCGCTGGGCCACCTCTACCCGCTCATAAATCTCCTGCCTGACAGAGCCCGTTAAAGCCAGCATAAAACCGGTATCCGGGCCCGTAAACTTTGGCCATAACAGTCCAGGGGTATCTAACAACTCCAAAGTCCTGCCCACCCTGTACCACTGGTTTCCTCGTGTAACACCGGGTTTATTGGCTGTTACCGCTCTGCTTTTTCCGATAAGGCTGTTAATCAAGGTAGATTTGCCCACATTGGGTATGCCCACTACCATAATTCTTTGGGCTCTGGGATTTATACCTTTTTTGCTTCTGGCCTGATTATTCTCATCGGCTGCTTGTTCAATCATTTTCGATAATTTATTGATTTCCCTAGAATGCGAGGAAAGAGCGATAGCTTGCTTTCCGTTTTGGACTAAGTAATCTACCCATAGCATATTTCCTTTTTGATCCGCCAAATCAGCTTTATTTAACACCACAATTCTTTGTCTTAGTCTTAACAAATCCGCCAAATCCGGATTGCTGGAACTGATAGGTATCCGGGCATCGCGTAATTCCAGCACAATATCAATTAATTTAAGCTGTTCACTAAGTAAACGTTTGGCCTTGGCCATATGCCCCGGGTACCATTGGATCTCCATAATAACACCTACCTTATCGCACCGATTCTAGACACCGGCCAAAATGTTGCGACCGCCTTGCCTTTAACTAAATCACGGGATAAAGGACCCCAAACTCGACTATCTTGGCTGTTACTTCTGTTATCTCCCATCATAAAGTAGCAGCTATCGGGAATAAGAACCTTTTGAAAATCAGGGTAAACAAGATTAGGGGGTAAATAATTCTCCTTTAAGGGAACATCATCAATATATACCACACTATCACGTATCTCTATAGTTTCCCCCGGTAAACCAATAACTCTTTTAATAAAATCTTGGGAAGTGTCCAAAGGATAACGAAAAACGATTACTTCCCCTCTTTCGGGTTCTTTAAAGAAATTGCCCAATTTATTTACAAAGATTTTATCACCTACCATTAAGGTGGGCTCCATGGAGCCGGAAGGAATATAGAAAGGTTGAATTAAAAAGGTCTTGATTGCCAAAGCCAAAATGATGGCAATACCAAGTATTTCGATCCATTCCCAAATAATACTTTTTTGTTTTTGTCCCATTTTTACACCTCGATATCAAGCAAAAGAGGACTGACAAAGTCAGTCCTTATTTTAGTTTCTTTCTTTTATCCTAGCGGCCTTCCCTACCCGATCTCTCAGGTAATAAAGCTTAGCTCTTCTGACCTTGCCCTTTCTAACCACTTCAATTTTATCAACACGTGGGGAATGCACGGGAAAAATCCGTTCCACACCAACACCGTAGGACATACGTCTAACCGTAAAAGTTTCTTGCAAACCGCTGCCCCTACGACGAATAACTACTCCCTCGAAAACCTGAATCCTTTCTCTTGTGCCTTCAACTACCTTAACATGAACTCTAACTGTGTCCCCCGGCCTGAATTCAGGAATATCGTCTTTCATCTGTTCCCGTCCTAATGCTTGCACAATATCCATGTTTCTGCCTCCTTTCTTCTAAACCTATTCATCATCTAATCAAAAACAGTTCAACTAACTATGCTAAGTCCTGACCATTACCCTTTTTAGAACTACTTATCAAATCCGGGCGTCTTTCTTTGGTTCTTTTGATTGCTTGTTCTTGACGCCATTCTTCAATTTTTTTGTGATTACCCGACAAAAGAATTTCCGGCACCTCCATGCCACGGAACTCCCTAGGTCTTGTATATTGAGGATATTCCAGTAAGCCTTGACTAAAACTTTCCTCCAACAAGGATTGCTCGGCCCCAAGAACGCCGGGCAAAAGCCTGGTAACAGCATCGATTAATACCAAAGCGCCCAATTCCCCGCCGGTTATAATATAATCCCCTAAGGAGATCTCATCTGTCACTAGGTAGTTGCGAATCCTTTCGTCAACCCCCTCATAATGACCGCAAATTAAGATCAATCGTTTCTCTTGAGCCAGCTCCAATGCCAACTTCTGATTAAACACCCGCCCCTGGGGGCAAAGCAAAATGGTGCGAGGTTTTTTATTTCTTTCTAAGTCCCCTGCAATAGACTCCCAGGCCCTAAAGATAGGTTCCGGTTTTAGCACCATACCCGAACCTCCCCCAAAAGGGTAGTCATCAACCCGCCTATGTTTATCCACAGCATAATCCCGGAAGTCTGTCAAGACTACCTCTAGCAAATTCTTTTCAATGGCTCTTTTTACAATACTAGTTTTTAGCGGGCTAATAAATAACTCCGGAAAAATTGTTAAAACATCAATCCGCATAATTTAGCTCCTAATCCACCAGTCCCGGCAACAGATCTACCATGATCCTCCTGTTTTCCAAATCAATTGTTTGTATGCATTCCTTTATGGCCGGAATAAGGATTTCTTTATTGGTAGCAGGATGCATAACCTGATATACATCATTTGAACCGGTTTGAAAAACATCTTCAAGGTTGCCCAAAAATCGCCCCTCCATTGTAAAAACAGGTAGTCCTTGAAGTTGAAAAACATAATAACTCCCCTCCGGCAAAGGCATAACTTCATCAGAAGTTATTTTAATCAAGCAATCCCGTAAACTTTCAGCCGTCTTTAAATCTGACACCCCTTCCAAACCCAGAATCAACCATTTGTTGTGGAATCGTGAAGATGAGACTTTGAATTTTTCAAACCCGGCTTTGCTATGAATATAAACCTCTAAACCCTGCCGGAACCTTTCAGGAAAATCCGTTAGGGGCATCACTTTTAGCTCACCCTTATTACCTTGAGTCGTTAAGATCTTGCCAATTGCAACAAAGGAGTTTTCCTCCATCTGATTATTCACTTGTTCCACCCTTGCACTTTAATAATTTAATTATTCATAGGCTTTCTAGATTATTTCCACCAGGACCTTTTTGCTTTCCTTGGCGGAAGCTGCTTTAACAATTGCTCTGATCGATTTAGCTATTCTGCCTTGCTTTCCAATTACTTTTCCCATATCCTCTGAAGCAACTCGTAATTCAAGGGTTATTGACTTTTCGTCTTCAACAACACTTACCTTTACCTCATCAGGATTGTCAACAAGAGCTCTGGCAATTCCTTCGACCAGTTCCCTCACTTATAGTCCCCCTATTCAAAATTTAATAGTCAGCTAAACTTCCTTAGCATCAGCTATAGCTTGCATTACACCAGCCTTTTTAAATAAGGCTTTGACCGTTTCCGAAGGCTGGGCTCCACTATTGACCCATTTAATAGCCTTTTCAGTATCAATTTTTATTGTTTCCGGCTGGCTTACTGGGTTATAGTAACCAATTTCCTCAATAAAACGTCCATCCCTGGGAGATCTGGAGTCTGCCACTACCACCCTATAAAAAGGAGCTTTCTTTCCTCCCATTCTACGCAATCGAATCCTTGTTGCCAAAAATTTCACCTCCTTAAATGTTCGTCAATATTTAAAGGCTGCCACTATCTAAACAGTGGCAATTTATAGCCGCCTTTTTTGCCTTTCTTGCCTGTTGAAGAAAAATCTCCAAGTTGTTTCATCATTTTTCTTGCTTCGGTAAATTGCTTCAGGACCTTATTAACATCCTGCACTCTTGTGCCGCTTCCTTGAGCAATTCTTTTTTTACGACTTCCATTAATAATTTCCGGTTTTCTTCTTTCTTGCATCGTCATTGATTGAATGATGGCCTCTACCTTATTTAATTCTTTTTCATCTACTTGCATGTTTTTCAGCTGCTTTACTTGACCCATTCCCGGCAACATACCCAGTAAATCCTCCAATGGCCCCATGGATTTCATCTGATTTAACTGATCGAGAAAATCTTCTAAAGTAAATTCATTTTGGCGAAGCTTTCTTTCCATTTCTCTCGCCTTTTCCCTGTCTACCCCTGCTTGAGCCTTTTCTATTAAGGTCAGAACATCTCCCATGCCAAGAATTCTGGAGGCCATACGATCCGGGTGAAAGGGTTCCAGGGCATCAAGTTTTTCCCCCATACCTACAAATTTTATAGGCCTGCCGGTTACCGCCTTAGTAGACAAAGCGGCACCACCACGAGTATCACCATCCAATTTAGTCATAATAATACCATCTAAACCCAATGTCTTATGAAAATTATCTGCAACGGTAACGGCATCCTGGCCTGTCATGGAATCCACCACCAACAAGACCTCATGGGGTTTCACCGTTGTCTTGATATCTTTTAGTTCCTGCATCAGTTCTTCGTCAATATGGAGCCTGCCTGCAGTATCCAAAAACACTAAATCATTGCCATTTTTAACAGCTTGACTGATGGCGGCTTCCGCAATTCGCACGGGGCTAACTTTATCTCCCAAAGAAACAACCGGTATTTCTAACTGCTTACCAAGTACCTCTAACTGCTTTATAGCTGCCGGCCTGTAAATATCACAAGCTGCTAAAACTGGGCGCCTGCCCTGTTTTTTAAAATAGTTGGCCAGCTTACCTGCTGATGTGGTTTTTCCTGCGCCCTGCAAACCAACCAGCATAACTATAGTGGGTGGTTTTGCAGCCACAGCAATCTTATTTTGGCTTCCGCCCATTAACTGTGTCATTTCCTCATTTACGATTTTTATTACTTGTTGGGCAGGCGTTAGGCTTTCCATCACCTCAACACCTGTTGCCCTTTCTGTCAAAGTTGCTATAAAATCTTTTACCACTTTATAATTAACATCCGCCTCTAATAAGGCTAGCCTCACTTCACGCATCGCTTCCTGCACATCTTTTTCGGAAAGCTTTCCTTTACCCCTTAGTTTTTTAAAGGTGTTCTGCAATCTTTCAGTTAAACCGGAAAAGGCGCCCATTTTTTCTCCCCTTTTCTTAATGCCCAAATTTTAAAAGCTGATGAAGTGACTCCAATATTTGCTCTTTTGTTAACTCGTTGAGTTTAGCCGCAGAAATGAGTTTAATCAGCTTCTCCACCAGTTCTTGCTGCTTCATATGATGAGCTAAATAGCCCAGCTTCTCCTCATAGTCTTCCATTGTTACGTGAACTCTTTTCAATAAATCGTGAATTGCCTGCCTGCTTACCCCGGTCAGATCAGCTATTTCGCTTAAAGATAAATCCTGATGGTAATACAGCTCTACTATGTTTTTTTGCTTATCCGTTAATAAATTGCCATAGAAGTCATAAAGCCAAACAGTCCGCATCAACCTATCCAACATAATTTCAACCCCATGTAAAGTATTTTTCCTTTACACTTGAAGATTTTACTTTAAATCTGTTTGGCTGTCAATAGCTAACTTATAATGCGCTGGGAGGCTTCCTGAACCTTACGATAAATTTCCCCCTCATCCATCCGAAGGGCTTTGCCCTGTTCAATTAATACCTCTCCGTTAACTATAACCGTTTTCACGTCTCCCGGTTGGGCTGAATAAACCAAGTGGGCTATAATATTGTGCTGGGGATAAAAATGAGGCCGGTTGTTATCAACTAAAATTATATCCGCTTTATACCCCTTTTTTAAAATCCCAACCTTAGCCAGCCCCAAGGCTTTGCCACCGTTTCTGGTAGCCATTGCCAAAGCCTGGTAG
The DNA here is from genome assembly GCA_041655595.1 of Bacillota bacterium. Lineage (GTDB taxonomy): Bacteria > Bacillota > DULZ01 > DULZ01 > DULZ01 > JBBAFB01. The sequence continues at coordinate 25,067 of JBBAFB010000016.1, forward strand.
GCATTAATTGCCATCGGATCAGAATGTTCGACCTTGTGCAGTAGGGCTGCCATCCGCATTTCCCCGAACAATTCTAAATTATTATTACTGGCCGGCCCATCGGTTCCCAGGGCAACCACCACATTCTTACTAAGTAAATCCGGTATCGGGGCCACCCCACTGGCAAGCTTCATATTGCTCTCAGGGTTATGTGCCACTTTCACATTATGTTCGGCCAAAATATCCAGTTCCTCCGGCTCTAAATGCACGCAGTGAGCCGCTAAGACCGGCAAGTCAAACAGACCTAAATACTTCATGAATTCCACCGGAGGTTTGCCATATTGTTTTTTAATATTTAGACTTTCATCCTTTGTTTCCGCAAGGTGGATATGTATCCCTGCCCCTAAA
>JBBAFB010000017.1:0-24426 GCA_041655595.1 Bacillota bacterium
TTTCACGCCGGTAACAGGGGTTCGATTCCCCTACGGGTCACCAATTATGGAGCTGTAGTGTAGCGGTTAACATGTCGGCCTGTCACGCCGAAGATCGCGGGTTCGATTCCCGTCAGCTCCGCCATAAGCCGACGTAGCTCAACTGGCAGAGCAGCTGACTTGTAATCAGCAGGTTGCGGGTTCGAGTCCCATCGTCGGCTCCAATTATTTGGAGGGGTTCCCGAGTTGGCCAAAGGGGGCAGACTGTAAATCTGCTGGCACCGCCTTCACAGGTTCGAATCCTGTCCCCTCCACCATTTATTGGGGCGTAGCCAAGTGGTAAGGCAGCGGATTTTGGATCCGCCATCCCGTTGGTTCGAATCCAGCCGCCCCAGCCAAAAAGGTTCATACCATTTTAAATGGTGTGAACCTTTTTTTACCGGTAACTATTTCATTCCAGATAAGTAGTCAATTAAATTTAACCCCAAAAACACCCCAACTAAGAAAAAAAGCTCATCTTTCAAGACATACCCTTTGGAGGTATAAAAAAATAACCCTTATGTATCAAGGGTTAGGGTGTGGTGCGGCAGAAGGGACTTGAACCCCCACGGTGTTACCCACTAGAACCTGAATCTAGCGCGTCTGCCAGTTCCGCCACTGCCGCAAAATTTAGGGTACAAAAAGATTTTAACAAAAGTTATTACCCTCTGTCAATTAAAAACGGCAAAAAATTAGTTTTGTTCTTCCCATCTAACAGTTACTATATCGCCTTCATTTAGGCCGGTCATAAAATTAGCAGGGGTATCATTGACCTTCATGATAAGTTTCTTCCCTTTCACTTCCTCGGATACAAAATCCAGTACTTTAAATACATCAGTGAGAATCACCACCGCCGTTGGGGAAATTTTAGGTATTAGGATATCATCCCCATTTAATTTGATTTTAATTTTGGTCACGTCCAAAGGGCCTTTCTGATCAACTTTTTTTTTGTTGGTAATTTTAAGTATATCCCCGGGGTTTAAATGCTGTTTCATGTTTTGACAGGGTTCACCATTCAAAAAAACATCTATTTCCGAACCTTTTTTCAAGGACTCGGGATCGGCAAAATTGATGGCATCCATTATAGTTTTTAAGTGGATATAGCTGATACTATCACCGTCCAAAATTGGCCTATCTAAACCATCCACATTTTCATTATTAACTTTAAGGGAGCTGATTATGGGGAGCTCAATATCATTCAATAAAAAGGTCTGTCCAATTAAAGCAAAGGGTAAAATATTTTTAATTATTTCCTGTCCCGGGCTACCGGGTATACCGGGGGTAAAAGTAATGTCACTGCCTTCCTGTAGCATAGTTACTAAATCTCCCTCTTTGCCGTCTACCCTAATTTTACCAGGGATACCGGGTTTACCCTTAATAAACACGATCTTACCATTTACTTCAAATGATAAAGCGGGACCCAATTTACCTAGGTATTGGCTGGGAGAGATACCCGCAGCTACTAAAGCATCGCCCGCAGTTGCATGGTTAATAGCAAAAAGACGTACTGGTCGCTTATTAACCAGTACTGTATGCAGTTGTAAATTTCGTAGATATAGTGTATCCATTAGAATTGCTAATGGGGTTATTGCTTGAGGAGCAGATAATTTATCTGTTAGTTTTGTTATCGGATTAGCAATTTCCTTATCAGCAATCACCACCCGGTATTCAGGTAAACTCAAAAATTTAGCCATTTCTGTTTGAAGATTAGGCGTGAGGCTTCCGCCACCTATACAAAGTACAACCTGTGGTGATTTTCCGTTTACCTCTATTATTTTTTTGCTTATATCATGGGAAAGTTGCTCTACAGTTTTTTGAATAGCAGAAATGAGTTCTTCCTTTGTATAGGAACAAGTGGTTCCCGTGATATCCTTCAAGGCAATTAATTCCAAATCCTTACCCAGCTGTTTTTTTACATCCTCGGCCATTGAAAAATCCAATAAGTATTCCTGGCATAAAGCCTCGGAAACCTTATCGCCGGCGACAGGTAGCATAGCATAATCGCTAATGGTACCTTTTTCTGAAACAGCGATATCTGATGTGCCTGCTCCTATGTCAACTAAGGCCACATTTAGTTGCCGAACATTGTCCGGCACAACCAAATTCATAGCAGCTATGGGTTCCAAGGTGATGTATTTAATATCTAGACCTGCTATACGCAGTGCATTATGTAGGGAATCAACTATCATGTGGGGCAAAAAGGTAGCAATAAGCTTAATATGTAACTTGTTACCTATCTGACCCAATAGGCTCCCCAAGGGTACACCGTCTAAAAATTCTTCAGTAACACTATAGCCTACACAATGAAAGCCCTTAGCTTTACCTGATCCTAGAATTGTTTGCTGAGCATTTCGAACCGCATCTAAAACAAGGGCATGGTATATTTCGTCACTAACCTCTTGGGGGTAGACAAACTCCAATTCTGCGCTGCCCTTTGTAGTTATTAACGACCTGCCGGCAGCAGCTACCGCCGCTTGCCTTAGCTTATAGCCGGAGTTGGCCTCCATCCTGGCTTTGATATTCGTAATGGTTTGGGCTACCTGGGGAATATCATGAATTTGCCCACCTATCATTGATCTTTTGGGATGTTCTTCAACTTCTATCTCAAGGACTTCTAGGGTATTGTCCGCCAATCTCTCCGCCAATATACCCACAACGGTTCTAGTACCTATATCCAAGGCAAATATCAAGTTTTCATTCATGCTCTATCTCTCCTTTGCACGGGCGAAAGTTATAAATACATTGACAGACAATACACCCCTTGATAAAATCAGGGCATGCGAAATTTCAAAAAATAAAGGTGATGCTATGTTTGGGAAAGAATTTGCTCTTGGCAGTAAAAAAGCAATACCGATTGCAATGGGCTATTTTCCTCTAGGTCTTGCTTTTGGAGTTTTAGCAAGAGAAACCGGTCTAACACTATTTGAAGCTACCGGCATGTCCTTTATGGTTTTCGCAGGGGCAGGTCAATTTATTGCTATAGGCTTCCTGAAAGCCGGAGCAGATATTCTAACAATTATGATAACTACTTTTTTAGTTAACTCACGGTTGTTCTTAATGAGCATGGTATTTCAGCCAAAACTAAAAGAATGGCCTCGGTTAAAATCCGGTATCATAGCCGCGGAAATAACCGATGAAACTTTTGTGGTAGCAAATGATTATTATTCTTCGAATGAGCCTTCCTGGCCCTTTCATTTAGGCTTAAACATCACTAGTCATCTTGCATGGATCGCCAGCACCGCATTGGGTGCAGGTGTAGGTAACTTAGTTAAAAATCCCGAAAGCTTGGGATTAAATTTTGCTTTGCCGGCCATGTTCATAGCCCTATTGGTTGGTCAAGTTAAAAATAAAAGAAAATTTATGGCGGCAATTGTTGCGGGAATTCTTTCTTTGCTTTTTAAAATATTTCTTACTGGAAATTGGAACATTCTCTTAGCAACTTTAATAGCTGCCACATTAGGAGTGACGATGGAAAAATGGATAAAGAAATAGCCTTAATTATAGTTGGTATGGCAATCGTTTCCTATATCCCCCGAGCTTTGCCGTTAATTGCTCTTAATAAAGTTGAGTTTCCCCCAACCTTTGTAAAATGGTTGAATTATATTCCTGTAGCCGTTTTGGCAGCTTTATTGACACCGGATCTTTTTGTTTTTCAAGACCAGTTTAATCTACACTTAGCCAAAGCCGGTCTTTTTGCTGCAGTACCCACTTTTGTTATTGCAATATTCAGTAGAAGTATGATTTGGGCTTTATTAGTAGGTATGGGTAGTTACGCATTGTTTCAGTTTTTATTTTAGTTTTATTGCTTTAAAATCGCCTATTTTGAACAAAATCAGCTAGGCTGGCCAAAGCCTCCTGATGCTCTGTTAATGGTATATGTTGTAATTGTTTCTTTGCTTTATTAATGAAACGACTGGCAACCGTGAAGGAATATTCAATTGCGCCGGAGTCTTTAATTAAAGATATAGCCAATTGTATCTCTTCCTCGGTTTTACTTTTGTTCCGAACAATGCTTTCTAGAACACCGGTTTTTTGGGAATGCCTGAGGGCATAGATTGTGGGCAAAGTTATAATACCTTGTCTAAAGTCGCTCCCAACCGGCTTGCCAAGCTCCTTTTGTTCTGCAGTTAAATCTAAAATATCATCTACTATTTGAAATGCCATACCAAGATAATGTCCATACCTTGCTAAAGCCCGTTCTAATACCGCAGGTGCATTGCTTACAACTGCCCCTAATCGGCAGCTGGCGGAGATCAGCATAGCTGTTTTTCTATTGATGCGGTAAAAATAGTCCTTAATGGTTTGTCCAGGATCATGGGCTGTGGCTATTTGTTGAATTTCCCCTTCACACATTTCCACACTTACGTCAGCGATAATTTTTGCAACCTGAGGCTGCTCATATTGAGATATAAGTAAAAGAGATTTAGCAAGCAAGTAGTCTCCGGTATGTAGGGACACCTTATTACCCCACTGTGCTTTTACAGTGGAAATTCCCCTTCTGGTAAATGAGTTATCAACTACATCATCGTGGACTAAAGAAGCCATGTGGATTAATTCCAATGCAGCGGCTAAAGGAAGCATGCTATTTGAATCAACACCGCAACACCTCCCGGATAACAAGGCGAAGGCCGGCCTGATACGTTTACCCCCTGCTTGGAATAAATGCAATGATGCCTCCGTAAGCAGAGGAGAATTCGATTCGATGTATTGGGAAAGCAAATTTTCCATTGCTTTTAGACCTATACCCATCTCTTTTAATAAGGAATTATTCTGCATGGACTCTCGCACCTCTAAAATTATAGTCAATTTTATTATATTCTGCTTAAATACATCAAATCCTGCAACATTTAATAATTATAAGGTGTATTAAAAAAATTTTAGGTAAAATTTAAAAAGTCATGTTTCATTTAGCGAAATGAAACATGACTTTTACCCTCAAGTTTTAAAACTTAATTAATAAGAATCTAAAAATTTACTTATTAAACCAACGGGAAAAACCATATAAGGTGGTTTTTCTGTTTAACAATGCTAAAGTATCTGTCAGCGGTATGTTTTTTGGGCAGACTTCAACACAGTTTTGCGCATTACCACAATCTGTAATGCCCCCCTTACCCATAATGGCTGCCAGCCTTTCATTTGTATCTGTCTTCCCAATGGGATGCATATTAAACAACCGCACTTGACCAAAAGGAGCCGGCCCAATAAAATCGGACTTGCTATTAAAGTTGGGACAGGCTTCCATACAAACTCCACAAGTCATACACCTTGAAAGTGTATAAGCAATCTTTCTTTCTTCTTCCGATAATCTTGTCCCTTTTCCTAAAGAAAATGTTCCGTCAATATTTACCCATGCCTTAACCTGTTTTAGGTGATCAAACATTATTTCCCTATCAACCTGTAAATCTCTAATAATACCAAACTTTGTTAGAGGCGCGAGGATAATAGGTTGAGACAAATTATCAATTAAAGCGGCACAAGCCTGACGGGGGGTACCGTTTATTATCATGGAACATGCTCCGCAAACTTCCTCAAGGCATGTGCAATCCCAAACTACGGGTGTAGTTTTTTGTCCGTGTATATTTGTCGGATGCTTACGTATTTCCATCAAAACAGAAACCACGTTCATATTCGGCTTGTAAGGAATTTTAAACTCCTCCCACCTTGAAGGTTGTTGAGGACCATCCTGTCTTTTAATTTTCAAATGGATATATTCCGGCATTACTTTGCACCTCCAGCAATGTCATAACGTCTTTTCCGCGGTTCCAACAAAGAAATATCTACTTCCGAATAAGCAAATACCGGTCCGTTTGGTGACCATGTGGCGTTAGTTTTTTTCAACCAATCTTGATCATTTCTTTCAGGGAAATCAGGTTTGTAATGTGATCCCCTGCTTTCATTCCTATTTAGGGCCCCTAGGGTTATAACTCTGGCTATCTCCATCATCTGCCAGAGTTGTTTTATAAAGCTGACGGTTTGGTTGGCCCAGCGGCTTTTGTCATAAAGTTTAATATTTTTATACCGGTCCATCAGTTCAAGTATTTTATCATCAGCTTCTTTTAAATTTTTGTTATAACGAACCACTCCAACATTGGTTAACATATTATTACCTAATTCTTCATGTAGGGCATATGGATCTTCATTGCCATCCATTTTATAAACCAACTCATCAATTTCTGTTTGTTTCCTTAATTCATTCTCAAATATTTTATCTTCCATGTCTGCGGCTGTACGCTCTAAGCCTTTAATGTAATCTAGAGCCTTGGGTCCAACAATATAGCCGCTATAAGTCGCTGATAGTAAAGAATTTGCGCCAAGACGGTTGGCACCATGATACATGGAATCACTCTCTCCCGCTGCAAATAAACCCGGGATGTCAGTCATATGGTTCCAGTCCACCTTGATTCCGCCCATGAAATAATGGGGTGCGGGAAAGATTTTCATTGGTACTTTTCTGGGATCTTCACCGGTGAATTGTTGATATATTTCTAAAATTCCCCCCAGACGGGTTTCCAAAAATGAGGGATCTTTATGGGTCAAATCCAGGTATACCTGGTTTTTTCCATCTATACCTAAGCCCATTTCCACACATACTTTATAAATTGCCCTTGAAGCAATATCTCTGGGAACTAAATTACCGTAGGCAGGGTACCATTCTTCCAAGAAGTACCAGGGTTTACCATCCTTATATGTCCAAATTCTACCGCCCTCCCCCCTGGATGCTTCGGACATCAGTCTGGTCTTGTCATCTCCTAGCATTCCTGTGGGGTGGAATTGCACAAATTCACCATTGGTAAACCCTGCTCCTTGCTGATAAACTCGCCCAGCCGCAGCCGCCGTACAAATTATTGAGTTCGTACTTTTTCCATAAATCATGCCGCCGCCGCCTGTGGCTAAAATGACTACATCTGCCCGAAAACTATGAATTTTCATAGAAGCTAAGTCTTGAGCAATAATTCCACGACAAATTCCGTCGTCATCAATAACAGCTGACAAGAACTCCCAGCCCTCATATTTAGTGACCATACCGGTAGTTTCAAATTTTCTTACTTGGCTGTCCAAACCATAAAGCAACTGTTGCCCAGTTGTGCCACCTGCAAAAGCCGTACGCTTGTTTTTTACACCGCCAAAATTCCTTAAATCTAATAAGCCTTCGGATGTGCGGCTAAAAACAACCCCCATACGGTCATAGAGGTAAATGAGATCTGGTGCTGTTTCACACATCTCCTTTACTGGAGGTTGGTCTGCTAAAAAATCTCCTCCATAAATAGTATCAAAGAAATGTTGCTCCACAGTATCATTTTCTCCTTTTGTGTTTAAAGCGGCATTGATTCCCCCTTGGGCACATAGGGAGTGGGACCGTTTAACAGGTACTAAAGAAAATAAATCAACGGGAACATTTTTCTCAGCAATTCGTAAAGTAGCCATCAGGCCGGCTAGCCCACCACCTACAATTATTACTCGTTGTTTAGTCATTAAGTTTACCTCCTAGTTAGCTAGATAAAAGCCAGAAATGTTTGTATTCCAAAATACGATAAAAAAATAAATATTATACCGGAGAATAAAATGGCGATTCTTTGAGAATAAGAGCCAATTGTTATGCCCCAAGTTATTAAAAAGGTCGTTAACCCATTTGTAAAGTGATAAATAGTGGACAGTAGACCAAACACATAAAAGGCAAAAATCCAAGTGTTGGAAAGAATCATTGTCATTGTGTCAAAACTGATTTCTAAACCGAAAAGAAGATTGCTAATTCTAAGAGTATAAGTGTGGTAAAGTACAAAAATTAATGTAACTACCGCAGTTACACGTTGAAGATAGAAAAGCCAGTTCCTTAGGTATTTATAATCTAAAACATTATTTTTTGCTAAGTAGACAATCCATAAACCATAAAAAGCGTGAAAAATAATTGGGATTACAATTAGAAAAAGCTCTAAAAATGGCAAAAAAGGTATGCTTTGCAAAAAGGCTACTGCACCATCATACGCGGCCGGCCCTCTTAAGCTAAAGCTGTTTACAAAAAAATGTTCCATCAGGAATACCCCGATGGGCAAAAGGCCGGAGAAAGAATGTAGTTTGCGAATAAAATAATGATTGTTTTCTAGAACCAAATTAATTACCCCTTTCGACTGGTTTTGATTATTCTGATATTATGAACTATTCTATATATTGTGGTTTATTCCTGCTAAATTTAAAAATAAAAAAGCCCCTTAATTTTGGGCTTTTTAAATGCTAAAAATAAAGATTAAATTTCTAATAAATCACCAACAGACATTATAACGCATTGAGCCGATGTGTGTGATTCTAAAGCATCCTTAAAAGCGATAGGATCTTGTCTTATAAGCTCAAATGTATTGTAATGCATTGGCACTACTAACTTTGGTTTTAAAAGCTGAGTAGCAAGTAATGCATCCTTGGGGCCCATCGTAAAATTATCACCAATAGGGAGAATGGCTAAATCTAACGAAAACCTATTACCTAAAATTTGCATCTCACTGAAAATGCCTGTATCACCTGCATGATAAACAGAGGTCCCATTGTTTTCAATTACAAATCCACAGGCCAGTCCAAGGTAGGTATTTTCTTCAATTATAGCGGAGCCGTGTAAGGCGGGAGTCAGATAAATGCGGCCGAAGGGAAATTGATATTCGCCGCCTATTTGCATGCCATGGGTTTTTACACCCTGCTTCTCACAATAACTGGCTAATTCTACAACTCCTATTATTGTAGCGTCGGTTCTCTTTGCAATTTCAACGGCATCCCCTAAGTGATCAAAATGTCCATGTGATACTAAAATATAATCACAGTCTACTGTTTCATGGTCTAGATCAGAAGATGGGTTTTCTTTTATCCAAGGATCAATTAATAGACGAAAATTCGATGTGATCAAAGAAAAACATGAGTGCCCATGATAATAAATTTTCATTTAAACTACCTCCTTAATTTACCTTGCTTTAGTTTTCATTATCCTGTAGTATTGATTAAATATACAATTTATAAATTAATTAAAGGAGAAGACAAAATGTATTTAAAGAAAGAGGCTATTAAGCAACTGGAAAATAACTTTGGCATTCCCCGAGAGTACAGCTTTAAGCAGGAAATCCTTAAAAAAGAAATGGTAATGTTAAAAGCTAGTCAAAAGTGGGGTCGCTCCCATGACTTCACTTTTTTTATAACAAATAAAAAAGATAAAATTGCCGTTATCAGAAAACACCAGCAGCCACTGGGTTTTTATAGAGCACCAAGCGGTGGAATAGACCCCGGCGAAAACATATTGGATGGTATTAACAGGGAAATTTTTGAAGAATTAGGAATTAAAGCTACCATCAGGACATATTTAGTAAGAATGAATGTTTTATTCCAGCATCAAATGGAAAGGGTACCTTGGGTAACCCATGTCCTTATGGCCCATACCCACGCTGATACTTTAAAGCCCATTGACATTGAAGAAATTAAAGAAGCCAAATGGGTTGATTGGAAGGATCTTCAAGGTTCTATTCAAAACAATTTAAATAATAGCCCCTATGGCCTGTTTCACTACAGAGTTCATCTAACTGATATAATAGCAAAAATTTATGAAGGTATAGCTATGTAAGACTATTTATTTATAAACTAGTTATTAAATCCTTAAGATATTTTGTAAAGTCTATTTTAATATCCTCCCTTGCCAGCGCAAATTCAACCGTAGCGATTAAAAACCCTAATTTGTCCCCAACATCATATCTCGTTCCTTCAAATTCATAACCGTAAAGAACTTGATTATTCAATAGCTCCTTTAGGGCATCAGTTAGCTGTATCTCCCCGCCTCTACCCGGAGGTAAAGTTTTTAAGATACTGAATATTTCCGGCTGAATAATATAACGTCCCATAATGGCATAATTAGAGGGGGCCAACTCCGGTGTGGGTTTTTCTATTAAATCGGTAATTTGACGGACATTTCCCTTAATAATACTGCCATCCACTACACCGTAGCTGCTTACTTGGTTGCGAGCAACCTCCCGTAGGGCAATCACATTACCTCCAAATTCTGCGTAAATTTCAAGCATTTGTTTGAGACAAGGCTTCTTGCTGACTACTAAATCATCGCCCAACAAAACAGCAAAGGGCTCATTTCCTACAAACTTTCTGGCACAATAAATTGCATGTCCCAAACCTTTAGCTTCCTTTTGTCTTATATAATAAATATCAGCCATATTTGAAACAGCCTGAATTTCCGCTAACAACCCAAAATCTTTTTTCTGCTTCAAAATTGTTTCCAGCTCAATAGAATGATCAAAATGATCCTCAATTGCTCTTTTGTTTCTGCCGGTAATTACCAGAATATCTTCTATTCCGGAATTAATCGCTTCTTCTATGATATATTGAATTGCTGGTTTATCTACGATGGGCAGCATTTCCTTGGGCTGTGCTTTTGTGGCCGGTAAAAAACGTGTTCCTAAACCGGCGGCCGGTATAATTGCCTTTTTAATTTTCATCAATTACTACCCCCTTTTGGAAGTCATTTTAATGATCAATCATCCCCTTTAATGATTTTATTAATATCCTCTTGAATGCTTCCCGTGGCTTTTTTAATTTCTCCCATTGATTTGCTAATTGTCCTTCCTATCTCCGGTAGTTTACCGGGCCCTACGGCAATTAAGATTACAGCCACAATTATCAAAATTTCCCAAGGTCCTAAATTAAACATAAAAGCAACTCCTTTTTAAGTTTTTAAGCCAATTAAGTTAGCAGCTTGGTTTAGTACCTACATGGACCGCAACTATACCGCCGGTCAAATTATAATATGTTGCTTCATCCAAACCAATCTCGGCAAACAAATTTTTAATTTCTTCTTGAGCAGGAAAGATTTTCACTGAGTAAGGCAAGTAGCTGTAAGGGTTTTTTGCTTTTGCTTTTATTTTTCCTAATAAGGGAACAAGCTTTTCGAAATAAAGCCAAAATAACTGTTTAAATATAAACGCTGTTGGTTTGGCCAACTCTAATGAAACAACTTTACCCCCTGGTTTAACAACTCTCATCATTTCCCTCAGAACAACTTCTATATTGGGCACATTTCTGAGTGCAAAACCGATGGTCACGCTATCGAAGGTATTATCCAGATAAGGTATTTCCATGGCATTTCCATATACCAACTGTATTCTGCTTTTTAAAGGATGATTTTTAAAATTCTTTTCTGCCTCAGCCAACATATTCTCACAAAAATCTAAACCTATTACCAGTCCATTAGCACCAACAACCTTGGCCTGTTCCAAGGACAACATGCCCGTTCCGCAGCAAACATCTAGGGAATGGGATCCTTCCGATAATTTAGCTTGTTCGACTGCAAACCTCCTCCAATATTTATCACGATTAAGAGTCATAACCGTATTCATCCAGTCGTATTTGCCGGCAATTTGAGAAAAAATAGAGTGAACATATTCTTCCTTAGGTCGGTTTTGATAAGACATAGGTAGCTTCATATTTATTCTCCTTCAAATATAACCACATTACAATATTTTAACTAACTAACTAAATCAATTTTTTTTCGTGCCTCTAAACAATGTTCTACAATATTGAACAAGATAACCTTTTCAGACTTGTTGGGCAACTTTTCAAGCTCTTGCTTTGCTTCTGTTAACAATTGGTTTGCTAGATTCAGCAGCTCCTTATTTCTTATTAATTGTATACCGGCGCCTAATTTTTTGCCGAATGATACCAAAGCGTCAAAATATTTTTTTTCTGCCTTTACCACCAAAGCCCCAAAAGAGGCACAAAATCCTAACAGGCTCATTTGTTCCTGTAAAGTTTTAATATACTCATTGCTATTTGATTGGAGTAGCTGTGCTTCCTCCTTTTCTCTAATTCCTGCAATATGGACATCACAGACTGCATTAGCGGTCGGTGTCAGCCATTTTAAAGAGTCTTGCTGACACATGTAGCTGAAAAACTTGGAATAAAAATAATCACCGATCAAAACTGGTAAGCCTAAACGCTGATCATATTTTCCGAAGTGAATACCGGTGCCTAAATATAAAAATTGCATCGCAGTTGCCATCGTAATAATTTGTGAATCGCGGTAGTCGAACATACGAGCTGATAAAATTAAAACTGCCGGATGCAAAAACTCATCACACCAATGTAATTCTAATTTTGCAAACTCTGATACGTGGCCAGCTTTCAGCATCATACCCTCATTGATATTTTTAGCGACTAATTCCAGTTCATTTTTGATAGGTAGTAAAATTTCCGGAAAATGAGTTTCCATAATTTGCACCTCCCTCGGGCCATCCTGCTTATGTACATATATATTATTACCTTATTCTAGTTTATAATAAAAACTCCTTCAAAGGCTGCCGTAAGATATCAATATAAAAATTAAGCCTTACAATACTTGTAGTACTGCAAGGCTTACGCTAGGGTTTGCTTTTTAGTCTTACTAAAATAAATATCCCTCCTATAAATTTACAGCCTCTAGGTGGGGAGATTCCATCACGCCACGTTCTACTTCTTTGGCATCAACTTGCTTTGCCTTAAAGTGTTTTGTAAGATACCTGCATGCATCCCAAGGGTCAACTCGGTCACCACAAGTAAATACATCAACTGCAGCATATCCAATCTCGGGCCAAGTGTGAATAGCCAAGTGAGATTCAGATATCACCACTACCCCGCTTACCCCCTGTGGACTGAATTTGTGAAAAACAAATTCACGAACCTCCGCTCCTGCTTCCAAAGCAGCATTAACCATAATTTCTTCAACCTTTTTCAAGTCATTTAAAATGTTGAAATCACAACCATAGATCTCAGCCAATATATGGCGACCCAATGCGTTCAATTATCATTCCTCCTTTATTATAATCAACTCAATCAAAACTAATTTTAAACACATTGTCCCCTTTTGTCAATGATAATCTAATGCCGCCTCAAGATATTATTTGATCAAATATTTTTGTTTTAATGCGAGACTTAATAAAGGATAAACTGCGTAAATCATTGCCGTTGAGGCGGCAACTATTCCGGAATCATTAAAAAGCAAGGCTGCAACACTCCCAACCAAAACAGTTGTGAAACTTTCATATAATGAACGGTGTTTTTGATACAGATATTGTATAAAACCACGGGGTTTAAAAAATAAAATAGACATAGACAATAAAGCTAACAAAAAAACCTTACTCCAATTAGTATAAAGTATTAATTTAATATTCATTTCTATTTTTCTCACGACTATTTCGTAAAATTCCCTGTTCCCTTTTTGTAATAATAAGGCGAAAGCTTTTTCGATATGTGACTGCTTTGAGCTAAAGAATAAGTTGCCGAAACACATGAGCAAAATCAATAAAAATAGTGTAAATATAATGATTTTAGGATTTTTAAATAAATCTTTTATCCATCGCCCCACCCAAAATAAAAAGGCTGAAACTGCTGCTACTGTTCCTCCGAAATTTGCCCCATAATCAGGCGAAAAAATAAGCCAAATTATGAAGATGAAATATAATATGCCTATCAACAAGAAAGGTCTTTTGCTTTCCCGTTTAATTAGTGAACCTACTCCTAAAAAGGATGAGCCAATTAAAACCCCCATGTACTCATTACCAATTCCATAAAACCGTGCACCTATGATCGGATCATAGCCTAATACAGAATGCTTCATCAAACCTGAACCCAAAAATAAATCTATTACGATTAGAAATGAAGTGATCAGTCCTAGAATCACAAAGGGTTCGTACTGTGTTAATCTGGAAACAATTTTGCTAAATATTAAAATTGCCAATCCAAGTGCTAATGCTAAAAGTGCGTACAGCAAATAATTTTCGATTCTAAAGGCACCCATAATTAGTAACGCTAGCGGAACCGTAATAATAAAACTCAGCCAATTAAGAAACAAGGGAATAATTTTTTTGAAAATAAAAAACAAGGACACCGAAAAAATTATGGTTATAATTTGCAAAATAATATAGGGTTTTATGAACAGAGGTCTGATTTGATAAATAAAAGATAAACCATGATTTAACCGTAAAATATGGTCCAAGTTATTATCAGTCTTTTGTACCGGACCGGAAATAGATTGTCCTATGGATTTACTGTTGGCAATTGAAACATTAGCATTTAAATAATCCAAAATAGTGGTTGTCAGATCAGCACTGGTAATCAGACCCTCCCTGCGAGTTGTATTACTATATATCAGACCTGGTTTACTATATTCGGTAGCAAAAACTATTGGAACTAGATAATTTTTTTCCACAAGCTTTGATGAAGGAGGTATGGATGATGTCAAAATTAGCAATGTATGAGTGAAATCAATCTCGTTGAAAAGCCGATTCAGATAATCATCAATATTCTTGATAATTGCTTTCCTTTCTTTTGCAACAACTTTTTCCAAACCTTTACGGCTGTAATCTTCCAATCGGCTCAAATCCCCTGTATCAACCACAAGAAAATCCGCGTGTTTTAATGCACTCAAGGTAGCTTCAATTAATTTTTCATAATTAGTGATCCAGGGTAAAAAACCCTCCGATAAAGACAATAATTCATTTCCTACCAAGCCATGGGGTGTGATTCCATTAAAATCAGCTGTGATTAAAGCCGCAGGTCTGTTGACCCGTTCAGGCAAATCTGAATTCCCAATTACGGCCGCTTTTAAACCAACACTTTTCAAAGATTCTCCGATTAGACCCACGGGAATTTTGGTTCTGCTGTTTATATTATTAACTTCAATTATTTGCGGCCAATTTAAAATGCAAACTTCACTATTTTTCAGACTATTATCCGTATATCTTCTGTAGGTAAGACCGGCTGCTTCATTGTTAATAATCTCAGTCGCTTTTGCGGCTACTACCAAACTGTTTCCGCCGTAAGCAGGACGTCCCGCGCTAATAGTTGCATGTGTACCCGGTGAAGTTCGTGCCGAAGCGCTGTTGACATTCATAAGACCAAAAAGGCTTTGATTAACTAAAGCCTGTAAAAATTCAGCCTCGGATATGGTTAAATCATTTAAGCTGAGATAATCCGCTAAAATTAAAACAACCTGTTTTTTCGAAGTTGCAGCAACCTGAACTGAAAACAGGGGAATAACACATAATAAAAATAAAGCAACAACTATTTTTAACAGTTTTGACACGACTTAATAAGCCTCCTGAAAAAGTTTTGATCGGTTTTTGTGCCCCTCCTGCAAAATATATTGCTCTATGTTAGTTTTAATTATACTTTTAAAAAGTATCAAAATAGACACACAAAAAACCTCCCTGATAATACCCAGGAGGTTTCTCTATAAATTCATAAATTCTTTTTTATTGAGCATCTGCCCGACATTTTTATGACCTGCTAATTACCAGCTTTTTTTGTGATAAAAATGGTCGGAGCGACTGGATTCGAACCAGCGGCCTCTACCACCCCAAGGTAGCGCTCTACCAAGCTGAGCCACGCCCCGACAATGGTCATTTTAATATTTTTTTAGGCTTATGTCAAGTTTTAAGCTTTTTTTCGCCGGCCTACTACTGGATTCTATTTTACCTCTTCCCTTAACTTTTAAACACCAAATTATCTAAACCGAATGCTTTGTGTAAATTTATAATAGCTTCCTCAGCTTTTATTTCTTCAATAACACAGGAAACCTTGATCTCCGACGTAGAGATCATTTGTATGTTAATATTTGATCTATAAAGCACCTCAAACATTTTTGCCGCAACCCCGGGATTTGTTTTCATACCTGCTCCTACAATACTAACTTTTGCAACAGTATCATCTGAGGCCACCCCTCTTGCGCCAATTGCATCCGCCACTAGCTTTGTTATATTGACTGCTTGCTTTTTATCGCTACGAGTAACTGTAAAGGAAATATCATTTCTTTCTTCCTGTTCATGACTTTGAATGATCATATCCACATTAATATCTTCTTTAGCCAATGCATCAAATAATTGGTATGCTATACCTGGCCTATCCGGTACATCAAAGACCGCAATTTTGGTTACATTTTTATCGCAAGCTACCCCGCTGACTACCATTGCCTTTTCCAAATTTTCTACCTCCCGCACAACTGTACCTGAATTATTATTAAAACTGCTTCTCACATGAAGTTTAACATTTTTGAGTTTAGCAAATTCTACGGCCCTCGGCTGAAGAACTAATGCCCCCAAACTTGCTAATTCCAACATTTCATCATAGGAGATACTGGTTAGTTTAGAAGCATTTTTGACTATTCTAGGATCGGAGGTATAGACTCCATCTACATCCGTGTAGATCTCGCAAACATCCGCCGCTAAAGCTGCTGCAATCGCTACCGCTGTGGTGTCAGAACCTCCTCTGCCCAAGGTAGTAATTTCCTTATCTTCCGACATCCCTTGGAAGCCTGCCACAACAATTATATTGCCTTTTTGAAGTTCCCTATTGAGCCTTTCAGTGTTAATATCGAGAATTTTAGCTTTTCCATGAGAATTGTTTGTAATAATGCCCGCCTGATAACCTGTCAAAGAGAGAGCGGAATGCCCTTTTTCTTGAATGGCTAAAGCCAACATTGCCATGGATATTTGCTCACCTGTAGAAAGAAGCATATCCATTTCCCTTGATTTTGGGTTTTTAGAAACATTTAAAGCTAGTTCTATCAATTCATCCGTTGATTTACCCATTGCAGAAACTACTACTATAACCTGATTTCCTGCTTCTTTACATTTTATTACTCTGTCAGCCACATTATTAATTTTTTCGGAATTGGCAACCGAGGAGCCGCCAAATTTTTGCACAATTAAGCCCATTATTTAAAAACCTCCATTAACCACCTTGGCCCCGAAATTATCCGGTAATAATTTTTGAGTTGACACATTAATGCCAAAATCCTGAAAAGCATTTGCCATTGATAAAGAAATGTTTTCCAACTCCTGACTTTTTGTAGAAAATGCCACGACAGTGGGGCCGGAACCGCTTAGGGTTACACCCAATGCGCCTGCATTTTTAGCGTTTTTGAAGGCGGCCTCAAGACCGGGAATTAGTTTTGAACGGTATGGTTGATGCAATTTATCTTCCATACCGATACGCAATAGTTGATAGTTTCCTGTTATAAAAGCAGTAACCAGAAAAGAAATGCGACTCAAATTGAAAGCGGCATCCTCAATTGATACGAACTCGGGCAATAACTCCCTGGCAAGTTTTGTAGGCAATTGAAAGTCAGGAACAGTAGCTATAATGTGTACACTGTTGTTTACAACTATGCGGTGAGTAAGCATTTTACCATTTTCATAATTACTAATTACTAAACCCCCAAACAAAGCGGGTGCAACATTATCCGGATGTCCTTCTAACTGGGTAGCTAAAATCAAAAGTTCTTCATTGGATAAAGGATTACCGGCCAACGCATTTGCTGCAAGCATTCCGCCGATAATAGCCGCTGCGCTGGAACCCAACCCTCTTGCTAAAGGGATATTGTTTACGAGTTTGATATATAACCCCTTACACTGAAAACCACATTTTTTCCAAACCGACTGGGCGGCTTTATATACGATATTTTCCGTGTCTTGGGAAATAATGTCTTTCCCTTCCCCACTGATTTCTATTTCCAAACCTTGCTCCCTTAATTCCATCTCTACGAAGTTATATAGGCTTAACGCTAGCCCGAGTACATCAAAGCCAGGTCCCAGATTTGCAGTTGTTGCCGGTACTCTTACAGTAATCATTAGTTCTCCCCCACTTACAATTGCCATTTATCATTCTTTATATTATATCTGTAAAGTTATTTGTTGCTACTCAAATCTACCCTAATAACACTATCTACGGCTTTCACAAAAGGAATTGCTCTAATCCTGTTAAGAGCATCAGAAAAGTTTGCCTCCTTGACCTGATGTGTAACTAATACTATCTCCGCCAAATCATCCAAGGTGCGCTTTTGTAAGACGGAAGCAATACTAACCTTATGATCTGCTAAAATACCGGCAATTTTTGCTAAAACACCCGGTTGATCAAGTACTAACAATCTAATGTAATAAGAGGAAATTAACTCGCCAATGGGCAAAACCGATTTCTCGTATAGAAATTTACATTCTGTTAGTTTTCCTGTTACTCCTAATTTAAGATGTTTAGCAACTAACATCAAGTCTCCTATTATTGAACTTGCCGTCGGGAATTCCCCCGCACCAGGCCCAAAAAACATTGCTTGACCAACACCATCTCCTTCAATAAAAACGGCGTTAAAAACGTCATTTACAGCCGCTAAAGGATGTGTAACCGGAAGCATTACAGGGTGGACTCTAACCTCAATACCCTCGGTCTTTTCCGTTGCCACCCCTAATAATTTGATAACAAACCCCAGTTCTTTGGCATATACAATATCAAAAGAGCTAATTCCGGTGATTCCCTCTACATAAACATCGTCAATCGAAATGTCTGTTTGGAAGGCAATAGAAGCCAAAATAGCAATTTTTCGCGCTGCATCAAGGCCATCCACATCTGCCGAAGGGTCGGCTTCCGCATAACCTAAAGCCTGAGCCTCCGCTAGGGCCTCCGAAAACTCCCTATTCTCCATACTCATCTTTGTAAGAATATAATTAGTAGTTCCATTAACAATACCTAAAATACGCGAAATTTTGTTTCCTGCCAGAGAACTCCTTAAAGGAAGAATAATAGGAATTCCGCCGCCAACACTACCTTCAAATAGTAGATCCTTTCCCTTCTCGTTTGCCAACTTAAAGATGTCCTGTCCGTGGGCGGCCAGGACATCTTTATTAGCCGTTACTACATTTTTACCCTGCTCAAGTGACTTTAAAATATAGTCTTTGGCAGGCTCAATTCCCCCAATCAATTCAACCACGATTTTAATTTCAGGGTCCTCTAAAATGTCGTCCGCTTTAGTTGTTAGAATATCCGCTGGAATACTGCCGTCCCTTTTTTTAAGAGGATCTTTGACTAAAATTTTTTTAATTTCCAGCCTGGAACCGGTTTTCAGAGCAATTTCAGTCGCATTTTTTGCTAAAAGTTTGACTACACCCGATCCTACTGTTCCACAGCCGAGTAATCCAATTTTAATTGTATCCAATCCATCCCTCTCCCACTGTATAGACAATTTTATTTGGAAATAATTAAGTCTAAAACATTATAACACTAACCCCTTTAGTGGGCAAATATAGCTTTTAAAAGTTAAAACCCCTCAGCTTAGAGGGGTTGACATGAAAATTCTAGCATTGGTTATAATTTGTGTCAATACGGGAATTTCAACAAAAAGCAAAAAGAAAAAGCCGGGCTATCCCGACTTAAATAATTATCACTATCAAACCGCCACCACCGTCGTTTACTATCCTTTCCAAAGTCTCCTGAAGTTTAACCTGTGCATTTTCCGGCATATGATAAAGCTTGCCTTGTATCCCTTCTCTTACCAAATCACTTAATGTTTTACCAAAAACATTGGTGTTCCAAATTTTATCCGGATTATCTGCGAATTCTTCCATTATATATGCAATTAAATCTTGACATTGCTGTTCGCTACCGACTAAGGGTGTAATTTCCGTTGTAATATTGGCCTTTATCAAGTGAAAAGAAGGAGCTGTAGCTTTTAATCGGACACCATATCTGCCTGCCTGCTTTATCAACTGCGGTTCTTCTAATTCCATATCTTCCACCTCGGGAGAAACGATGCCATAGCCGGTATTTTTAACCTCCTCCAAGCCATTGGCAACTTTATCATATTGCTTTTTAACTTTACTGAGTTCTACCATATGTTTAAATAAATGATTGCTATCTGTTAAATATAACCCCGTTAACTCCTCAAGAACTTGATAAAAAAGTTCTTCTTTTGTAGTTATCTCTATGGAGGTGCTTCCGCTTCCCAAATCCACAAGTTCAAGAGAAATTTTGTCTACCCTTTCATTACCGGCAAGCTCGCCTATGGCGCTGTCAATATCTCTTAACCTGTTAACCTTGTTTATGGCGACCCTGACCATTTCCTCTAGCTCAAGCCTTAGCCAAAAGTCATCATCCAGTTCCTCAATCCACCTTGGCATGTTTACATTTACCTCAGTTACCGGGAATTCATACAATGCCTCTTCTAAAATCTGAAGTACCGTTTCATCGTTTAATTCCGCTACATTTAAAGGCAGTACTGTTACATCATGCTCGTTTTCTAAACTATAGGCCAGTTCCAAGGTTTCCTCATCGTTTGGATAAAGGGAGTTTAAAACTATAATGAAAGGCTTTTTGCTTTCTTTTAGCTCAAAAATTACCCTCTCCTCAGCATCCAGATAGCTTTCCCGGGGCAAATCCGTGATGCTGCCATCTGTAAAAACAGCGATGCCGATAGTAGAATGATCTTTAATTACCTTTCGGGTTCCGATCTCGGCAGCTTCATTGAAGGGTATTGCGTTTTCAAACCAAGGAGTTCTTACCATTCTGGGTAGGCCGTCTTCATCATAACCGATGGCCCCATCCACGTGATATCCAACGCAATCTACCATTCTGACCTTTGCCGTTAAACCCGATTTTATTGTTACCTCCACTGCTTCCTCCGGAATAAATTTTGGTTCGGTCGTCATAATTACTTTACCGGAGGCACTCTGGGGTAACTCATCCCTTGCCCGATCCCTTTCGTTGGGGTTTTTAATATTTGGTAAAACCAAAACCTCCATCATTTTCTTGATCAAAGTAGATTTACCGGTTCTGACGGGACCCGGAAAACCCAAATAGATATCACCGCCTGTACGTTCGGCAATGTCCAATAAAATATTAGATTCCTCCAAATCGTTTCCCTCCTTCTAATACCTGGTATTTAACAAAAATAGTCGATCATCACCCCTCTTTATGAAGAGAGTAATTTTAATTAGCATAGAGTTTCCGATGCTTACGGCTTTCCTCTTTGTACAACATAAACACTATATCTATATGACTTGACCATGGGAATATTACCCTATAACTAAAAAAAAGTGCTCTGAGAGCACTTCTTTTTTAGTTAATTAAACATCTATTGCTATTTCACCCAATTCACTTGTTTTAGTCCTGTCCATTAAGTTATCTACACTAGCTAAAGGGTCTTTTCCTTGAAATAATATTTGATACATTTCTGTTACTATAGGCATTGGAACCTTTAATTCGGTTGCCAATTCAAAAGCCGTTTTTGTGGTGGTTATACCTTCAACCACCATACCCATAGAAGTCAGCACCTCATCAAGGGCCACCCCTTTACCCAATGCAATTCCCGCCCGGCGATTTCTACTATGCATGCTACTACAAGTTACAATCAAGTCTCCAATGCCCGCTAACCCTGCAAAAGTCAGCAGCTCAGCTCCCATCCTTTTACCCAGGCGGGATATTTCAGAGGCACCTCGTGTCATTAACGCAGCCCTGGTATTGTCGCCGAAGCCTAATCCGTCCGCCATCCCGGTAGCCAAAGCAATTATGTTTTTTAAAGCACCTCCTAATTCTACACCAATAACATCGGGGTTGGTATAGACTCTAAAGGAAGGGCTCATAAGTAAATCTTGGGCTTCGCGGGCAATTTTATCACGATGAGAAGCTATAACCACAGCCGTTGGCAATTGCCTTGCTACCTCTTCAGCATGGCTCGGACCAGAAAGCACAGCGATCTGATCCCTATATTCCGTTAACTCTACCCCAAGTACCTCTGTCATACGCAACTTTGTCCCCTGCTCCAACCCCTTTGCTGTACTTATTATAAGGGTATCAGGCGGCAGGTGCGGCTTGATTAAAGTTGCCACTTCTCTAACAGTTTGCGAAGGGGTGGCTAAAATTACGAACCTGACATTTTTTAAAGCCACAGGAAGTTGGTTTGTGATAACTATTTTATTGTCTAATTTGATTCCGGGTAGGTATTTTTGATTCTCTCTAGATAGCTGTAGATTCTCTGCCGTTAAAGCGGAGCGGGACCAAAGAGTTACAGGTATGTCTTTATTCGCTAAAAGAACAGCTAATGAGGTACCCCAACTTCCGGAGCCTAGAACAGCTGTTTTCCATTTCAATCTCATCTCTCCCATCAGTGATGTTTTTGTCCAAATTTGTATTCTGTCCCAGCCAATAATCTTTTAATATTAGGTAAGTGTCTATATATTACAAAACCCGCAGCTACTAAACCAAAACTCGTTAAAAGTGCTGATTCGTGAAAAATTAACATTAGAATCGGAACGGAAATTGCGCCCATTATTGAGCCTAAAGAAACATATTTGGTTAAAATAATGACGGTAATCCAAATAAGACTGGTGATCAGCAACACCTTAGGTGCCAAAGCAAAGAACACTCCGGCTCCGGTAGCCACACCTCTACCGCCCGTAAAATTAAGAAAAATTGACCAATTATGTCCGAGCATAGAAGTTAAGCCACAAATTACGCCTGCCCACTCTCCGCCAAACCATTGTCCAATTAAGACAGCAACTACTCCTTTGCCTAAATCTCCCATTAAAACTATTAAACCAGGTAGTAATCCCGCGATTCGATAAACATTTGTAAAGCCGGTATTGCCGCTTCCGTGTTTTCTAATATCCAGGCCCTTTAGTTTTTGTACAACCAAATAGCCAAAAGGAATGGAACCCAACAAATAGCCACAGAAAATTGCAAAAATTATATTCATAGATACTCACCTCTTATCCTTTTTCCTTAAAAATCATCCTCACCGGGCTACCCGTAAAACTAAAAGCTTCTCTCAGCTTATTCTCCAGATACCTTTGATAAGAAAAATGTATCTCCTCCGGGTGGTTAACAAAAAAAACGAAGGTTGGCGGCCTGCTACCTGTCTGGGTTAGATAGGAAAATTTAATTTTCTTACCCTTGCCGGAAGGAGGTGGGTTTAAAGTAGTAATTTCATTTAAATATTGATTCAAAAATTTTACGGGAAAACGTTTTGTGGCTTCGTTATCAACGAAATCAACCATTTCCAAAAGTTTATCAACACGTTGACCGGTCAATGCGGAGATGTAAATAGTCGGTGCATAGGATATAAAGACCAGCTCCTCACGTACCTTTTTTTCAAAAAGTCTCATGGTATTAGTATCCTTTTTGATTAAATCCCATTTATTAATCACTATGATTGTTGCTTTCCCGGCTTCATGTATTAAACCGATAATTCTCTTATCTTGTTCAGTCACACCTTCCTCGGCATCAATTAGGAATAAAGCCACCTGACAGTCATCAATAGCCTTGAGAGATCTTACAACACTATATCTTTCTGTAGATTGATAAATTCTGGACTTCCTGCGAATTCCGGCAGTATCAATCAATATGTATTTGCGATCTTTAAATTCAAATGATGTGTTAATTGAATCCCTGGTCGTGCCGGGAATTTGGCTGACTATACTGCGTTCTTCCCCTAAGATGTAATTAACCAAGGAAGATTTACCCACATTGGGCCTTCCTAAAACCGCGATGCGAGTCCCTTCATCCTCAGCTGCTTCTACGCTGCTTGGCAATTTTGTGATAACCTCATCTAACAAATCCCCAATATTCATTCCATGAGCCGCTGAAACGGGTAAGGGATCCCCTAGACCTAATGCGTAAAAATCACCGATTAAAATCTCAGAAGCAGAAAAGTTTTCAATTTTATTAACTGCCAAGATAACTGCTTTTGAGCTTTTTCTAAGTACATTAGCTATTTCCAGATCACCCGGTACCATTCCCGTTTTAGCATCTACCACAAATATTATCAAGTCCGCTTCGTCAATTGCTAATTCCGCCTGGGAGCGAATCTTCTCCTCAAGAGTACCTTCTATGGTATTATCTATGATTCCGCCGGTATCAATTAGATTAAAAACTGTCCCTAGCCACTCAGCCCTCTGGTAAATACGGTCACGAGTAACACCGGGAATGTTCTCAACAATTGAGACACGGCCGCCCACAATACGGTTAAACAAGGTAGATTTTCCAACGTTAGGACGCCCTATCAGAGCTACTATAGGCAATGACATTATAAAACCTCCGTCATATTGAAGGATTTGTATCTGAGACAAAATCCTAAATTGTTCAAGTCAATAAATTATATCATTTTTCCCTCATCCATTATCTATCAAAAACTAATTAGCGTCAAGTTTACCAAGCTCCGGGTATAAAAGAGAAAACCGCATTTAAATATGCGGCTTTTAGCACCTATCAATTTACTTTTATTAGTACAAAAACATAAAAACCCAGGTAGGCTTTTTTCTAGTCTTGCCTAGTCTTCTTCGATTTAATGTCCTCTTTTTCCTCTGCCCCTTGTTTGCTTGCTCCAAGATAATTTGACCATTCCTTGGAAGAAAATTGTTTTAACTTTGAAATAGAGCCCTTGATACTTCCGGTACTCAATAACAAAAATGCCAAAACTGCTACCACCACTAACCCAATAATCCACCAAATTGACTTGTTATCCCCCATCCCAACACTTGTTTTTGCCGATTGGCCAACACTTTTTTGCCCGGTTATACCTAAAACAGCAGGTAAGCCATCAGCAAAGAGCATCGCACCCCTTTCGGCGTTTTCCCTATC